>CAZESZ010000130.1:0-1533 GCA_964514855.1 uncultured Candidatus Peribacteria bacterium | reverse complement strand
TCCGGGTCTTGTGACAATGGCAAAAGAGCTGCACGTCATGGATATCATGAGCCTCTCGAAGATCGTTGATATCGCCAAGGCTTCAGGCTGCAATTTTGCCTTCGTCGCACCGGATGATCCCATCGGGGCCGGACTCTCCGACCGCTTGGAAGCAGCCGGAATACCGTGTATCGCGCCCAAGCGAAATCTCGCCAGAATCGAATCCAGCAAGAGTTTCGCACGCGAACTCATGAGAAAGCACAACCTGAATGTGAGTCCACGTTTCCGCATCTTCACGATGTCATTCTCGGATCAGCGCCGCCATATCGAGCAGGATGTGCGTGCGTACCTGGAGCAGGAACTGCACGGACACTACGTCGTGAAGTACGATGCGCTGAAGGGCGGGAAAGGCGTGAAAGTGAGTGGTGAACATCTCATGACCATCGACAGCGGCACCGCGTACGCTCTGGAATGCCTGACGCAATGTGGAACGGTCGTCATTGAAGAGAAGCTCATCGGTATCGAGTTCAGCCTCATGTCGTTCGTTTCGGGGAAAAGTGTTGTCGATATGCCCGCGGTGCAAGACCACAAACGCGCGAACGCAGGCGATACCGGGCCAAATACAGGCGGCATGGGAACGTACAGTGACGCTCTGCACAGTCTTCCGTTCCTGGAACCTTCAGAAGCCAAAGAAGCAAGTGATATCAATGCCAAAGTGGCTGCTGCACTGGCAACTGAATGTGGCGAACCGTACAAAGGAATCCTGTACGGCGGCTTCATCGCAACAAAAGACGGTGTGAAAGTCATCGAATACAACGCACGATTCGGAGATCCCGAGGCGCTGAACGTTCTACCTCTTCTTGAGAGCGACTTCGTGAAAATTTGCCAAGCGATCATCACTGGAACATTGACCAAAGACCTCGTGAAATTTTCTCCGAAGGCCACCGTCTGCAAATACATCGTCCCAAAGAGCTATCCCGAGGACAAGAAAGAAATCGGCCAAGCAGTCATCGTTCCAGACAGGGTGCCGGACAATGTTCGAATCTACTACGGCGATGTCCATCTCGACGAAGCAGGAACGATCATTCTTGGGTCTTCTCGTTCCATCGGCGTCGTCGGCATCGCCGACTCGATAGCGGAAGCAGAGAAGTCCGCACACGCCATCTGCCAAACCATCACTGGACCGGTACGCTTTCGCTCAGACATCGGTACGGCAGATGCCATCCAAAAGCGCATAGATCTCATGCACAGACTGCGTACGCAATAATTGACAAGTTGCTGTTTGAATGTATAATAACGCACTTTCATCGTATCTTTCTTCATTTTTCCCATCCCTCGTATGTTGTCCCTCCTCGGCCACACACGTGCACTTCAGGTCTCGGCAACAGCCGCACTCCTGACCGCTGCGCTCACGGCATTGCCGCTTCTTGCCTCGGATCAGTACGATGAATCGTACTACGCAGATCAGGTCGTTCAGACCTTCCAGAAAATTGGTGCTGCCTCCGGCGGTTCCTACAGCAATGGATCGCTCGATACGAGCGCGTTCGACTTCGC
>CAZESZ010000129.1:0-1657 GCA_964514855.1 uncultured Candidatus Peribacteria bacterium | reverse complement strand
GGGCAAGATGTCGTCCTGATCACAGATCTGCTCGAGCAATACCTCGAGAACACCACGGTCACCGATGGAAAATTGCCCGAGGAAATGACCCAGGAACAAATGGAGGCAATGGCCAAGATTCTGACGCCGGACCAGGTGAAGCGAATCATCGATATCGTGAAAAAACAACATCCGGGCACCGCGACTGCATCTGCTTATCCCGGCATCGACCGGATGAAAAGTGTTATTGAACAAGGAATGAATAATTCAATGATCAAACCGATCATCGATAAATTCTCGACACTCGGCCTCAAGAAATCATTCATCGTATCAGGATTTCTCGCAGCCCTGGTGAGCGTGCTCATCAAAATACCGTATGCACAAGGCATCGCTGCAGACATTGCATTGAACCAAGCGGCAGACAGCATTGCTGACGACAAGCTCTTGAGTCCTGAGCAGAAGGCTGAGCGCATGAAGGCGCGAACGACCGAGGAAGGTCGACGGAATTTCATGGTTGCGTTCGATGACTGGGTGACGAAAGGAGCGTCAGCGAACAAGAGGCCTGGATCCGCCGCATTCCTTGCTCCGTCCGCTGCGCCTACTGTCCCCACTCAGGCACCCGCAGTTGCAGTACCCGAGAAAGCCGCTGTGATCCTCGGTGAAAAAGTAGAGGGAACACGCTCCGTGAAACTCATCGATACGTCGGAAATAGTCATGACGCATGGTAACGATAAAACAGAGGTCAAAACCGTAGGCATCAATGCAGAAATGAGCGTGCAGGGAGCTAAAATTTTGGACGTCTACGCACAGAATGCACACGGAAAAGAGGAAGGGACCGTGACACTGAAACTTGCCGACAATCGCACAGTGGTCATCGATGCAATCTCACTGCAGAATGCGGTGAGCAAGAAAATGACGTCTCTCAAAACGAAGGACGGTTTCGTGATCGAACTCACCGTGAAAAACGTCTGAGGGTAGAATGCTGACATGCCACTCTCGTATTCGCAGCTGTCAACGTATCGCCGCTGTCCCGCTCAGTATGAATTTGCAGTGGTCAAAAAAATCAGCCGCCAGATTAGCGCTGGCGAGAGTTTCGGCAGCAGTATTCATAACACGCTGAAGCGTTTCGGCGAATTGGAGATGAAGCTATCAGGGAATCATGAACCGGAAAAGCCGTTACAGCTCTTCTCGGAAGAATCTGTACATGACCTTGGTACAGAACTCACGCTCACAACACTGCTCACGTTATGGCGTCAGTGTTTCATCGCGGAAGGGTACGGATCGAAAGCCGAGATGGACCAGAAGCTACAGCAGGGCGAGCGCGTGCTCACACACTTCTTCCGCTGGTGGAGCGAATATCCGCGCCTGGTGGTCTGCATAGAGAAAAGTTTCAAATTCACCGTCAACGGCACCAAAGATGTTGTGACAGGCCGTTTCGACCGTATCGAGCGGAACGAAAGCGGACTCCATATCATCGATTTTAAAACTTCGAATCCGAGGAACCCTCAAGAGCTCCCGACCGATCTGCAACTATCGGTCTATGCACTCGCTGCGAGAGAGATCTGGCCCACGGAAGCAGTGACACTGACACTCCTCTTTCTCGCGGAAGACGGTATCGTGCATCAGAGCACAACTCGCTCAGACTCACAGCTGAAAGACGCACTCACGACGATCAGAC
>CAZESZ010000128.1:0-1692 GCA_964514855.1 uncultured Candidatus Peribacteria bacterium | reverse complement strand
CAGAGCACAACTCGCTCAGACTCACAGCTGAAAGACGCACTCACGACGATCAGACTGATCGCGCAACGCATCGGTACGAAAGATTTTGCAGCCCTGCCCTCGAGAGAGAAGTGCTCCTACTGCCCATATAGGAACATTTGTCCGTTCAGCGCGGCATAGTCCCGCCCCTCACTCCTAACCCCTCCCCCATTGGGGGAGGAGAAAATAATTACAATGCTCCTGCTGCAAGACCTTTCAGTGCGACTCCGACGTAATATGCGACGAAGGCACACACGGACCCAACACTCAGAATCTCGAGCGGGCCTTTGATGAGTCGTTCGCGGGTCACGTAACTGCGCAGTAACCCGACAATTAATAGTGCGATGGCAGCACTCACAACGGTCACAGTGAAACGAGACTCATGTGGAATCGGCAAGAGATATGGTGTAATCGGAATACTGCCGAAGATAACGAATGCGACGAAGGTCATCAGGGCATGCATGACAGGAGTCCCATCCTCATCGGGCAACAGACCATGCTCCTCACGCATCATCATGTCTGCCCACGCCTTCTTGTCAGATGTGATGATATCGGTCGCACGTTCAAGGTCCACGCCTTTGAAGCCTTTTGCTTCGAATATCTCACGGATTTCCTCGCGTTCAATATCCGGAATTTCCTCAATCTCGCGCATTTCTTCCTTCAGGAGCCGTTGATAGTTGTCCCCACGCGACTTGGCTGAGAGATAATTCCCGAGGCCCATGGAAAGACCGTCGGCGAGCACGTTGGCGAAACCGAGAATCACGATGACATAGGACGCAAGTTCGGCACCCGCAACACCGGAAACAACAGCAAAGGTCGTCACGATGCCGTCGTTGGCTCCGTAGACGATATCGTGAATGTATGGCCCGAGGGTACTGCCATGGGGTTCGGAAGCGCGGTGCTTCGCGAGCGCGGTCTTGATATCGGTACGATCCATCATGGCCAACATGGTAGCACTGTTACTTCTTCGGTGGTTGCTTGCGCGGGCTATAATTTTCTTGATCCCGGAGGGCCTTCACCGCCTCTTTGAGATCAGGGCGGAAGCGGACGAGGATCTCGATACCCGGCTCCTTCACGAAGTTGCCGTCGATCTCCTGCATCAGAATTTTCTGGATCATCGGCGTCATGTGCGAACGGATGACAGAGAGAAATTTGGCTGGAGCGGAAATGTGCACGGCCTGGATCCCCTGTTCGCGGACGGCCTTCTCAATGTGCTTCATGAGATCATTCGCGAACGTCTTCATACGGTTCTTCTCGAATTGGTTCATGTCTCCGGTACCGGAGATCATGCCACCCATACCCATACCGGCCGGACTGCGCATCTGCCCCTGTTTGTCGGTGAATTCTGCCTCCTTCGATTCGATCATCTCCTTCTCCGCTATGGCATGACCTCCGACATCGAGCACGCGACACTGATGCGAATCACACACCACAAGGAGTGTCGGCTTATCGACGTCCGGCATGGCATCGGGGAGGCGGATGGAGTGAGGCATGAAGAAATGAGGAAGGAAATGCGGCACAATCCTGCACGCTGGCTCTGGAAATGACAAGTGGCAATGAGCTGCCATACCTTGAAGAAAGGCGTTTCTTGGCTATACTTGGCAAGCTTTTTTGCAAGCAGCAACCAAATGTTGTAACTAAGCACTTTTCGCTTTCAACTTTGCTCTTTTCACT
>CAZESZ010000127.1:0-1701 GCA_964514855.1 uncultured Candidatus Peribacteria bacterium | reverse complement strand
GCGGATGTGCGTTGATTTGGGATACGTTGCAATGCCAGTAAACGAAAGCAAATAGCCGTCGTCGATTGCCCAGCAGATGTCTTCCCATTGTTCCGTGCAGCAATGAATCACGAGCATCGGCGGTTTCACGTGCGTAATGATCGTTCGAAGATCTTCCACTGCATCACGGCAATGAACGACCGCAGGCATGTTCAGCTCCTTTGCAAAAACAAGCTGTGCTTCAAACACCCGCTGCTGTACGTCCTTCGGGCTGTTCATGTAATGATAATCCAAACCGATCTCCCCTACCGCTTTGCATTTCGGATCCTCAAGAAACAATCTGATTTCGTTGAGTGACGATTCATTATGAAAATTCTTGGCATTATGAGGATGAATACCCGCGGTGAAATAAATTTCATCATGAACGCTTGCAATCTCCCGGCATTTTTTTGTTTCGGAAAGATCATCCGCGATTGTAACCATGGCTGTGACACCTGCTTTCTTCGCACGTTCAACGACCTGCTTTAGATCGACAGAAAACTTTCCGTCGGCAAGATGACAGTGAGAATCAATCATGCGCTCAGCTTACCCTGACTTACGCCAGGGAAACCAAAATCGCGCTTGAGAGAAGAATACTCACAAGTAAATGTGCCGAATTGATAAGCACCAGCTTCAGCGGACGGTTTTCCCACGCAAGTTGATTCAGCTGCTGAGGAACGTTGATGCCAAGCCATAGAAGGAATCCGGCCATCATCGCTTCGGTCACGCTGCCCGACGGCAGCAATTGCAGGAGCCACAACAACATGTACACGCCGAAGAGCGAACCACCGAAGCCGATGGAAAATGCTTTCGCCATTCCGTCGGGCTTTGCATTGGGATTAATTTTCATTAGCTTCATCCACTGCCTGCCGAAGCCATAGGGTGAATACCAGAACATGCCGAGCGTGACGTTGGCGACAAACGCAGCAAGTATCGCAATGATCGCTTGTTGATCGAGTGGAAGCATAAAGGTTGGGGGAACGGTTAACCGTGAGTATACTGAAAAGAAAGAGACTCGGAAAGATTTCCTTCAACCGTTCGTCATCATTGCAAGACATTCGTCACCGGGCGGCATCCGCCGCAACGTATTTCTCACCTCTTCCTTCTCTTCTTCCTTTTTCCCCACCTTCTCATGTTCGTTCTTCGTCTCTTCTCGACAATAGTTGCCGGAGCTATCGCTCTGCCGGTGTTGGCCCAAAACGCACCGTTTGCGCCGTTTGCCCAGGAACCGTTTACCGATGTTCCGGAATCTCACGCCTCTTATGAGGCGATTGAATCACTACGCGAAGCTAATATTATTCGCGGCTATCTCGACGGCACCTTTAGGCCGGACACGCGCATTAACCGCGCCGAGTTCGTGTACCTGATCTCAAATCCCTTCCTTCTCGACATACAAAGTCTTTCCAACTGCATCAACAGCAAAGGCCTGCGCGACAGTCCTACCATTTTCTATCCCGATGTCGACCGCGATAAGTGGTTTGCACCCGCAGTCTGCAACGCGACGGAAAAGAACATCGTCAAAGGGTACCCGGACGGACTGTTCCGCCCCGGCGACACTATCAACTTCGTGGAAGCCGCAAAAATTCTGAGCAGCGTGTTCGCTCTTCAGACCGCGGAAGAAGAGGGCGACCGCTGGTTCGATCCATACGTCAGAAAGCTTTCGAATCTCAAGGTGATTCCGAC
>CAZESZ010000126.1:0-1769 GCA_964514855.1 uncultured Candidatus Peribacteria bacterium | reverse complement strand
CCCGGTGTCAAAAAATCCTCCTGGTAATCCCACTCTTCACTTTTCGTTTTCTCTTTTCTTTACAAACTTCTCGTCCATGCCATTCACAGATAACATCCTCGATATGCTAACACGCATCCGCAATGCTCAGCACGGACGCCGCACCGAATGTCGTGCTCCGTGGTCGAAGATGAAAGAGGGGATCTGTCAGCTCCTCAAGACGCACGGATACGTCGCCTCGGCGACAACCGAAGGTGAAGGAATCGAGAAAGAAGTCGTCGTTACGTTCCTCACGGATCGTCAGCCGCTCGAGCTCAAGCGCGTGTCTACGCCCGGCGGTCGCAAGTACGTCGGAGCTGCGGAGATCCGCTCACTTCTCCACGGCAGTGCTCTTGCCATCATCTCGACCAGCAACGGACTTCTCACCGGTAAAGAAGCACGTGAGAAAAATCTTGGTGGCGAATTTCTCTGTACCATTTCCTAATCCCATGTCACGAATCGGAGCCAAAGCCATCGCCATTCCCCAAGGCATCACCGTAGAGGTGAAGGGTTCCTCTGTGCACGTGAAAGGCCCGAAGGGCGAACTCACGTACGCTCTCCTTCCGGAAGTCGGCATCGAAGTCGAAGGCTCTACGTTGCGTGTCAAGCGCGTCAAAGATAATGGCGATGCCAAAGCTCGCCACGGACTCGCTCGCAGCTTGATCGTGAACATGATCAAAGGTGTCGAAGCCGGTCACGAGCGCAAGCTCGAGATCGTCGGAGTCGGTTACAAAGCTGTCCTGAAAGGCAAGATCTTGAACCTGAGCCTCGGATTTTCCCATCCGGTCGATTTTCCTCTTCCGGCTGGTATCGATGTCATCCAGGACGAAAAGAACAAGAACCTCCTGACGATCAAAGGTATCGACAAGCAGCTCGTCGGTCAGGTCGCCGCAAATCTCCGATCACTCCGTCCGCCCGAGCCGTACAAGGGTAAAGGTATCCGTTACACGGATGAAACTGTCCGCCGCAAGCCGGGCAAGGCAGCCGCCGCAAAGGGCGCCGCAGCCGCGTAGTTTTTCGTTTTTCACTATTCATTTTTCACTTCGTTCATGCGTCCCACCAAGCTTTCCCTCCGAGCCAGTCGCAAGCGCCGCATCCGCGCCAAAGTGAGCGGTACCGCCGAGCGTCCACGCCTCACCGTGACGTGCTCGCTGATGCGCGTCTCTGTGCAGCTCATCGATGACACTGCAGGCAAGACACTTGCTGCCTCTGTGTCGACGAAAGGAAAGAACATCGCCGCTGCGACGAAAGTCGGACAGGACATTGCGAAGAAGGCCAAAGACCTGAAGATCTCCGCTGTCGTATTTGACCGCAATGGTCGCAAGTACCACGGCCGCATCAAGGCACTTGCCGACGCCGCGCGCGAAGCTGGTCTCACATTCTAACTCTGATTTCTTCCTCCGATTCATGACTGCCAAGACCACCAACAGCCGCCCCGACCGCAAACGTAACGATCGTCGTGACAACCGTCGCGAGCCCAGTGAGTACGAAGACGTCACGCTCACCGTGGACCGCGTCACGCGCGTCGTGAAAGGTGGACGCCGCATGCGTTTCCGCGCCGTCGTGGTGCTCGGTAACCGTAAGGGCAAAGTCGGGCTCGGTACCGGCAAGGCTGGAGAAGTGCAGATTGCCGTTCAGAAAGCTCAGCGCGATGCCAAGCGCGCGATGATCATTATTCCCATGAAGGGCAATACGATCCCGCACGAAGTCAACGTGAAGCACAAGGCCGCACGCCTCAGGCTCATGCCCGC
>CAZESZ010000125.1:0-1894 GCA_964514855.1 uncultured Candidatus Peribacteria bacterium | reverse complement strand
ACGGCGCTGCCTACACATTGCAGGAAATGCTCACGATCAAGTCCGATGACGTCATCGGACGCAGTAAGGCCTACGAGGCGATCGTGAAGGGCGAGACGATCCAGCGCCCGAGCATTCCGGAGTCGTTCAACGTTCTCGTGAAGGAGCTCCAGGCGCTCGGTCTGAAGGTCGATCTCCTGAAGTTTAAAGACGAAGTCGCGCCGGCTGAACGCGTGACGGTCGATACGGAAGAAGTGGAGACGGTCGAGCTCGCATCACGCGTCGAGGCTGAGGCGGAAGGCGAGGAAGTGGTGCCGGCAGGCGACAAGATTAGTGAGCTCAATGAAGCCTCGACGGAGACCGAAAAGGAGATCGTCGGCGGCATTGAAGAAGGGGAGGAAGTCGAGGCCAGTGGCGAATCGGCGAAGGAAGAAATGCAGGATGCTGACAAGGAGTTGGAAGCGGGGAACGCGTAAGCATCGACGTCTTTGAAAGAGAGGGCCTTCGGGCCCTCTTTTTGTCATTCCGTTTTATCCGCGCGAACACGTCCGCGTGGACCGCACCCACGGAGGGGCGCTGCTGGGGTCACATGCGAAAGGATTCCAGCAGCAGCCGTCCCTGGCTGCGGTAATCGAAGGACGGGCGCGACCCAAAAGGAATGCCGTACCGCCCAAGTAAAGAACCAATGATTTTGGCTTATTCCTGATAAAAACTCGTTTGAGTTTCGTTATTGGCGCAAGCAGAAAACCTGGTCGTAGTTACGCTGTTCGCACTTCATCTCTTTCCCCCATTTTTATGAAGTCGGTGAATACCGTCACGCTCCTTGGGTACGTCGCCCGCGACCCGGAGCTTAAAGTTACGAAGGGCAAACATTCCGTCTGCACGTTCGGTCTCGCGACCAATCGCGTGTGGAAAGATTCCACCGGTCAGAAGCAGTCGCTGCCGGAGTTCCACAACATCGTCGCGTGGGGTCCGCTCGCGGAGTTCTGCAACGAGTATGTGCAGAAGGGGAATCCCTTGTTCGTGCAGGGCTACCTGAAGACCACGTCGTGGGAAGGGAAGCACGGCGAGACGCAGTACCGCACCGAGGTCGTGATGGACGACATCACACTTCTCGGCAAGAAAAAGCCGGAGGAGGAAGATGCGGAAGATGCGCAGCTTCCACAGGCGAAGGAGGAGGAATTAGTCGCTGCATAAGCACGATAGAAAAGGCGCTCGCCGAGGGTCGGGCGCTTTTTCAAAATGACATCGGACAAATTCTGTAAAAATGGCCTTTATAAGCCATTATCTATGTTTTCTGTGTGTTTTGGATAGCGTGTCATATTTCCCAGCACTGTACTGATGGCGAAGAACGTGAAATTTCTTGTTCAAATAGCCCTGATTCCGCTTGACTCTCCCTTTCCCCTCTCTAGAATCCCCCAGCACTATGTTGCATCACGTACACCCGTAGGATCAGCTTCTCGGTGAGACCTCTGATTCTGCGGGTGAGCGTGAGCCACCCGCTTTTTATATCTCACGATGGCAATTCGCAGCGAGCGTAAGCGAGCAAGAAATTGCCGAAGTGAATATAACCCGCCATAGCTCCGTCAGGAGCGACGGCGGGTACCGGGACTCAACTACTCTCCGCGCTCTCTCACAACATCGGAATTCGACATCATATGTTGTGAAATGAATGAAAAAGAAATGACAAATGTTTGTGAGTTGTGAGCGTGGGCATGTTCTGCCCGCCATGCGACTCATGAACAGTACAGGGTCCTGTAGTCGTGCTTGCACGTACTACGGGACAGCCCCGTAGTACATCCTCACGGATGACTACAGGGCATAAGGTGAAAATGTTACTCAACGCATTACACGGATGCCTCGACTTTGCACTCCGATGAAGGACGTAGCCAGCTGCGATAAGCTTCGGTCAGCC
>CAZESZ010000124.1:0-1901 GCA_964514855.1 uncultured Candidatus Peribacteria bacterium | reverse complement strand
TGATCTCGGCGCCCTTATGAATCAACTCCAGCTGATCACCCAGGAGACGGAGGAGACCGGATTCCTCTCCTTCATGCTACGCGACAAGAGTGGCGTGAAAACCTGGATCCTGCTTCGGAACAATGACCGCGCATACCTCTTCTCCTGGATCGATTCTCCTGACGCAAAGACCGTCTTCGCGAGCCTGAAGCAGGCGCTCTCCGAGCAGTTCTCCGGAAAGCTCACGGATCTCATCGACGAGACGCGCTCCCCTGCCGGTGGGCCACCCGTGGACGTCCTCTCCTTCTTCGACCCGACCCTCAGTCCCGAGAAGATCGTCTTCCTCCGTGTCAGAACGCGCCTGTACGAGATTCATGTAGCCAAGAACGGTGAGGAAACTCTGGAAACCCTCGTGAGTAGTCTCAGTAAATGAAAACAAGGATTGACGACAGGCTCAATGGTCTTTAAAGTACGCGGGCTATGGCGAAGAAAATCATGAAAGTCATCAAAGTGCAGGCACGCGGTGGACAGGCCAATCCGGCTCCGCCACTCGGTCCCGTGCTCGGACAGGCAGGTATCAACATCCAGCAGTTCTGTCTCCAGTTCAACGACAAGACGAAGGGCCAGATGGGTCAGGTGATCCCCGCCGAAATCACGATCTACGAAGACCGCAGTTTCACGTTCATCCTGAAGCAGCCACCCGCGTCGTTCTTGATTTTGCAGAAGATCGGCAAAGAGAAAGGTTCCGGTAAGCCGAACAAAGAGAAAATAGGCACGATCAAGATGTCGCAGATCAAAGACATCGCGAAAGCGAAGATGCCGGATCTCAACACGACGAAGATCGAATCCGCCATGAAGAGTATCGCCGGAACTGCCAAAAATATGGGCCTGATCGTCGAAGACGATCTCTCGAAGCAGGGTGCGTAAAGTCGAGATCAAATAACCGATGATAGAGAGACGCAAGTCTTTTTCGCTGTGGACAGCGCAGAGGAGCGTAAGATAAACGGTAATTTCCCCGCCCTTCTCATGACCGGTTTCAATATCAATCTCTTCGACGCATCGACACTCCTCTGGGCGATCGCCATCATCATCGTGATGCAGGTCGCGCTCTTCATCCCGAGCATGATGGTTCCGGGTGCGAAGCCCGAGGGCATCGCGAAGGCAATTTCGTGCTATCTCTGGAAGTCATTCGGTCTCGTGCTCCTCAGCATGAGCGTCGTGCAGATCGCCATCAGCATCGTCGGAGGAACGCTGCCGCAGTTCCCGCTGCTGTCGGCACTCATCCTCCTGTTCGTCACTGGTATCGGCATCATGGTCCACTGCAGCCGTCTGCTCGCACGGATCGACCACGCATCTCTTTCCGTCCCCCGCCTCGTCTTCTCGCACACCGTAGAAATCATCGGCGGAGTTATCGCCTTCGTCTCAACTCTGTCACTGATGCTCGGATTCCTCATCACCGAAAGTGTTCAGGAGTGGCAAATGCCAGCGACGATGGCGATGCTGGGCATCACGATGATGCTCTCGGCCTCCCTGCACATCAGCGAGAAGAACCGCCACGCCGCCAAGGCAGCAAAAAAGAGGAGATAATCGGCCATTCGCACGAAAGCATACGTCATACGCAAAACACTTTTGACTTATGACTTTTGACTTGTGACTTTAGACTTATGACTTTACACTCTCCCCGCTCGTGGGAGTCCCTCGGCCATGCTCGGGACGACCCCTCTCTACCACGTTCCCCCTACCAACATGAGCACCAAGACGAACACAGTCGCCAAGGGCGGCAAGAAATACCGCGAGAAAAAACTTCTCGTCGACAAGCCGATGTATCCGCTCGCGGACGCAGTCGCGCTTCTCACGAAAGTTTCTGCAACGAAGTTCGACGGCTCCGCCGAAGTCCACATCCGCATCGGCGCGGACATGAC
>CAZESZ010000123.1:0-1942 GCA_964514855.1 uncultured Candidatus Peribacteria bacterium | reverse complement strand
TCGGGCTGAAGTCGCGAAGATCATCGCGCTTGCGAGGGAGCTGCGGTGAGGTAATCGATGTTTACTTTTCGCGTTGAGAGAGCGCATACTTGTCACCATGGTCAGTATCTTCCGTCTCCTGGTGCCGATCGCCATGGCCCAACCAAGCAGTCTCAATCCCGACACGGTCGAGTGTGATCAAATTTTCACGAACGGCGGCCTCGGCCAGCCGGGACTCGGGTGGATCTGCGCGCAGCAGTACATTGGCAATCTCACCTTCGTCGTCATCGCGCTCGCGGCGTCCATTTCTCTCATCATGCTCATGATCAACGGTTTTCGGTACATGATCGGTCCCGCGATCCCCGGCGGCAGCTCGGACCAAGCAAAAAAAGGCATCACGATGGCCCTCGTCGGCCTCGGCGTTTCTCTCCTCGCGTACGTCATTATCGATACCATTGTTTACAGCGTTACCCAATAATCCCATGCCGAAGAAAAATTCCGCCGCAGAGTCGTTCAAGTCCATCCAGATCCTGAGCGCCAAAGCCCAGTCCCTCTGGACGAAAGCGAAAGCAAAAATGCACCAAGAAGACACGAAATTCACGAAGACGATTCTGCCACCCGAGCAGAAAAGCCGCAGCATGATGCAGCTCGACCTCTCGGCTGGAACAGTCGCAAAAGCAACGTTGACACTGCTTCTGGTCATCGCAGGCGCGCTGGCCCTGTACGTGATCCGCGACAAGCTGATCCTCCTCTTCCTCGCGTTCTTCATCTCCATCGTTATCGACACCAACGTGCGTTGGCTGGAACGAAGGCGCGTGCCGCGCGGAGTGGCGGTCCTGTTTCTGTACTTCGTCTTCATCGCAACCGGAGTCTTTCTGCTCGCATCACTCATTCCCATTGTCGCCGCACAGCTTCAGGATATCGCGCGCTACATCAATAATTCTGCCGACTCGTTCCTCATCAATCCGCATGTTCAACTCTCATTTTTATCCGACAGCTTCAATGAACGTCTGACGCTCATGGCGCAAGACGGACTCCAGCAGATGGGGATCAAAGATCGTGCGTCTGCACTGTTCCAATTCGGCCAAAACCTTTCGGCTGTCGCTCAGACGTCCATCGGTCTTGCGGTACAGGTGGCAGGTTCCGTATTCAACTTCATGGTGAATTTCATCTTGATCCTCGTGCTCGCATTCTTCATACAGCTTGAACGCGAGAAAATCTCGGACTTCCTGCGCTCGGTCATGCCCCGCGAGTACCGCGGCTACTACGATGCGAAAGCCGAGGCGATCTACACGAAGATCTCTCAGTGGTTCCGCGGACAACTCCTCCTGTGTCTCTCTATCGGCACGCTCGTATTCGTCGCGCTCGAGATCATCGGCATGCCCTACGCACAGACTCTCGCACTCCTTGCCGCATTCACGGAATTCATCCCCTACGCGGGACCTCTCATCGGCGCACTTCCTGCCATCATCATCGCGCTGTCACAGTACGGCTTCGTATGGGCCGCAGTCATTGCCTTGGTGTACTACGTCATCCAACTCTGTGAAAATAACCTGCTCGTTCCGCTCATCATGAAGCACGCAGTCGGTCTCTCGCCGATCGCCATCATCTTTGGCATGCTCGTTGGAGTCAGCTTCCCCGCAACCATCCATCCAGTCGTCGGCATTATTCTCGCAGTCCCCACGACTGCAGTGATCACGATCTTCGTGCAAGACTTCTACATGCTCCGAAGGCGAAAATGAAGCCACCCAGCTTCTCCGCAGTGACCAGTTCACAATCACCCACTCTCTTGCCCGCGGAATCCGCCATAGCTCGAATGCGACGGCAGATAAGTCACATGTTAATTTTTTTAAACATTCGTTCATTCAGGTCTTATTCAGATAAATATCAATTCCAATCGATTCACAATCGCGTAAATCCCATGGTATTATTCATGATCGCATTCGATTATTAGCACTCATGC
>CAZESZ010000122.1:0-1965 GCA_964514855.1 uncultured Candidatus Peribacteria bacterium | reverse complement strand
GGTCTGAGGCTCCGTAGTAGTAATATCCGGTATTTCCCCAGTTCACGTTCAGGAGCCCTGCAATTGGCCTACCATCGTGGATGGCTAGGAGAAAGTAGGATGAGGCGAGGTCCTTCAAAAAATGCATGTAATGCGCTTTCTGAGAGATATGAAACACGTCGCGTGAGCTCGTGGACGTGAGGAGCGTATAGAAGTCATCGATGTCCGCTGCTGTGCCTTCCCGGATCGTGATGCCATGACGCTGCGCAACCCTGATGTTATAGCGGCCTTTGGGATGCATCTGCGCAAGAATTTCATCGTCAGTCTTCGTGAGGTCGATGATGCGAGTGGCTTCGGGATGAATGTGGCGAGGAGATGGTGTGAAAAGTGAAAAGTGAAAAGTGAAAAACGACGGCGGAGACAGATATGCAGCAAGGCACTTCTCTCTTTTTGCATCATCAATGATTGTTTGGACAAATTCTTCCGCGCACTTTTCACTTTTCACTTTTCGTTCTTCGTTCACCAGGGGTCCCCGTGCTATCTCCCACGTCGAATATCCGCCGACAGTTTTATCGATGACGACCAAAGCCGTAGCATCGTATTTTTCACTTTTCACTTTTCGTTCTTCGTTCACATAGATTCTCACTTCCCTCCCCAGCGCTTCTTGGTATCTTTTCCACGCGAGTGATTGCCACAGATTTCCCTGTGGATGCGCACGGACCCAGCGGTCATAATTTTCTAGCTCCGCCGTCGTATTGAGTATGCGGATATGCATGATGAGAAAATATTGAAGTTTGAAGTAAGAATTTTGAATGACGAAAGCATAATTCCTGATTCATACTTCATAATTCACATGTCACAAGTATACTGCACTCATTCCCCGCTTCTCTCATGTCTCACACGCTTCCCGCCCTCCCCTACGCCTTCGATGCTCTGGAGCCGCATATCGATGCGCGCACGATGGAGATCCACTATACCAAGCATCACCAAACATATGTCGACAAACTGAATGCAGCGCTCGATGCACACCCTGCACTGCATGAGAAAACGGTGGAAGAACTCGTCGCCGATCTCGATATGGTGCCGGAGGATATCCGTGGCGCGGTCAGAAATCACGGTGGGGGACATCTGAATCATTCGATGTTTTGGGATCTCCTAGCGCCGGGTGGTGGTAAGCCTGGAGGAAAGCTCGCAGAAGCCATGACGAAAACATTCGGCAGTTTCGATGCCTTCGTCACGCAGTTTTCTGATGCTGCCGCAAACCGCTTCGGTTCCGGATGGGCATGGCTCGTGCTCGATGGCAAAGACCTGGCCATCGTCTCGACCGCGAACCAAGATAACCCGATCACCGACGGAAAAACGCCGATTCTCGGCATCGACGTCTGGGAGCACGCGTACTATCTGAAGTACCAGAATAAGCGCCCGGATTACGTCAAGGCATTCTGGCAGGTTGTGAACTGGAAAGAGGTCGAGAAGAGATATGAGGAGTCGGTGGCGTGATTTTCTACGGCTCTCAAGACCGGCTCGCCGATCTGCCGCAAAACCTCTCTGAAAATCAAAGGTTTTTTGTTGATTCATTTTTCCAAAAAATGTATACTATGATCGTCAAGTCTTATGTTGCACCTGTGAACAAGAAAGCCGTCCTCCTGGGCGGCCTTCTTTTTATGTCGCTGGTGGACGGAGGGGGAATCGAACCCCAACATAAGGATGTCAAGTCTTATGTCGCGACCTGCGCTCCGCCCTTACCCAGCGACTGTACGATCGTACACCCAAAGAAAATGCATGACAAATGAGCTTTTCTTTGGCGAGAAATATCGCTATTTTCTCTCTCGTCACAGCGGCTTCTGATTGTGTTCTGAGAGCTGTTTCGCCTTCGTTTGATGTCGCATGCGACAGTGAACAGAGTCGAAGCAGTGCTTGTTGTGCATTACATTTCCCACTCCCCCACTCAGATATGGCAACGAAGCCGAAGAAAAAAGCAGTCGT
>CAZESZ010000121.1:0-1969 GCA_964514855.1 uncultured Candidatus Peribacteria bacterium | reverse complement strand
GGAAACCGTGAAAGCGTGTTTTGTGCTAGAATAAGAGGATTTATGAATACAAATACCAACATCCACCTGGAGTGGCAGGCGCAGACGCGTCCCGATCATGTGCGCAGCACGCACTGGTACATCTACGGCGGATCGCTGTGTGCCTTGATGGTGGTGTACGGAATTTTCTCGGGATCGTGGAGCACGTCGCTCGTGTTCGCGTTCATTCCCGCACTGTACTACCTCATTCGGAATCAGGCCCACGTGCAGCACACCATCCGTGTGATGGATCTGGGTATTGAATTCGACGGTCGGCTCATCGTGTGGGGAGAGCTGAAGGAATTCTGGATTCTTGCCGGACCCGGTTATCACGAACTCCACATCGCACAGATGAAAGTCTCGCGCCCGGAGATCGTGATCCAGACGGGACCGGTCGATCCGTTCGTTGTACGCGACACACTCGGTCAGTTTCTTCCTCAGATCGCGGATCGGAGAGAAAGAATACTTGACGCCATTATTCGATTCTGTAAAATCTAGATGCTGCGCAGGTTCCACATTGCGCGCCTTGCACTCCAGCACTCTCCGGAAACGGAGCAGCGCCTCCTTTCGTTTGCGACGCCGACGCCGGATCCGCAGAAGGAAACTGCGATCCCCTCCCCTGAGATGGGTCGTCGTGCTGACGAGGCACTGAAGTCCGGCGACATCACGCTCAGCGACCGCCAGGCATTCCACGATGCACTCTTTAGTGCGGTAATGCCGGATGATCAGCAGCGCGTCCTCGAGGCCTTCCGCCCCGAAATCGAGAAGCACGTCGGCACCGTAGAGACTCCCAAGAACGCGAAGGAGCTGGACGAAGTGATGCAGCTCACGCGTCTGTCCATCGTGGACGAGCTGAACCGTGAGGAGCAGGACCGTGCGACGCTCGCTGCGGCGATCAAGAACATCGATACGTCCACCGCGAGCGACCAGGAAATCCAGGCCGTACTATCGAAGCACGCAGAGATCATCGGTCGATACTTCAAAACGTCCGCGACGTTCGATCCGCGACATGCGATGAACCTCCTGCAGGCACTCCTCTTCAAGGACATGGAACGCATCCGCGCCCGTGAGTACGAGCGTGAGACAGGTATCAAGTGGAGCTTCCTCAAAGCAGATGAATTTGCCGATCTCTACCGGAAGCTCCGGAAAACCCCGTCTGGAAAGGGCGAGAGGATTCCGAACGCATTCACGCACGGCAACACGATGTACTTCAATGCCGAGAGTGCCGACTTCGCAGACGAAGCGCACGGGAGCGTGAACGCCGAGCGTGCGGTCACGCACGAAGCGACACACCTCGCACTGAAGGCCGCAGAAACGAAATTCAACATCGACGGCTGGACGAACACGCTCCGCAGCCATCCGGACTGGAAGAGCCTCGTGGCAGCGGTGGAAGAAGTCTTCGCGTCGGATCCTGAGTACGTGACAGACGCGACGAGGAAGAACGACCGCATCGTGAGCGAGGCGCTCGCCATCTTCGTGACGAACGCACGCCATCCCGCACCCGCCGACCTCGCGTCACAGCCGACGTACGTCGCGCAACAGAAGGTCTGCGCCGTGCTCCAGGGCATGTTCGACAAGCCCCATACCGGATTCCTCGACATGCTCCGCAAGGATCTGGAAGGTCGCACCGACCGCTACCTGGAAGCAAAGACACGCGGTAAAGACGGCGGAAAGTCCGTGGGCGCACTCCTCTCAGACAGCTCGCAGGAAGTGAAGAACCAGCGCCTGCTCGCGGAATTGGCAGAAAGCCGCCGCATCAAGGCAGCAGGTGACGACGACGTGGAGACAAACGCAGATGATGGCAAGCAGCTCGCGGCAGAAGACCTGGAGGATGGCAAAGAGAAATCGAAAGACCCGAAGACACCTGCTGCGATACTCTCCCTCAAAAAGAAGGTTGAATCGGATCTAGGAGAAATCAAGGATCGATATCCATCAATTCGTGAGAAAATCC
>CAZESZ010000120.1:0-1972 GCA_964514855.1 uncultured Candidatus Peribacteria bacterium | reverse complement strand
AATGTCAATGTGGCGCTCTAACCAGCTGAGCTAATTGCCCGATGTAAAAGAAAGATCAATTGTTGGCTCTCACCATCCCGCGGATGCGGGATAATTGCCCGGTACGCTGCAGAAGCCTACGGTCAAGAGAAGGCAAAATCAACCGATCACGCACGTTCTTTGAATGAAGAGAACTTGAGAGCGCTTTTGCCAGAGCCACGAAAACAGCGGTGAGCCGACGTGAGATCAGGGAGCGTGCAGACGGAAGAGATCGTCCTCGATACGCTGCAGTCATGTTTCGCGTCCTCCTCGACCTTCTCTTTCCGGTCCAGTCGCTCTCCGGAACCGACGGCAGTTTCATAACAGACGATGAGCGTAGCACGCTCTGCCTTACTCCCCGACTGCTCGCGAACAAAGTTCTGCGGGAACGAGGGCTCCGGTTCATCGATGACATCGTCGCAGCTGGGCGCTACGACGCGTCAGATCATCTGAAGAAAATGATTCTGACGTACAAATACAAACGCATTCCCGCATTCGCAGATGACCTGGTAACGATCATGATGAGTGCACTCAAAAAAGTACCGCTGCCATCCCCAAAAACTACGACTGCATTGCCAGTACTGTGTCCGGTGCCACTGCATTGGGTGCGGCAGAACGAACGTGGGTTCAATCAGGCACTGGAACTTGCGGTGCGCATCGGCAAAGCAAAAAACTGGGCAGTGGAAGAACTACTCCTGCGCACGCGGCCGACCGGGCACCAGGCACACCGAAACCGTTCGAGGCGACTCACGGCGCTCCTTGGAGCCTTCGCGGTGAAGCCATGCATGAGAATGCCGGAGTGGGTAGTGCTCGTCGATGATCTGTGTACGACCGGAGCAACCCTTGAGGAATGTGCTCGTACACTGAAGAAAAGCGGCGTACAGCACGTTTCGGGCCTAACGGCAGCCATCGGATGAGCAAAAAACGATCATCATAATTCTATGTCAGGTCAAGATGACGAAGCGAGCTAAAACTCTCGTTTTGTGGTAGAATAGAGAGATTTATGGAAACAAAAAACACCATCATTCTCGAGTGGCAGGCAGCCGCGCGTCCGGACTACGAACGCTCGGAAAAATGGTACGTGGGTGCGGGCACATTCTGCATCGTCATGATCGCGTACGGAATCCTCTCCGGCGCGTGGGGCCTCAGCATCATCTTCGCCCTGCTGCCGGCGCTGTACTACATGCTTCGAAACCAAGGCCACAAGAAGCATCGGATTCGGATCCGCGAGATGGGCATCGAGATCGACGATGTCATCCGAGGCTGGGGCGAACTGAAAGAATTCTGGATTCTGGAAGGTCCAGGCTACTACGAACTGCACATTGCGCCGATGAAGAAGATGAAGAGCGACATCGTCGTGCTCACCGGCACCGTCGATCCGTTTGTCCTCAGAGACGCGCTCAGCGCGTACCTCCCGCAGATCGCGCACCAGAAAGAGAGATTACTTGACGCCATTATTCGTTTCTGTAAACTATAGATGCTGCGCCGGACACACATTGCGCGCTTTGCCTTCCAGCACTCTCCTGAAAAGGAGCAGCGCCTGCTTTCGTTCGCAAGAGTTCCGCCGCCTGCAGACGCATCCAAGCCGGACGATGAGAAAGATCGGATTCTTCCGTTTTCGACGAAAAATATCGATACAGAAGCAGCGCTCAGCTCGGGCGACGTCACATTGACCGAGCGACAGAGATTCAACGACGCGATCTTCAAGGCAGTGATGCCAGATGACCAGCGCCGCGTTCTGGAAGAATTCCGTCCCGAGATCGAAAAACACATGGGCATGGTGGAAACTCCGACGAGTAACCAGGACCTCGATGAAGTGATCGAGCTCACTCGCCTCTCGATCGTCGATGAGCTGAATCGTGAGGAACGCGAAAGAAGCGAAGTCGCAAACGCCATTAAGAACATCGATACGTCAGTCGCGAGTGACAGTGAGATCCGTGAAATACTAGAGCTA
>CAZESZ010000119.1:0-1981 GCA_964514855.1 uncultured Candidatus Peribacteria bacterium | reverse complement strand
GGAGCGGACAGTTTTTTCTGCGCGTCGGCTGAGTCCGCCAGCTCAGCTGCGATCTTCGTGCTTTTCCAGAATGCGCAGAGGCCTCCGATTTTCAGGAATGGCACGGCGTACTCCAGGAGGACAGAGAGCGGTGCCACGGCTCTGGCAGTCACGAGATCAAACTGTGCGCGATAATCGGCACTGTGCGCGAGGGATTCTACTCGTCCAGAGACAAGCGATGCATTTGGTATGCCGACTGCTTCGATGATGCGTCGGACGGCATCGACTTTTTTCTGCGTCGCATCGATACCGACGCACCGTATGTCTGGCAAACAGAGCGCAAGAGGTGTGAGCGGAAAACCTCCGCCAGTGCCGATGTCGAGGAGGGTTTGTATTTTTTTGAGATCTGGATACGCATCGAATGATTGCAGAAAGGCGACCGAATCCAAGATGTTGCCGTGCCAACAGAGATCCTCTGTCCGCAGTGCCGAGAGGTTCAGCTTAGCATTTTCCGCGAGGAAAGCGTCCATCAGGCGCCGAAGTCTGGATTCGTCGATCATCATGCGGATGCACTGTAGCGAGCAGTTCTTCTCCGATCGAGCTATTTTCCATCACGTCCTGTCTGCTATCCTTCGGTCATACTTCGATTCCCTCAGTACACGTGCCGCACGCAGAACGCATCGCACAGTACCTCCTCACGATCGGCGCGGTGCAGCTGTCCACGAATCCTCCATTCACATGGACAAGCGGCCTGAAGGCGCCGATCTATTGCGATAACCGAATGATTTATAGTCATCCGGAGGCTCGGGACTTCGTCGTGGACGCGCTCGTGAGCCGTATCAAGACTCTGCACATCGAGCCCGATGTCATCGCAGGTACGGCGACTGCGGCCATTGGTTGGGCTGCGCTGGTAGCCGACCGCATGAAGCTGCCATTTGTCTACGTTCGAGCGAAACCGAAAGAACACGGCGCGAAGAAACTCATCGAAGGAGACCTGAAATCCGGCAGTCACGTCGTCATCATCGAAGATCTTATCTCGACTGCCAAAAGTTCTGCCGCGACGGTCGATGCGTTGCGCAGTGAAGGCGGATGCATCGTCACCGACATCGTTGCGATTTTCAGTTACGAACTCGCGACCGCAGTGGAGAAAGCGCGCGAGAGCAAAGTAAAGCTTCATCCGCTTGCGACCCTCACGACGCTTCTGAAGGTTGCTATTGCAGAGGACCGCATCAGTGAGGACCAGGCAACGCAGATTGGAATGTTTTCGGTGGATCCCGAGCACTGGGCGAAGAAGCAGGGACTCTGAAGATAACGACAGAAATTGCCCTGTCAGATCCTTGTGTTTTCGTCGACACATCGACCTTTTTCGGGTGTCTGAAGACCTATGAATTTTTCCGTTTTTGTGCTAGAATGAAGGGATTTCCTCGCACGAAGATGTGCGAGATGAAACAAACACAAAAAAATCGAATGTCCGTCCACTCGCTCATGTTCGGCTGGGAGTATCCGCCCGCTCACCTCGGAGGGCTAGGAGTCGCATGCCAAGGCATTGTGCGCGGACTCTTGCACCATGGCGCAACCGTCACGCTGGTGCTGCCGCACAGCGCAGGTGAGGAAGCCGGTGTCCAGATTGTTTCACCGATGTCTTCCGCTGCATCCGGCGCTGCGACGGTCCTCGTTCCCTCTGCGCTGCAACCGTACGACGGACACATGTCCTACACTGCGCGTCTGCAGGATTGCGGTCTGGAGGATGGCGGCATAAAGCAGCTCTACGGCCATAACCTTGGCGAAGAAGTACAGCGTTTCACAGACATTGCCGTTTCGATGACGCGGCATGTCCATCCGGACGTCGTGCACACGCATGACTGGATGACTCTCGAAGCCGGCGTCCAGGCATCGAAGTTTCATCGGAAGCCGCTCGTTGCCCACGTGCATGCAACAGAGCTGGATCGTACGGAGTTTCATCCGAACCCATGGATTTTCCAGCGCGAAATTATTGGTCTTC
>CAZESZ010000118.1:0-1983 GCA_964514855.1 uncultured Candidatus Peribacteria bacterium | reverse complement strand
CAAGACAGGGGTTCCCATCAGCTGCTGATACTTTTCCCTCCGAGCAAAATGCATGGAATGCAAAGCTCGGATCGTTCAGTGCGGCTTCCTCTTTATCAATTACTGCAGTTCGGTAGGCATACTCCAATCCATCCTTTGTGAACTTGTGAAAATGTGGAGAGGGTACGGCGCGCTTCGCAAGAGTCCTGCTCACGCTGTGCGGATTGAAGTGCACATGTCCGGCCGCGTCGTATCGAAAGCAGGGTGAGCTGTGAATGGGATGATGGAGATGAAACCAATGTCTTTGCTTATCGTGCATCAACACAATTGCAATGCAGTCTCCGTTGTCCTTATCTGCATAGCGCACATCTGTTTTTGCAAGCAGGCAGCCGTTGATCCTCTTCGCGTTGTCATCCACGTTTACGGTGCAACTATCGAGAGTTTTCTCGAGGTCGTAAATTTCTTGCATTTTTACGCCAATGTCGGGGGTCACGCGTCGCATTGTCATGTTTTTGGAAGATTACAGGTGGGTGCGCACTAAGCCAAGATGAGCTGAGTTAGAATAGTCTGGACAAGAACGAAAAGGTTAGCTTTGGAGAGTAGATGTTTTTCTTCTTCCCGTCGAGTATGGCATTGATTTCTTCGATGTTATTTTGGGCGGTCGGTTCGCTCGGATCGTTATAGAGCGCCATGTAACTGTATTGCAGACCTTCTTGGAGGTGATTCGTTTTCTTGAGGACATCTCCCTTGAGAGCATCCGCGCGTGAATCATGTTCAGCAATTTTCGTGATGGCATTGCAGCACTGGATGCATTCTTTGTATCGCTTTATGCGTGCCAAGCAGAAAGCCTTGTTGTACAAATTCGGGAGATCCTTCGGCGCGTGCTTGAGCGCCTCCTCGTATGCTTCGAGAGCCTGCTTGTGATCGCCCAGTGCTTCCAAGAAGTTTCCTTTGAGTCCGAGGAGCTTCGGATCCTTTGGTTTCTCTTTGAGAGCGGATCCCAATGCCATCAGGCGCGTCATGTTATTGCCCACCTCATTTCCTGCGGCAATGCTGCTTTTCTTCGGCCGCTTGTCTTTGCCATAGAGGAAGTCCTCGATCTCCTCATCGTTATAGCGTGCTGTGAAGTCATTGGAATCGAGCAGGAGTGCCCTCTGGCAATAATCCAATGCTTCAGACCAATGCTTGAGCCTCTTGAGGATTTTCGCTTTGTTCGCAAGCGCCCTCACCTCGTAGGGATAACGCTCGAGGATTTGATCGAAGAACGCATTACATTCCTCATTTCTCCCGAGCCGCTCGAGACAGAATGCTTTGTTGTACATATTCGGTAGGAACCGTGGGTACTTCGAAAGTGCGTGCTCATAGACTGCCAGCGCCTCATCGTATCGCTGCAGCGCTTCGAGACAGTTGCCTTTCTTGCCTAACAACACGGGGTCGTCTGGCAAAAGCTGCAACGTCTCATCGAGTGACTTGATCACGGCTTCATAGTCGGCATTTTTGAAGAAGGGAGGATATCCTCTGTCCGCCTCCAGATCTTCCTTCGAGGCATTTTTCACAGCATCTGGAACACTGATCATTTCAATGGGAATTTCCATCACAACACCCTTATTACTTCTGTCGTCGTGTATGGCCATGGGAGCCTCGCTTGTGTGTGAACTATCGGTGTCGCTGGGAACATTGAATTTCTTGAGATAGTTTTTATGGTCTTCTTCGTTGAACGTGCAGAAAACGAGTTGCTTCAGGCCACCATTCTCCATGAGATCGTCTCGCACCGCATCAACCGCGATTTCACATGCCTCCTTCGATGGGTACGCGAAAAAGCCTGTACTGATGCAGGGGAAGGCAATAGACATCACACCGAGCTTGCGCGCGGCGGAGAGGGCATTGTGATAGGCAGAGGCGAGGAGGGCGGGTTCGCGCTCCTCTTCTTTGTAGAATCGTGGACCAAGGACATGGATGACATGCTTCGCTCTGAGTTCGCCAGCGCCCGTTGGCACCGCCTCT
>CAZESZ010000117.1:0-2056 GCA_964514855.1 uncultured Candidatus Peribacteria bacterium | reverse complement strand
AGGTTAGGTCTTGGTAAGGGTAGTGCGTCCGGAGAGACCAGTCTTGCGCTTTCCGCGACGTGTACGTGCATTTCTGCGTGAAGTTTGTCCACGCACCGGAAGCTTCTTCTTGTGGCGTCCACCCCTCCATGTACCGATGTCCTGCAAACGCTTGATGTCCAGAGACACTTTGCGTGTGAGGTCGCCTTCCGTGGGAAGCTTCTCGACGAGTGAACGAAGGAGTGCCTCCTGCGTCTCGGAAAGTTTTTCGGCTTTCGTATTCATAGGAATTTTAGCTTCCGTCAGCAATCGCTTTGCCATCGGACGACCAATGCCCTTGATCGCCGTGAGAGCGATTTCGATCTGCTTGTTGCCGGGGAGGACCACACCTGCGATACGAACCATGAGAAGTAAGAAGTGAAAAACGAAGAGTGAAAAGTGGAAAAATAATGGATTGTCGATTCTCTAGCCTTGCCTCTGTTTGTGGCGCGGATTTTTACACAAGATGTACCGCACGCCTTTGCGGCGAGCTTGCTTGCAATGTTCGCAACGAACTTTGATGGAGGCAGAAACTTTCATGAGGAGTGTGGTGCGTCGGGGGGAGGCGGGGTTGAACCCGGTGTGGGAGTAGTAATCAGTTGTCCGTCTGCGGTCAGACGTGTGTCATCGGCTCGGAAACGGTAGACGATGCGCCCTTTCTTGAGGTCGTAGGGCGTCATTTCCACCTTCACGCGATCACCGGGAAGGATGCGGACTTTGTTCACTCTCATACGTCCGGCTAAGTGACAGAGGAGCTCGTGATTCTTGGCTTCCTGCGAGGTGATGCGGACTCGGAACGTAGTGTTCGGATAGCATTCCTCGACGACGCCAATGAGTTCGATAACATCCTTTGACACGTGCGGGGAATTTTCTGGGAAAAAAGAGTGATGGAAGCCGAGGAATCCTACAGACCGTAAAACCTTCCTGCAAGCCCCAAACCCATAGGAAAGAGAGGGAAAGTGAAGAAACATGTTGCAGAAAATATTTTTTATTGTGATGATAAAATGACTTGCTGAAGCGGTAATCAGGAAAAGCACCCGCGTAAAGAAAGTCGGTCAGTCACAAGAAGCATTCTGCAGAGTCTCGCAGACGGTATTGCGATAAAAATCGAAATATAGTATAATAGATATAAAAGACACACTCACATTTCACATCTCTCGTATGACCGATGACATCGTTCTGCCAACCGGCGAACACGTGTACGACACTATCATGCGTCGGATCGAACCTGAGCTCGTGCTCTCGAATCTCGATGCGCTGGATACTCCGTACGCCGGTGAAACCGATACTGATCGGTCTCGCCGCTACAAGCGGTACGCAAAGGCTTTTGCGCAGTACCGAGAGCAGTACGGCGTGTGGGTACAGAGTCTGAAAAATGCTGCACAGGTGTACAAGAAAGCTGTGCTTCGTGCGACGGAAAAAGTAAACGACGTGCGCGAAGATTCGGAGCTCGAATCACTGACACATCAGATGCTTGCAGCCTAACTCTGCTTCTTCTCATATTTCTATGCGTCCCTCACTGCACTCCCCTGGCGGTATCCGTGAACAGCGTTTGCTGGGATTTGCTGATGCGGCAGCACAGGCGCCGGAAGAACTGCCAGTGCCTCCTGCAGCAGAGGTCGCTCCAGCGCAACCGGAGGCTCTGAAAGATCCAATCGATGTGAAAGAGCAGGCTACAGGCAACGTCAAGAAAGCGAACTCTGACATGCAAAAAATCGGATCCGTCTTGAACACTGCTACGACGACTGCGACGCTGGTTGGCGCGAAGGTCGTCAGTGAAGATGGGACTGTGCTTGCCGCAAAAGAGCAGATACTGGAGGCAAGTGCTGTACAGAAACTACAGGAATCGAACGAATCAGTAGAAGAAAATTTTGAGCGAACAAAGAAAGACCAGCTCCTGATTCGTGAAAATGAGAAATACAACGAAGCCAGTAACGAGTGGCAGAGTCTCGATCATGGAAAAATGGATTATCAGAAAAATGCCCAGCCGTTTCAGTACAAACGGTTCGAAGGAAAGGGTCCCGATGGAAAGCCAGTC
>CAZESZ010000116.1:0-2083 GCA_964514855.1 uncultured Candidatus Peribacteria bacterium | reverse complement strand
ACATTTCTGGTTTCTTGGCATAGGCACGAGCAATTGCTTGAACGACCTCACGTGATAATCCTTCATCGTTTGCGATAGCAACACCCGCATCGATGAACCTACATCCAAAATCTCCCGCACAGAGAGCATGACGTACGGCCGCTTTTATTCGGTCAACGCTTGGTTTTCTGAGGCGCTCGTGCATTGGGAGACGATTTTGTCTGCCATCGCGTAGTGTCGAGTCTAGGATGGAAAGCGTGGGGATCATGGGGGGATCAAGAAACATTAAATAGAAAATACCTGCTCCCGAGGGGAGAAGGGCATGAAGCGTTCTATCGTTATGCGCCTACCTCCGCTCGGACGCGGTAATAATCAGTGCGCTCATTGTGGACCGGTAGAGGAACACAAGGGCAGGGTATTGATACTGCACGGAATGGTCAATAGTTCCAGATGCCCTCCCATAGAGCCTTTCTATGCGATTCTGGCGAAAGGATATGGACAATAGTATATTTTTATAGTAAATAATTAGTTTGTTGAATCTTCAACCCTATTGCATGACAGACCGTCTGGAAAATAGTGCTAGCCAAGCTGCTCCCAGCAAGCAATCGTTGGACGAGCGTATGAAAAGTACAATAGAGCAGATTAACCATGATTCAGAGAAGCAATGCTATTTCTTTACAGCCGATTCAGTTATTGGAGCAACGTTGACCGAATGGGATTTGTTATCAGATGGAATGCAGTCGATGTTCCAGCCTCTGAATAATGAAGAAATTCAAGCACGATTGCAGAATGCCAAGGCAGTTTCAGGACAAACTGAAGGCGCTGTTATTGCAGCACTTGAACGGAGATTGCAGAAAAATTTTGCCATCATACGTACGGGTGCATTTGCTCTGAGCAATACCATGACCATGGTCTTTGAAAACGTCATGATCGACAGAAGTATCTTTGTAAGAAATAAGGTCGTCGGTGGCACCGTCAAAGTTATTGTGAAGAATGATGGGAGCACTGGGGCTGTTCACGCAGCTGACGACCCTGAACGTACACAAGAGAATGTTTATTCCGTGCAGTTTACTGACCGTCAGGTAGGTAGTGACGCACGTTACCGCCCTCGATTTTTCTTCAATGGGAAGGATCTATCCCCTGAGATTGAGACTGATCGTAGCCAGGCGATGGCTGCCTTGGCTGAGGTATGGAGGCGAATAATGTTGCTGTACCCACAGGCAACGCTTGATGTGAAGGAAAAGCAAAAAATTCAGCGAGAACAAGGAATGCAGGAAGTCACCGATGCTGCTAAGCAGAAATTGGTTGAGATTGGTCTAGCGGGCTTCTAATCACTGCTAGTTTTGCTTCAAAAGCAGGTGTAACACCCCATCATCAACGTACGTTTTACCCATCGTTCCAGTGTCCATGGAACGTCCCGGATGTATCCGTCCGTTCGAAGCTATGAGCACCGAAGAAATCACGCTGTGCTTGGGTCAGATTCTGTGGCAGAGTCCTGGTTCGCAGTGAGTCGAAATACGAGAGTGACGCGCCCATCGCGGGGAGCGGTATGCCGCTCAGTACGCCTGCCGCGACCGTCTTTCGCCATTTGCTGTGGCGAGCATGGAACATCGTAAGGATCGCGGGAGACAGTAGGAGATTTACAGTCGCAGGATCTTTGCGGAATGCCTCTTCGAACGTTTTCAGCAGTGTCGAACGAATGATGCAGCCGCCTTTCCAAATCCGACACACTTCCGCAAGATCGATGTTCCAGCCATGCACGCGGCTCGCTTCGCTCATGAGTGCAAAGCCCTGGGCGTACGAACAGATCTTGCTGAGTAGTAGCGCATCTTTCAGCGCTCGTACTGTCAGGCGGACAGTTTTCGTATCCATCGGTCCGATTTCTCGTTCGGCTCGCACACGCAGATTTTTGAGCCCAGACATCAGTCGCGCGTCTACTGCAGCAGTCATGGTCGGTACACCGATGCCCAGATCCAGAGCTGCTACTGTCGTCCACTTGCCAGTACCCTTCTGTTTCGCTTCATCCTTGATGACATCGATGAGATCGCCATTCGTGATGTCATCTTTCTTCAGGAAAATTTTCGCCGTGATCTCGATCAAGAAC
>CAZESZ010000115.1:0-2192 GCA_964514855.1 uncultured Candidatus Peribacteria bacterium | reverse complement strand
GTCGGTAGCTCAGCTGGTAGAGCAGTGCCCTTTTAAGGCATTGGCCGAGGGTTCAAGTCCCTCCCGACCCACCAATCTCTGTCTCGTACATACAAATCACCGCATCTCTGCCGTATGTCATTTCTCTCAGTTTTCCGCAGAACGCATCATCCCTCCGAGCCTCTCGCATACCCCGACACGCGTATCGAGCTCTCGACGCTCGGCAGAGATCCTCGGCCTTTTCGGCCTACGTACTCTTTTCGCGGAGAATTCATCGATGCCCATCATCGCAGCTTTGCTGAGTGCAAGACCGACGGTCTGTGTATCGACATCGGCATTACTGGCTGGCTCATGCCGGACGATGCGTTGAAGCTCTACGAACTTGCGTACTTCGCGCCAGGCGATGTCCTGGAACTCGGTTGTTACCATGGGCTCAGTACGTACATTATTGCGAGCGCGATTCGCAGTAGCCGTGCGAAGAAGCGATTGCTGTCGATCGATCTGCACGGCGAGATCATTGCCGCGGCCTCCAGAACGCTTACGCGTTATGGCCTCCGTTCACTCGTAGATTTCCGGGAAGGGGATGGCGCATTGGAGTGTGCGAAATTGCGCGACGAAGGAAAGCAGTTTGGCTTCATCTTCGTCGATCATTCCCACACGTACCGCAGTGTCTCGGATGTCTGTGCGACTGCAAAAGATTTGGTGAGTCCTGGAGGAATGTGTCTGTTTCATGATTACAATAATCCGTGGAACGCGGATCCTGATAATCAGGATTACGGTGTGTGGCAGGCCGTTTCCGATACACTGCCGGAGGACGAATTTGAGTTCTACGGAGTGTTCGGCTGTACCGGGCTCTTCCGTCGCAGACTTTCTCCGGCTCAGCAGAAGGTGCACACTGTTCAGCGATGATCGACAGTCACTGCCATCTCACCGCACCGGAATTTTCAGATGACCTCGCTCATGTGCTGCACCGCGCGAAAGCGGCCGGAGTTTCCGCATGTGTGACGATCTCGGATGCGATGGATGATCTTCCGACGTGTCGTGCGCTCTCGGAGGCTCATGAGAACATCTTCTTCACCGTCGGTGTTCATCCACATCATGCGAAAGATTTCGATATCGCTCGCGACATTCCGATTCTCCGCGAAGCGGCGAAACATCCCAAGTGTCGCGGCATCGGAGAGATCGGGCTCGATTATCATTACATGCATAGCCCCAAAGACACACAGCAGCGCGTGTTCGAGGCACAGCTCGTTCTTGCGACGGAGATGAACCTTCCTGTCGTTGTGCATTGCCGCGAGGCAGTGGAGGACGTCTGGACGATTGTCAACTATGTGAAGCCACAGAAGCTCGTCATTCATTGTTGCACCGAAAAGTGGGAAGGCGTTGAGCGTTTCGTGAAAGCTGGCTACGTGCTTTCGTTTACGGGCATCGTAACGTATCCGAAGTCCCTCGATGTTCGAGAAACGGTGAGGCAGTGTCCGCTTTCGCAGATGATGGTAGAAACCGACGCGCCGTTCCTCTCACCGGTTCCGCATCGAGGAAAGCGCTGTGAACCGATGTTCGTTATGGACGTAGCGAAGAAGATAGCGGAGGTGAAAGGAGTGAGTGTGGAGCACGTCGATGAGACGACATCACGTACCGCCTGCGACTTCTATGCCATCAGCTTTTAATGTCAATGGTTCTACGAGTTGCATACTGTGGCACAGCTGACCAGACAGTAAGCACATCTCTATGCATTGTCGTGTGTCCATGGGGATAGCTCCAAGCTTGTTGAATGATAGATCAACCCTATGATGTGAGTGTGGCTTTCCATCATACGAAAGAGTTACATACAACCCATTGAAAGCATCCATGTAATGCAGAGCAAATTTTTTGTTGCAACTACTCAAAGCTTCCCGACACCTTCCAATACCGTGTTGTACTATAAGCTCGTCGCTCCAGTCACTTTGATCGTGAACAAACGAGGTAATGTTTAGTGATGTAGGAGCATTCATACAACGTAGTTAACTCCTCTTGTCTTTTCTTGTATACATATTTGCACCATTACATCATGAAAATGGCTCCGTACTGCCAAAATTTCATGTTTGCCTCTTCCGAGTATTCCTCTTCTGACCGTCTCCATTCATACTCTGCCAGTGCCTTCGTAGGTCAATGGATAGACCGCCGGCCTCCGAAGCTGGAGATGCAGGTTCGATTCCTGCCGAGGGCACCAT
>CAZESZ010000114.1:0-2213 GCA_964514855.1 uncultured Candidatus Peribacteria bacterium | reverse complement strand
ACCCTTACACGAGGAAAGTCTGTCGCCCGGCCCATCGAGGTCGACATGTTTTGAGTACAGGCACATCGGACAATGATCGCGGTACGTGCCTTTCCCTAGCGGCTGCACGGAGGCAGCACAATGTTCGCAGATGAATGCTTCTTCGCGCGGTATAAAAGGCATGCTGCCAGTGTACGGATCCAGAGTGAAATCGTCAGGCAGATTCTGCGAGTCGTGCGATGCGACGTTCTTCGGCGTGCATTTGCAGTGTCAGTCCGGTGCCGAGGTTTTGCTTGCTCGGTAGCACTGCAAGCGACCGTGATGCGGAGACGGATGGAGTCGTGAACGAGTCTGAGACAGGAGCAGCGAAAGACTGGTGCGCGAGATTGTGTACGGCTGAAGATTTATACCGGAAACCTTGGGCTGGACGCTCATCGCGTAGTCGATACAAAATTTCCGCAAATTCGCCTCGGGTCAGTACAGATTCTCTGCTCTTCACGCTTTCGGGTATCGCACCGCGTTTGGCGAGTGCGAACCAGTACGGCTCATGCCAGGGGACGCCTGACTGCAGCCGAAGACTCGGCAGTGGCGCGATGCCGTATGCCTTGGATATCACTTTTGCAGCTTCCACGAGATTTGCAGCTTCCTGCGCGCGGAATGATCCATCTTTGTTGCCTTCGATGAGCCCTGCAAGCATCGAAACACAGATTACTTTCGCTGAAGAATTATTGATCGATACATCCGAGAATAAATGTGAGTACGTGGCCTGAGGTCGAGTTGCGATACGGCCGAAACAGTCCGGGCGGATATCCTGTGGATAGACATCGCGGACGATGCTTCGTACGAGATCGAGCCTCGACAGTGGCATTTCCGGGTGCATCAGTCCATCTGACATTGGCTCGAGAATATTTCTGCTGTCCGCGTACTGCATGGCATCAGTATGCAGAGCAGATTCTTCAGGAACGATCGCTGCAAATGCGGGGCTTACGGAGGCCAAGAGATAGGATCCAAGAAACAGAGAAACAAAAGCTTTCATGTGTCCGAGGGGGTAGGGAGGAGGTGGAGTATATGCCACTCATTATTAGTCACAAGTCATAAGTCATAAGTTTTTACTTGTGACTTTCAGACTTTTGACTTGTGACTTCTTCAGACATTGAACCGAAAATGCATCACGTCGCCGTTCTGAACGACGTACGCCTTTCCTTCGGTGCGCATTTTCCCAGCCTCTTTTGCTTTCTGTTCGGATCCCGCTGCGATGAAATCTGCATATGCGATGGTCTCTGCGCGAATAAAGCCTTTTTCAAAATCCGTATGAATCACGCCCGCGGCTTCCGGAGCACTCGCTCCGATGCGTACTGTCCATGCGCGGACTTCTTTCACGCCCGCGGTAAAATATGTTTGGAGTCCCAGCGCTTCGTACGCGGCGTGGATCAATCGGTCGAGTCCTGAGGATGCGATACCGAGCTCTTTCAGCATGCTTGCACTGTCCTCCGGCGACAGTTCGATGAGTTCTTCTTCGAGACGCGCGGAGACGAGGACCGCCGTATCACTTTCGTGGAGTCCGGCTTTCGCCTTCGCTTCCGAGAGCGACATCGTTGCGACCGACTTCTCGTCGGTATTGAGTGCGTAGATCATTTTCTTCGATGTCAGAAGTTGCGCGGCCTTGAGGTAGGGGATCAGTTCCTTGTCTATAACCGCTGCGGAAGCCATCTTTCCCTGATCGAGTACTGCTTTCACTTTCGTGAGGACGTCGAGCTCTTTCAGGAGTTCTTTGTTTCCAGAGCGCGCGCCACCTTCGATCTTATCGATCTTCTTCGTCACTTTATCCAGGTCGGCGATGATGAGTTCGGTTTCGATGATCTCTCGGTCGCGTTTCGGGTCGATAGTGCCTTCAACGTGGATGATGTCGCCGCCATCGAAGATGCGCACAACCTGACAGATGGCATCGACTTCGCGGATGTGCGAGAGAAAAGCGTTGCCCAGGCCTTCGCCTTTGCTCGCGCCTTTCACGAGTCCGGCGATGTCCACGAACTCGACGATGGCCGGTACGACTTTCTCCGGCGTAATGAGCTCTGCAAGCTTCCTGAGCCGCTCATCGGGAACTTCTACGATGCCGACGTTCGGCTCGATGGTGCAGAACGGATAGTTTGCGGCCTGCGCTCCGTGACTGCGCGTGAGCGCATTGAAGAGCGTTGATTTACCGACGTTCGGGAGCCCTACGATTCCAATTTTCA
>CAZESZ010000113.1:0-2339 GCA_964514855.1 uncultured Candidatus Peribacteria bacterium | reverse complement strand
CTGGCTAGATGTCTTATTCTTCCGTGAGGGTGAGACCGCGGGTGATGAGCGTCTGCTTCACTTCATCGAGTGCCTTCGTGCCGAAACCGCGGAAATTTGAAAGAGTTGCGGGGTTGCACTTCACGAGCTGCTCGATGCTGCCGACACCGGCATTGATGAGCGAATTGAGTGTGCGGGGCGAGAGATTGAGGATTTCGATCGGGGTGTAGCTCTCCTTCGCACCTTGATGATCGGCTTCTGGAGCCACCTGACTCGTGCGGGTGAAGTCGGCCATGAACTCCTTTTCGACTGTTTCCTGGTCCAGACCGAAGAAATTGAAGTACTGAGACAAAACCTGAGAAGCAAAACGGACTGCTTCGTCTGCGGAAAGGGAACCGTTGGTGACCACCTCGATGACGAGTTTCTCGAGGTTTGTGCGTTGACCGACGCGGCTGGATTCGACTTCGAAGCGAACACGTTCGACGGGGCTGAAGATCGTATCGATGTGGACGAGGCCCGGCTCATTGTGCTTCTTGTTACGCTCGGAAGCAGGCTGGTAGCCAACACCTTTCTCAATCGTGAGATCCATTTTGATGGATGCACCCTTCTCTAATTTGAGGAGCGGCAGATCCGGATTCAGGATCTCGACATCTGAGCTCACCTTGATGTCGCCAGCGGTGAGAATCTTCGGACCCTTGCCTTCCAGCGTCGCAACTTCAGAATCCTTATGATGCTTGCGGAGTTTCACCTGCTTCATGTTGAGTGCAATATCGAGGACCGACTCGCGTACGCCTTTCACCGTCGAGTACTCGTGATTCACGCCAGAAACGCGAATAGAGCTAATGGCTGCGCCGGGAAGGCTGCTCAGCAGTACGCGGCGAAGTGAGTTGCCGAGCGTCATGCCGTATCCCGGAGGCAGTGGTCCAACCGAGAAGATGGCGTGCGTCGCATCCCCTTTCTTCACCTGGACATGCGTGACCTTTGGCAGGCCGATCTCTTCCTGAATGATGTGCATAGTGGACGGATGAAACGAAATAGAGGGATGAAACTTTTAGCGAGAGTAGAAACCGATCACTTTGCGCATATCGATACCCATTTCAAAGTGTTTCTCTTCGGACGGAAGAGCCTTCACTTCAAAACTGAGACCTGCGGGATCGACCTTCAGCCAGTCAGGGGCAATGTACTTTTCGTGTGCCGAGAGAATGGGCCCGAAGACCGGGGACGACTTGCGAACCTCGCGAACCTTCACGATGTCGCCTGCTTTCAGGCGGTAGGAAGGAATGGTGACGCGCACACCGTTGACGGTGAAGAGTCCGTGCGAGATGAACTGGCGAGATTGCAGACGCGTCGTCGCGAAACCAGCGCGGTAGAGCGTACTGTCGAGCCTGCGCTCCAAAAGCGTGTGCATCATGGAGTCGGTCTGACCCATCGTGCGGCTGGACTCCGCGTACACGGAACGAAGCTGCTTGTCGTGCACGCCGTACATGGCACACACCTTCTGCTTTTCGAGGAGCTGCTTTCCGTATTCGGAGATCTTGCCCTGGCGTCCACCGCGGGCTGCTGCCTGCATTCCCGGTGGGTACGGCTTCTTCTGGAGAATTTTGTCGTACTTATCGGAACCGTAAACGTTGAAGTTCTGTCTGCGGACGCGCCGTGCTTTGGGACCTGTATACCTCATTTTGAAGAGAAAAATGAAAAATGAAAAATGAAAAATTTCGATGAGAGATTGATGGAATGCGAGGCGGAGGAGAGGGAAAGGGCAGTCATAGGAGAGTTGGGAGAGTTTTTCACTTTTCTTTCTTCGTTTTTCATTTCTCTAGACGCGACGCGGACGCTTCGCACGGCAACCGCCATGAGCGATGGGTGTTCTGTCGGTGATGGATTCGAAATTCACACCCGCGATCTGGAGACCGCGGATAGCCTGCTCGCGACCGGGGCCGATGCCCTTCACTTCGATCTCGAGCGACTGAATGCCAAACGGCTGCGCGACTGTCATGGCTTTCTCGGCAGCAACTTTCGCAGCGTACGGCGTCGATTTGCGTGCGCCCTTGAAACCGCAGGAGCCGGAGCTGGCCCACGAGAGTACTTTTCCGTTGAGATCCGTGATCGTGACGATCGTATTGTTTTCCGTAGCACACACGCAGGCCCTAGCCTTCGGCACATTGTGCTTGCTCTTCTTGACCTTGCGCTTCGCACCAGCCTCGGGTGCAGCGCCGTCTTTTGCTGCCGCATCGGCAGCAGCAGAGGCTGAGGGGTTAGCCTCGAGCATCGCCAGAACGTTGTTTTTTGGAGCTTCAGCCATAGGAGGTTAGGTCTTGGTAAGGGTAGTGCGTCCGGAGAGACCAGTCTTGCGCTTTCCG
>CAZESZ010000112.1:0-2459 GCA_964514855.1 uncultured Candidatus Peribacteria bacterium | reverse complement strand
ACCCGGAGCTCGGCGATGACACGCAAAAATTTCACGAACGCGCGACGAAGGCGCAAGAATCAAACGGTATCGATATCTTGGCACCGATGCGCAGTGCCCTCGGCATCACGGTTCAGGCAAACGCTCTCTCTATTATCAGTAGCATCCACGGACCAAGCGGCCTGCCTGCAAACCCGGACGACATACTCGCCGATCCCGCCGGCTCCGCCTTCATCCTCTCCTCCATCTTGTGCAATGACCCGGATGCGAGAATGACTGGTGGCACAGAGACGCTCATCGCAGCGTACACCGGAAAGAGAGACATGCCGGGCGTCACGGCCAGCGAAGCCGATCAGTACGTCCGCGCGATTCATCAGCACCTCATTCGTCAGATCGACGACTACAACATTGCACAGCGCCTACTCTCAAAGCCGAACCAATCGTTCGATGTCGTGGGTGGTGTGCGCACCGCCATGAGCACGCTCGGCACCATGATGCGCAGCAACGACCCGGCCGAAAAAGCTCTCGGTTGGGTACTGCTCACCGGAGGCATCTACGGTTTGTACCGCGGACTGCAGTCCAAGAAGTGGAGAAACTGGATCATCGGATCGGGCGTTTTCTTAGGCCTCGATGTCGCCGTTGAACGCGCGACCGGCAAGAGCATCCTGCAGCGCCTGAACATGACGTTCATGAACGAAAAAGATAGAACGTCTGCCCTGGAAGAATTCTTCCGCAAGGGTGCCACCGTAGAAGGATACCAAGACATCGAGACTCCTGCGGGCCGCGAAGCGACTCGCCAACTCATGAACCCGAAGAATCCGATTCCGATTGGAAATATCCTCTGCTGGTACGACTGCGTGCGGGCGGGCGGACGTCTGGACTACAGCATAGGAGCCGAGAAGTTTTTGCCCGGCGTCCAGGCTTCGCGCGTTGCCGATCTTCTCGGACTTTCGGTGACGCGAAACATGAACGGCACTCAGCGAAGGAAAGAAGGGTATCGCATGCTCTTCCTGGCGTTCGAGTCACTGTGTATCAACGTTGCGGATGCCAACGGTCTCGGCGGTCAGAATCCAAAAGACAAAGCCGTCAAAGGCGCAGATATCATCCGTTGCCGCTATGCCAATAGGAATGAGCCTTTTGCCGCAGCAGTTGGTATCGATGCTGCATGCAAGGACGCACAGGGTTCGTGCCCGGGCGGAGCCTACAGCATGCTGGATGTTCTGATCCGCGAGCGTCCCACACCGGCGATGCGCGATGCACTGGCACTCTCCAAATGGCCGGAATACTTCCTGGCCGTTGCTGGTATCGGTGCGAAGAAATCGAAAGATTTCCTGGAAGACGCAAAAAGCGGCATCGAAATCAAGGCCCGAGAACTGGCCGATAGAGCTCCGAAACTTGCGAATAAAGCTGCACGGTTCACGATGGATAGTTTCGAATCTTTCAAACAGTGGGCCTACCCGACGGCGTACAAAGTCACTGCAGAACTGGAAGCCGATTGGCGCGCGCTCTATGACTTCCTTAGTCGTACGGCTATCGCAACCGGTACCGAGATTCGCTTAGCAGTACCGGGTGTGATCGAGTGGACGTACAATACAGGGGTCAACACCGCAAAGTTTACGAAGCAAAAAGGACTCGATATCTATCGAGAGCTCCATCGTCATCAGGTGACTGGAAATCTGCTCGAGGCATTCGAGTCGCTCTTCGAGACGGCGTTTGGCGAAAGCGTGAAAGATGCGGATCTGGAGGAACTTGCGAAAGCCGAAACGATCAAAAAGGATCTCATCAATATCATCACAAAAAGCGCGCACTCACTCACCTCGAAACCAGAAATAGTGGTTGATGGATGGCTCAAAAAACTTGGCATCATCGATGCGTCCGGTTCGCAGGCACTCACAACTCCGGAGCGCATGCTGAAAGCCGATCTACTGAAGCGTGAAATTTTCTCACTGCTTGCGGCAAAACGCGTCATCGAAATCAAGAACAAGATGGGCCACGACCTGAACTATCGACCAGGACAGCACCTCATGGCACTCACGTGGCCAAACAAGATTGATCCTGCATCGGGAAAATTTCAGACTCTCGATCCCGATGTGCAGAAAACATACGAGAAAATCCGCTCCACGTACACGGTCGGAAGCATCGTCACAGTCATCGGGCAAGAGAGCACGATCCCGGACGGTTGGCTGAAAGACTACGCCGCCAAGTATCCGAATGGCCTCACAGGAAAAGTTGTCGGCTTTGGCGACCTGCTCATCGACTGGGCAACGCGCAGTACGTCCAGTGAATATCTTGCACATGACCTGAAGGTCTTCCAGAACGATCTTCTCTCGGATCCAGAATTCACCGCGCTTCCGCAGGATGACCAAAAAGCTTTCCGAGACTACCTCGACACACTTCTCGTGAACGTTCTTCTGGAAAGTACAGTGCAAGGACGCAGCCTCGCTCCGGCCGATCTCACTTTGACCATCAGCACAGCGAAG
>CAZESZ010000111.1:280-2514 GCA_964514855.1 uncultured Candidatus Peribacteria bacterium | reverse complement strand
CGGCCTACACGCTGCAGGAAATGCTCACGATCAAGTCCGACGACGTCATCGGCCGCAGCAAAGCCTACGAGGCGATCGTGAAGGGCGAGACGATCCAGCGCCCGAGCATCCCGGAATCGTTCAACGTCTTGGTGAAGGAACTGCAGGCGCTCGGCCTCAAGGTCGACTTGCTCAAGTTCAAAGACGAAGTCGCGGCGCCGGAGCGCGTGACGGTCGAGGATGAAGAAGTCGAGAGGATCGAGTTGGCATCGCGCGTCGAGGCTGAAACCGAGAGCGAGGACGTGGTGCCGGCAGGGGATCGCATCAGCGAGCTCAACGAAGTCTCCACCGAATCCGAGAAGGAGATCGTCGGCGTGATCGAAGGTGAGGAAGAGTCCGAGGCCACGGGCATCGGTGCGAAGGATGAAATGAAGGAGGCGGAGGAAGAGTTGGAGGCGGGGAATGCGTGATTGCAACCGTTGAAAACGGCGCCTCGATGGCGCCGTTTTTCATGTGCACGGAATGTTCAGTTATTCATCTTCGGCACTATCGTCCATGACATCCTGATACCGAGGTTTCATGACGTTTTCCCACATCCAATTCAAGCGTTCTTCTGCCGTTGCGGCAGCCTCCTTCGATTGTTTATTGATCCAGGTCGCGCAGAAGCCGTCCGGATGCTGAACGATATCATCCATGATTCGCTGATACAGTTCCGAATGAACATCCAATTCTCCTTCTAGCCATTGATCCAATTCTTCTTCTGTAAATTGAGGACCGTTTTCAGCTGGATTTGTCATATGTAATAATTGTATAACATTATGTTTAATAAGTCAAATATGATCCCGGCATAGATCAGCCGTTCTCTTTGATAGAAGAACGTCCATTTATAGCTTTCCGTAGCCAAAATCCGTTCATCACCCGCCGGTTGACGTCCACGCGGAATATTTTCCGTGCGTATGGTGACACCGCTTCATTTCTTTCCCCCATTTTCTATGAAGTCGGTGAATACCGTCACGCTCCTTGGGTACGTCGCCCGCGACCCGGAGCTCAAGTCCACGAAGGGCGGCCACAGCGTCTGCACGTTCGGCCTGGCTACCAACCGCGTCTGGAAGGACGCGAAGGGCCAGAAGCAGAGCCTGCCGGAGTTCCACAGCGTCGTCGCGTGGGGCGGTCTCGCGGAGTTCTGCGCGCAGTACGTGCAGAAGGGTAATCCGCTGTTCGTCCAAGGCTACCTGCGCACGACGTCGTGGGAGGGCAAACAGGGCGACACGATGCACCGCACGGAAATCGTGCTCGAGGACGTCACGTTGCTCGGCAAGAAGAAGCCCGAGGAAGAATCCGCCGAAGAGGCGCGCATTCCCCAGGCCAAAGACGAAGAGGCCGAATTGGTCGCGGCGTAAAACGGCGATTCTCATTGGAATACGGGTGGCAAATGTCGCCCGTTTTTCAAATCACGAGAAGAAGCCAAAAATGTGCGCAATCCGCGCGTAATACGCTTGACTCTGCCTTTTGCGTCTTTAGAATCCCCCAGCACTATGTTGCAGCACGGTCACCCGTAGGATCAGCTTCTCGGTGAGACTTTCTGATTCTGCGGGTGAGCGTGAGCCACCCGCTTTTCGTATCCGGCAACGCTGGATGCGACGGACCTCATCTACTCTCCATGCTCTCTCACAACATCGGATCGACATCATATGTTGTGAATAAGAATGAATAGAACCAATGTTCGTGAGCGCCGTGGGCATGTTCTGCCCGCCATGCGACTCATGAACAGTACAGCGTCCGAAACGCGCAAGCGCGTAGGACACGTGAAAACGTTACTCAACGCAGTACACGGATGCCTCGACTTTGCATTCCGATGAAGGACGTAGCCAGCTGCGATAAGCTTCGGCCAGCCGCTAGGCAGGCATTACGAGCCGGAGATCTCCGAATGAGGAAACTCCACGGGAGTCATGTCCCGTGATTCTCGCGCAAGCGAGTAAAGGATCACCCAGAGAACTGAAACATCTCAGTACCTGGGGACGAGAAATCAATACAGAGATTCCCCTAGTAGTGGCGAGCGAACGGGGAACAGCCCAAACCTCGTACTTGTACGAGGGGTTGTAGGACCTGCGACATCGACTTCGTACGCATAGACGAACGGCCTGGAACGGCCGGCCATAGAGGGTGAGAGCCCCGTAGGCGAAATGCGTCCGATACGTAGCGGGTATCCTGAGTAGGGTCGGACACGTGAAATCCGGCCTGAATCTGGGTGGACC
>CAZESZ010000111.1:0-270 GCA_964514855.1 uncultured Candidatus Peribacteria bacterium | reverse complement strand
GCAAAGTTCAATAGCGGATTAGTACCGTGAGGGAAAGGTGAAAAGCACCCCGGAAGGGGGATGAAATAGTACCTGAAATGTACTGCGTACAAAGAAGTTGGAGCCGGCCCCACCAGCGCCCTCCCAGAAAACAGAAGCAGAATGTAGAAGCAGAAAAAAGGAAAAATTTTTCTCTGCTTTCTCCTTCTGCTCTCTGCTTCTTCGGAGGTTGGTGGCGGGGTCGGTGACAGCGTGCCTTTTGCATAATGAGCCAACGACTTAACTCTCAGT
>CAZESZ010000110.1:0-2550 GCA_964514855.1 uncultured Candidatus Peribacteria bacterium | reverse complement strand
TCGTCCTGGTCGACGAGTGCGTGGAACTTCTCCCAGGCCTTCTTTTGGCTGGCCATGCGGAGGCTTAGAACGACAAGCCCTTCGTCGTTCTCTTCCTCGAGCACGAGTGCAGCGACGTTCTGGCCTTCCTGGAGTTCGCGGAACGTGTTGAACGAGTCGCGGAGCTCGCGGCCCGAGATGATGCCCGTCGTCACACCGTTGAGGTCGACGAGGATTTTGTTCTTTCCTTTATACACGACATTGCCCTCCACGAGTTCGCCCGGCTTGGGGCGGAACACTGGGGGTGAAAATTTCATCAGTTCTTCCATCATCGCCATCTTGGCGGCGTTGGATGCGGTTGAAGTTGCCATAGGAAACAGGGGGTGCGAGGGGGAGAGGTAGAGGTTTGAGTTCTCGCACGAGCAACTCAAAGCAGTGATACTATGGAGAAGGCAGACAACGCTGTCAATGCCCAGCGTACCCATTCATGGGTGCGATGGGGATCTGGTTTTACAACGTCGTCTTCTCCGTATGCAGCGTTGTCAGATCCTCCGGAATCTTCTCTGTTTGTGACGTTTTGGGGTTGTAGACGCGGTACATCAGCTCGATGCACTCCTTTGTGTTCAAGCGCTTCGCGTGCAGGCCGATGTTCGTGAGGCCGGAGAGGACGAGCTCGCAGCGTTCGTTGAGTTGTTTGATGAGTGCAGGGAATTCGCGGTTGCGTGCAGCCGCCTTGCCGAGACTATCGTCGAGGTGCATCCAGTCGAGGAACTGTTCGACGAGGGTCTTCTTGCGCACACTGTGGTCGAGCGGGATCACGACGTAGAAGCGCTTCTCCATGATGTCGGCCACTTCGATGAGTTTCTGCATGAATGCGACATACGAATCGGTCTGATCGCGGAGCAATTGGCTCTTCTGCTTCTGTCCCGACTCCTTCACCTTCGACAGATACTCGTCGATGTTCGTCTTCGTCGAACGGATCGAGATCTGGATAGGGAAGTTGAGTGAATTCACGAACGAGCCGTAGCCGGCGATGATGCCTTGCTGCTCCGTTTCGCTCTTGAGGTTGAAGTTGAGAGCTTCGATTTCCAACACCGCGCGCATGCCGCCGTTCTTCAGCATGATGGCATTGCCACGGATCTCCGCCACCGGCAGGAATCGCTGCGTGGTCGCCAGCGCTTGGCGCTTACGGGCCGTTACGGTGCTCTTTTCAGGCATGGGATGCAGGTGGGTGGAGGATATCGTGGAACAGCTTCTGGCCATTCTCGTTCTCGAGGTCCTCGATGTCAGCCTGGAGAAGGGGGCTTACTTTGATGCGATCTTTCTCAACTGGGCGCGCGGGGACGTTCGAGCCCTGCTCTGGCTCCGGCGATAGATCGGCCATTACCTGTTCGGTCTCGTCGGCCGGCTGTTCCTCCGGGCGGTTCGCGCGCACGCCTTCGCTATCAAGGAAGGCACTGAGCTTGCCAATCTCTCCTTCGGCCTGCGGTTTCGTCCCGGCAACCTTCTTCGAGTTCGCATTCGGCACGTTGAAGCTTCGCGTGTTGACCGTGAGACCACGGCGCGGACCGTAGATGCGCGTCTGCGGTTTCTGGATGCGTTCGACGAGCAAGAGGAGCAAGTGCGTCATCGAGAGGTCGTTGATCTTAACGAATGCGAAGATGACGGAGAGCACACCCGGGATCCACACGATGACAGTGATCGCGAGCGGGACGTAGCCCTGGACCTTCGCGATGCTTGCCCAGATGGCATAGCTGAAGCCGATCCCGAGCATCGAGATGATGATCTGGCGGAGCGTCAGAGGGCCGATGATGCGGTCCTCGATGTAGACGTTCTGCGGGATTTTGACGGCTTCGATGGGCATGGATATTGGTATGAGGGTTTCTCTTTAGTATAGCAGAAAACAAGCGTCTTTCCCATATCGGAGCGTAGGGGCGAGGCATGCCACGCCCCTACGTCTTTAGGCCACAGAAACCGCCTCTTTCTGGGTTTTTCTGACCTTTTCGCCATGGAGGAACTCCAATTGGTCGGCGCCCTTCTTCACAACGTGAATCACGTCGCCGGGATGGAAGACTCCCTTGAGGATGTGCTCGGCGAGCTCATCTTCGATGCGTTCCTGGATCACGCGGCGGACCGGGCGCGCGCCGTATTCGGGGTCGAATCCTTTTTCGGCAAGCACGTTGATCACCTTTGCGTCGACCTCGAGCTCGTAGCCCTGGGCCTTCAGGCGCGTTTTCAGTTCTTCGAGGTTCGTACTCACAATCTTGCGGATGTGCTGCTGGTTCAATGCGTTGAACACGATGATGTGGTCGATGCGATTGAGGAACTCCGGGCGGAGGTTGTCTTTGAGTTGCTTCAAGACTTCCTCGCGCTTCTCTTCATAGGCGTTCTCTTCGGCCACGGCTTCGTCGGCGAGCTTGAAGCCGATCTTCGCCGCCTGCTTCGTCAGCTTTTCTGCGCCGATGTTCGACGTCATCACGATGATCGTATTGCGGAAGTCGACGACCTTGCCCTGTCCGTCCGTCAGCACGCCGTCTTCCAAAATCTGGAGGAGGAGATTGAAGAACTCGG
>CAZESZ010000109.1:0-2591 GCA_964514855.1 uncultured Candidatus Peribacteria bacterium | reverse complement strand
TGCCAATTGCGTTGCAAGCTGGTACACTGAATGCTGCAAGTGTCGTCGGTGCCATTGGCGCCCAAGCGGGACTTCTCACAGAACACCAAATGCGTGATAGGCTGAACTGTTCTCCGCTTCGTGTCTCCGAGATTTCCTGACGACGTGCGACTTATATCCCAACCAACTCCACTCCATGTCAGACGATACACTGCTCTCCATCCAGGAATTGATCGACTCTGCGATGTCCACACTGAAAACCGCAGACAGCATGCTCCGTGGTCTCACCGGTGTTACCGATACATCGCGTGAGCGTCACACGTCGAAAGCCGGTTCACTCGGTATGAGTTCGTACTCCGGCACTGCCGCCAAAGTGGTGGAAGGAGTCTTCGATGGCCAGAACATGGTGGATGCACTGGGTCAGGCATATCCCATTCCTGCGAACTACGCATCGAAGAGTAAGCTCGTCGAAGGTGACGGCATGAAGCTCAGCATCACCGAGGAAGGAAAATTCATCTACAAACAGATCGCCCCGATCGATCGTCGCACGATCATCGGTGTTCTGATTCAGGAAGATGGACAATACAAAGTGCTTGCCGAAGGAAAGGCGTACCGCATCCTCCTTGCATCCATCACGTTCTACCGCGCCGAAGTCGGCGACCAGGTGACGATCCTGATCCCGAAATCCGGTAATGCCAATTGGGGGGCCATCGAAGCCGTTATCCCACGACATCTCTCCGAAGCCGCAGCCAAAGCCACTCTGGCGGGAGCAGAGACTATCGACGCACCACGAAAATCCATCCGCAAGAAAAAAAGTGACGATGGCGAGCTCAGCCCGGTAACGGAATAGTGATAAGTGATAAGTGATAAGTGAGAAGTCAGAAGTTATACTTGTGACTTTTGACTTGTGACTTGTATCCTTTCTCTCCGTGAAGATCCCACCTCGCATCTACGTTCCACTCCTATCTGCGCTAGCCATTGGCAGCTGCATCAGTGCACTCTTCCTGTGGCAGATTCATCGCTCTGTTGCAACGATCGAAGGATCGTTCGGCAACAGCGATCCATCGATACTACAGCGGATGCTCCCCGGAAGTCCGCGCCCCCTCCCCGACAGCGCCATGCAGTCGCAGGCACTCACGGAACTCCGACAAGGCGAGATCTTCGAACTTAAGGGAGAGTGGAAATTGGCACAGGACAACTACGAAAAGAGTGTGAAATCTGGCGGCGGCACGCCAGCACTGAAAAAATTGGCATCCATCCAGCTCCAACGACGTGAGTACGATGCAGCAGCGGCAACGATCGATATCCTGAAGAAGGAGAATAGAGAGTCGAACGATGTCATCCTGCTGGAAGGAATTTTGGCGCTGCGAAAGGGTGACGCCGAGACCGCAATCTCCATCTTCAGGCGCAAGGCGGATGCACCTCAGTCGCTCTATGGCCTCGCACTGACGTCCATCGTGAAAGGTGACCACGACGGAGCGAAGCAGTATCTGATGAAAGTATCGGAAGCAGGAGACCCGGCGATGCGCGGCATCGCAGCAGTCATGATGGAAGCGTACAGCGAGTTTGCACTATTTCCGGAAGGACGGAGCGAGCACCTGGCAACACTGCTCGCTCGTTCACTGGCGCAGGTGAACGAATGCGAAACAGCACTCACACTCGTCGTTCCAGTGGTCACGGCCGAGCCACGGTACCGAGACGCATGGATTGTGAAAGGGTTCTGCGAATTCACGACGGAGCGAACCCATGATGCGCTCGCCTCGCTCGAGCAGGCGTACTCTCTGGATCCAGAGAAACCCGAGATCCAATACTTCCTTGCCCGCACCCACGCCGCCCTCGGGGATCCGCAGAATGCCGTAACGTTCTTGCAATACGCGATTCTCAATGGCTTCCAGCCGATGCGCTCTGCGCAAGAATTGCTGGCGGATTATGCGCTGGAACTCGGGAATACCGACCTCGCGCTCGAACAGTACAAGTTGATCGCGACGAGCAAAGACGGTGATCTGCAGATGTACAAACGCTACGTCGACATCGCCGTGGCTACGCCGAACCACACGCTGGACGCACTTGCGCTCGCGAAAACAGCATTGCAGAAATTTCCCGACGATGCGGTAGCACTCACGATGGCCGCCAAAGCCGCCTTCGCCGCAGGGATTCCTGCCGATGCCGAGAAATACGTCAACGCCGCATTGAAGATCGACCCGAAGAATAAAGATGCGGCACTCGCGCAGGAAGCGATGAGGAAGGCGGGGGCAAAATAGGTCCTCACCCACAAGCATTCGGCCCTCACTCTTCTGATCACATATTTGATACAAGAACACATTATCTTGAATCTGCCAGTGTAAAACCTTGTGTAATTTCTTAGTCGGACTACAATGACATGATTTCTTTCAAACCAAAAGAAATCCAAAGACACACAAACACACAGCCGGGCCCGGCACCAAAACAAATACACACGAGAAGAGACTGGATCATTCACACCACAGCGCACCGTAACCGCGAGGAGTACGCCTCGCCAAACGGACAGTTGAGAGGGTGATGTTCATCGTCACCTGACTATCACCCTCTCTACTCTGCGATGACGCCCTTCGGATATGAGTGAGTTCCGGGGG
>CAZESZ010000108.1:0-2644 GCA_964514855.1 uncultured Candidatus Peribacteria bacterium | reverse complement strand
AGCTTCATCGCGAACGCATCGATCGTCTCAACGCGATTGTGGAGCATGTAGACCTGTCCGCCGCGACCGACCTCTTTGAGGATCGCTTCGCGCACGAGCGCGTCTGAATATTTGCGAACTTCAGTGATGATGGGGAGACGCCCTGGTGGCGGAGTCGTGATGGTCGTGATGTCACGGAGCTTATGAAGACCCAGGTTCAGCGTTCGCGGAATCGGCGTCGCGGTCATCGTAAGGATATCCACGGCGGAACGCATTTCTTTGAGCTTCTCTTTCTGCTTCACGCCGAAGCGCTGCTCTTCGTCGATGATGACAAGACCGAGATCGCTAAATTGCACGTCGTCCTGTAGTAACCGATGCGTACCGACGATGATATCCACTTTTCCTTCTCGAAGTTTCTGCAGTGTTTCATTCTGCTGTTGCGGCGTGCGAAAACGTGAGAGTACATCGATCCGCACATTGAAGCCCTCCATGCGTTTCTGGAGACTCCGGTAGTGCTGATCAGTCAGAATGGTGATGGGTGAGAGGAACGCGACCTGTTTGCCTCCCTGCACAGCCTTGAACGCAGCGCGCATGGCGACTTCGGTCTTTCCGAATCCCACATCTCCACAGACGAGACGATCCATCGGGTGGCCGCTCTCCATGTCTCTCTTGATGTCTTCGATGGCTTTGATCTGCCCCGGCGTCTCGGTGTACGGAAACGCATCGTCGAATTTCTGCTGGATATCACTGTCATCAGGAAATGCATTTCCCTTGGCCCGAGCACGCTTTGCATAGATCTCCAGAAGTTCTTTCGCCACTTTCTGGGTCTCTTCACTGACTTTCTTCGTAATCTTCTTCCACTCGGAAGAACCGAGGCGCGTGAGGACCGGTTCTTCACCCTCTTCATGCACAAATTTGCTGAGCTTATCAGCCTGGTCCACCGGCACGAAGAGCTTATCGTTCTCGGCGTACGTGATCTCCAGATACTCACGCTCTAGATCGTCCACGACTTTCGTCGTCATTCCTTCAAATCGCCCAATGCCGTGCTCCATATGCACGACGAAATCTCCGACCTGGAGCGACGTAATGAAATCCAGCGCCAAGCGCTGCACAGAGCGTTGCTTCGCCTCTTTGCGCAGTGAGAAAATTTCACGGTCTGTAATGAGCGCACACTTGAGATCCGGATTCTGCAGCGAGTGCGGTAGTAGTTCATCCTGCCCTGCGGGAACAATGGTAATAGCACCTGCTTTGCGCTGGGGCGCATCCAGATACTGAATCCGCTCTTCCTGCAGCACGCCCTTCAGTTCCTCCGCGCGCTTACTGACGATAACAAGTGTCCAGTCTTGCTGCAGCTTATCTTTTACGTCGTTCACGAAGTCCGGCAGCGTGTAGAATTTCAGAACCGAAAGGTACCGAAGGTGAGCATGTACATCGTCATCTTCTGGAAAACTGGTGAGCTTGATGAGATCGCAACTTTTCGGCTTCGCCATGTCTTCCTGCTCGTCGGTAATGAGGACCGATGTGTTTGGGAATTGTTTCCAGAGTGGTAACGTCTCGCCCCACGACAAGGGGTAAATGATGATCGATTTCTGCATCTCGTGTGGGTCTTCACCCTCCGCGTGAACACTCTCAACAACGCCAAAAGCGAAGCTGATTTGGTACCATCTGTTTTCTCCTACTGGAAAAATAGTGAGTGCATCACCGATTCGGCGGTACTCGCCAGGAGAGAGCTGCGTGTCATCAGTATGTTCGTACCCGAGGTCGATGAGTGATGAGAAGAGTGTTGTAAAGTCTACGGTTTCGCCGACCTTGAGGATGATGGCATGTTGTTTGAATTCTTCGAACGAGGGCAGTTCACTCTGCCATGTCGCACGGTCCATCACCGCGATGCCTTCACCTTTCATGAGTTTCACGATGGACGAAATATCATCAGCGGTGGGTTCTTCGCTCCACGTCACACGGAACGGATCTTTGCCGAAGAATGAAATCCAGTGCAGAAGTCCTTCTGTGCGTTCGTCATTTTCAGTCACGAGAACCGCTGGAGCTGGGTGCAACGTCAGAAGATGTGAGACGATCATCGCCTTCGCGGTCTCGTTCGAGAGACCGGAAATCGTGAGAGCATGCTTACTCCTCAGAAGCTGCTCAAGCTCCCGATGCGTCGTTTCACCAATGCAGATAGATGGAATCATCACTCTAAAAAAATCGAAATGCCCCTCTCGGCATCTGTACCTACGGCTAATATACATCATTCATCAGCCATGCGCAATGGCATGATAAGATGAAGGTATGTTGCGTCCCCGGGTAGTTTGAAAACAGCAGGATGCATTTTATCGGAGAGCTCAATGAGTACAGTGTCACCATCGAGACGTGAAAGGAAATCGATGAGGTATGTCGAGGAGACGGCTATTTTATTTTCCCTTCCATCAACATCGCAGTTGATGGTGGATTCATCACGACCGATCTGAGTCTGCTTGGTTGTAAGATGAATACTAGTTTTCGTGAACGAGAATGTGATGTTATTACTCTGTTCTTTCGCGAAATAATGCATACGCTTCACGGCATTAAGGAGATCTTTCACGCTGACGTTCGCCGTTGTATTCTTCTCTTTTGGGACTACCTGGACGTAGTCGGGAAACTTTCCGTCGATGAGACGGCTCACGAGTTT
>CAZESZ010000107.1:0-2672 GCA_964514855.1 uncultured Candidatus Peribacteria bacterium | reverse complement strand
ATCATCCTGTTTCTCGTGTTTCATGTGGGCAAGCCAATGGTCCCCACGTTGAATATCTGCTCGCGTTTTCTGCTTGATGATTGCAAAAATCTGAGACGTTTTGAATCTCGACGCGTCAAGGACTGTATCAATGTCATTCGGTATCGTGATGTCTCTCAGTGCATTGAACATTTCTTGGTTGTACTGCCTCTCTGGTTGAGGTTCCATCATTTGAAGATATTATACGATACAAATCCTAATTTGCAACTTCACATTCGGTACCTCATACTTCTGCATCTAGCGCTACACTCAGCCCTGTACGTCTTGCTTCTATGAAGATCGTCCTCGCTACTGGCATTTTTCCACCGGAGATCGGCGGACCAGCGACGTATGTGCGCGGTGTTGCGCGGGAATTGGCCGCGAGAGGCGATGACGTCGTCGTCATCACGTACGGAGCGAAGGCAGGGTTCGAGCACACAGAAGGGTACTGGGTGTTTCGCGTCGGTATGCGCGGTGGGCCACTGGCGCGCTGGTTGCGGTACCGCGAGGAGCTGGTGGCACACGGTACGAATGCCGACTACGTGTGCGCGTTTACATCTGTCAGTGCCGGCGTGCCGATGCTCATGAGCGGGCTCACAAAGCCCATCAAGATTCTGCGGCTTGGCGGAGACTTTTTCTGGGAGCGCTACACGGACGGCGGTGGAATGATGACCCTACGCGAATGGTATGCATCGCACTTTGGATTCTGGCGCTTACTGAACTCCATCGTCATGGGCAAAGTTCTGCGATCGTTTGACCGACTGGTGTACTCCACGGAGTTTCAACGCGAGATTCATCACGGTGCGTACCGCAGACTTCCGGTCAGCAGCGTCGAGTCCAATGCCCGGCCTGAATCTACGTACGTTTCGCACGAACCGCATACGCCGTTTCGGTTACTTTTCATGGGAAGATTCGTTCGCTTCAAAAATTTACCAGCGCTCATCGATGCTGTTCATCTTCTTCCGGATGTACGGCTAACGATCATCGGCGAAGGCCCGCTCGAGGCTGAGCTTCAAAGTCGAGTGAAGAAATCCGGGCTCAGTGATCGTATCGTATTTCGTGCACCTGCATTTGGTGACGAGAAAAGGCGCGCTTTTGATGAGCATGATCTCTTCGTGTTGCCATCGCTCACTGAGATCAGCCCGAACAGCGCGCTCGAGGCGCGCGCTGCGTGTTTGCCGGTACTTCTGACGCAGGAAACGGGATTACCGGATATCAGTGGGATTCTGAAGAGAAAGCTCAGGAGTCCTGAACACATCGCAACCGAAGTCCGCGAGATCATCAAACACTATCCGTCGCTGAAAGCTGATGATGCCATCCGCACGTACGGCGTCATCTCCGATGCACTCTTTCCTACTATCAACCGATGAAACTTCTCATGATCAGTGGCGATAGGAGTATGGCGGCCGGAAAGTCCGGTGCGTTTTCGGAAACCCTAAAGGAGCTTTGCACACATTTCGAGCGCATCGATATTCTCTGTCCACGCATTCCTGCCGTGCAGCAGGTACGCAGTCTCCATGGCAACGTGTATCTGCACCCAGCGCTCGGTGGACTACTGTCCCAGCCGTTGTTCATTCGCAAAAAAGGCCGCGAACTTTTTTCTATGCATCGTCATGATGTCATGACAGTTCACGAGTATCCGCCATTCTACAATGGCATCGGCGCACGCTGGCTGAAAAAATCCATCGGTATTCCCTCTGTTCTGGAGATTCATCACATCATCGGTTGGCCACGAGCATCGTCGATCACCGAACATATCGGTTACGTTCTCTCCCGCCTTCTCCTACCTACGCACTGCAAGAAATTTGATGCTGTGAGGGTCGTGAACGCTACGGTAAAAAAAATACTGATCCAGTGGGGAGTACCTGAGAGATTGCTGCATGTTGTTTCATCGTTGTATCTGGATCATCAGCTCCTTGCAGCAGCGAAAAATCAGCCCAAGATGTATGATCTCGTGTTCTGCGCACGGCTTGTAGACAACAAGGGATTACTTTCGGTGATCGATGCATTGGAGCATATGCGAGGCGCGACGTTGCTCGTCATTGGCGATGGGCCACTCAAGAAAAAAGCAGAAAATCACGCACGGAGATTCGGCACACGCGTTCAGTTTTCTGGTTGGCTTCCGTCTCACGCCGATGTTGTGCGCGCTATGGCCTCGGGGAAAATCTTCATCATGAATTCCGCGAGTGAAGGCGGACCGCGTTCAGCGCTTGAGGCGATAGCGCTCGGACTTCCAATTCTCACCACACGCGTTGGTGTCATGCCGGAGATCATCACCGATGGTCGAAACGGCGTGTTCACAGATGCGACACCGCGCGACATCGCCGCGAAAGCAAATGCGCTTCTTTCGGACCCAGCGCGCATGGCCTCGATGGGCGAGGCTGCTTCTCTCGCGACGCAGGGATTCGAGAAAAGCGCGGCTATCCGGGCGTACGCTGACTTTCTGAAGTCTTTTTCTTCTCATGCTTCCTGACATATGCGCATCCTCTTCATCACTCAGAAGCTGAAACATCAGGATGCCTTTGGCGTTCTGTGGGTGCGCGAATTTATTCGTCAGGGTTTTTCTGTGACCGTGATCTGTCTCGAGGGTTCTCCTGATTCATTCGAATTTCCAGTGCATTCGCTCGGGAAAGAATCCGGAGCATGGCGCATGC
>CAZESZ010000106.1:0-2694 GCA_964514855.1 uncultured Candidatus Peribacteria bacterium | reverse complement strand
AGAATTGCCGGAAAAGTTTTTCTGTAGTACAGTAACTTTTCTGTCATTCCAACGTCTCCTGAGCGTATGACCCCCGTATTTTCGTCAGATTCTTCCCTGTCCGCCTGGGCGCGCATGATGAAGATGTTTCGTTACCGCCACGTCGGCATCATCGGTTGTGCGTGGTGTGCGCTTTTCGTCGCTTCCGTCATCGGTGCGTCCGGCGCACTCCAGCCAGTTGCCTTCGGTATGGCGAGCAGCGTCTCGCAGACATTTCTTCCACATGATGAAGACGGACACACGAATATTCTTCTCCTCGGAGTCGGGGATAAGCATCATGCTGGCGCTAGTCTCACGGATTCCATCATCATTGCGAGTATCGAGGCCAAGAGTCGCAGTATCGTTTTTCTGTCGCTCCCTCGTGATCTGTATTTGGTCGATGCACCCGACATGCCGGATGCGCGCATCAATGCGTACTACGCGAATGCTCGCAATGGCCTGATCCGCGATGGCATGAGTGCGAGCGGTGCGTCACTTGCGGCGATGCGCATGATGAGCTCGGAGATCGGATCCAGACTCGGCATCGATGTGCATGGCATCATCAAGGTCGATTTCACCGCGTTTCGTGAGATCGTCGATGCGTTCGGTGGTGTGGATATCGATGTCCCTGAGGCACTGACGGACTACACGTATCCAGTGGAAGAAGGCGTGATCGGCACGTTCAGCATCAAGGCCGGGCCACAGCATCTGGATGGTGAGACGGCGCTGCGGTATGCGCGTAGCAGACATTCCACATCGGACTTCGATCGTTCCGGTCGACAACAGCAGATCCTCGGTGCGCTTCTCGAAAAAGCGAAAAACCAGAATCCTCTGGAAAATCTCGGTCTTGCACGTTCTGTTCTGCGCGTCATCGAACGACATGCCGAGTGGACTCTGTCATCGAGTGAACTGATCGGTCTTGCTGGTACGGCGCTTGGCGTACCGCAAGATCATCTCATCTCGATGCATCTCAGCACGTCGGTCGGTGGTGATGTTTCGGATGCTGAGCCCGGTGGATTCGTCCTTCCGCCTGCGGAGGATCTGGGTGCGGGCGCGATTCTTCTTCCGTACTCGCTCTCGGGAAAACTCTCGGATTGGGGTCAGCTTCGTACCCTGACGATGCTCCTGTTTTCGCATCGTGAACTCTACTTGCAACCGTTTGATATCACGATCCTCGCTTCGCCGAACGCTCGTAGCGCGGCACATCGGCTGCGTAATGAGCTTGTGCGCCATGGCCTCTTCGTCCGTGGGCCCCTCGAACGCAGTCCAGTGTCTCAGAGCGGATCTATCGTCGCATCGGAAAAAGGTGGTACTCCTGCGTTTCTCGCTCGGGTTCTTGGCTTACCTCTCTCGTTCTCCGGATCGATGCGCGGGTCATCAGTACGCATCACACTTCCAGACTCAGCCCGCTTCGTGCCGTTTGAAAAGTCGAATGGCCTATAAATTGCGTGCGATTTTTCCTAGAATGAGCGTATGGATTTTCTGCAAGCACACACCTTCGATGTCGTCACGCTCTTCTCGATTCTGACAGTTATTGGACAGGCTATCATCCTGCTCTTACTGGTTCCTCTCTTCAGGCCCAAAAGTGGTTTCCATTCCTGGCTCTCCAGAAACGCGCTCGTCCTCATGTTCATCGTGGCCGCAGCCGCCATCGTCGGTAGCCTGTTCTTCTCGGAGATCGCCGGCTGGGTTCCATGCAAGGATTGCTGGCTCCAGCGCATCTGCATGTATCCGCAGTTCGTCATACTTCTCATCGCACTCTGGAAGAAAGATCGCGGCATTGCTCTCTACATTCTCGCGCTCAGCATCATCGGCGCAGGTATCGCTGTCGACCACTACGCAGACCAGGTCAGTGCTGCGTTTTTCCCGGTACCGGATGAAGCGGGAGTCAATATTCTCCTGAAACCCTGTGATGCGAGCGGAGTATCGTGCGCAGAAACGCAGATTCACTTCACATTCGGCTACATCACGATTCCGATGATGGCGCTCACGGCGTTCATCCTGAACGCCCTCGGTTCGGTTTTTCTGCTGCGGGGGAGGGATCGGTAAACTGTGTTTCGAAGCAGTCTTTAGGCCTGATTCAGCGTGTGGTGTGCTGCAAATTTTATAGCCAAGAATGGCAGGAGCAGCCCGCCATTCTTGGTCGAAAACCAGATCGTTTCTTACTCTGCTTCAATGCGTAACGTCGTGCCTTGTGACGGAATTTCTTTCGGCTTCTGAATGGAAATAGTGAGCCTGCCGTTTTTTATCCTGCATTTCACATCCTTCTCGCTGACTCCTTGCGGCAACGACAATTGCTTCATGAAGTTGCCGCGAGATGTTTCCCGACGGTGCCATTTCTTGCCTTTCTCTTCCTTGTCCTCCTCCATCTTTCCCTCGATGGTGAGGATGCCATGATCGATTCTGACACTGACGTTGTCGGGATTGTACCCAGGAACATCTGCGACGATTTCTAGTTCCTTGTCCGTTTCCGATATGTCGAAGCTGGGTAAAAACTGCCACTGGCTTCGCGTAGGGAGAAGAGAACTGCTCCCAAAGAACTGCATTGGGTCCCAGAATGATTCATCGAATATCTGATTCATCGCATCCCGCAGGGTCATGCCCCTTTGCGAGTCGTTCTGCCGTTTCCATGGAGTAATCTGCATAGAAGTGTGGGGAATGAAATAAAATTAGCAC
>CAZESZ010000105.1:0-2841 GCA_964514855.1 uncultured Candidatus Peribacteria bacterium | reverse complement strand
GTGATCTCTTGCCGTTTTCACTACTGATGCTGTTCAGGAGCAGGTTTTGCCTGAATATGCAAAAATTATATTTTGTGGTATAATATCTATACAACCAACTCCCCTCTCGTAGCACGCATGAAGATCATGCTCCTCAACCTCGGGTACTGCTCGGGACTCAACGGTTCTCTGTATGACTACGTCCTGCATGGGACAAGATATCTCCATACACCCCGACGCATCGCAGCGTCGGTCGCAGATGCGGTTCGAAAACTCACTGAGACAGAAGTTCCGGACATCTGTTGCTTTCTGGAGCTGCACAAGAAGTCTGCACTGGTGAAGGACATGCGCGACTATCACTGCTCTGACATCGAGGATAAGTATGGCCTACGAAGTCTCCTGCGACGTCTTCCGTTCTTCCGCGACAACTGCAATGGATTCTTCGCGCGAGACAACGTTCCGTTCAAGAAGCTGTTCTTCACGAGAGGCACCAAGAAGCTGATCTACGAACTCGAGATCGAGAACGGTGGAACACTCCTGATGTGTCATTTCTCACTCTCCGCATCCGTACGCCAGGCGCAGTTTCGGGAACTCGAAACTATCATCAAAAACCGTGGCAAAGTAATTCTGTGCGGCGACTTCAATATCTTCAACGGAACCGATGAGCTCGCGGAACTCATGTCCATGTGTCGCCTGCGCTCCGCAGTCCACAGCGCCACATTCCCGGCCATTCACCCGAAGAAAACGCTCGATCTCTTCCTCTGCACCGAGGACATCCACGTCACACGTTGCGAAACGGTGCGGGATTTCCGCGGATCGGACCATCTTCCGGTGATTCTGGAATTTCAGGTGTAGCCAGATCACAGTGATCCGAGATCCAGCGTCTCATCGATGTGCAGCGTATCGACAAATTCCTGATCATGACTGATGATGAGCATGCCGCCCTCGTAGTCGTTCAGTGCTTCGGCGATCACTGGGAGATGCCGGAAGTTGATGTGGTTCGTCGGCTCGTCGAGCACGAGAAGATTTGGTTTCTGAAGCATGAACCGAGCGAAACACAGCAAGCCTTTCTGGCCTTCAGAAAGCGCTTCCACCTTGGTCTGCACTTTGTCGCCAGGCAGCAGAAACCGTGCGGCGGTCGCGTAGATTTCCTGGTGAATGGCAGGGTCCATCTCAGCCGCAAGGACTTCGTACACGGTTTTATCGAGTGGTAAGCCCGAGAAATCTTGGCGGTAGTACCCGACCTTCACACCCGGCGTGATGACGACACCTTTTTCGGTACCGTTCACCATGGACTCGAGAAGCGTCGTCTTGCCGATGCCGTTGGGGCCAGTGATGCGCACACGGTGACGTCGGCGGAGGGTGAGGGCAACTTTCTTCTTCACTGGCTTGTGGTCTTTCATGACGGTCACGCCGGATATCTTCACGACCGCGCCGGAGAAATCAGCAGCCTGGATCGTAAATGACGGAATGGTCTTGTCCTCCTGACGCACGTCGACCATGTTTTCCTCGGCCTCTTCTACCTGACTTCGCATCTTACTCGCGAGCGCGCGCATCTTGCCTCCTTTGTGCGAAAAGAAGTTGATCTTATCTTTACGATCTTGAATGCTCTTCTCCATGCGCGCATTCTGCTGCTTCTCAGCTTCTATCTGCGCTTCGATCTCGGCAACGACATCGAAATAGTCACCCACGTACTGCTGTACCGTGTGCGTGAATGCATCGAGATTCAAGACGCCATGAGTAAAGCAGTTGAGAAATGCGGCATCGTGCGAAATGACGATGCATGTCTTCTCGTATCCGATGAGAAAACCAGTCAGGTGATCGATACCTTGCGTATCTAGATTGTTCGTCGGTTCATCCAGCAGCAGAATCTCGGGCTCCTGAATGATGGCGTACGCAAGCAGTAATCTCGCCTTCTGGCCGCCGGAGAGATCCTTCAGTTTCTTATCGTGCTTCACCGCAAGATGGACGATGTCGAGCACGCGCTTGATGTCGCGTTCGAGGTCGTGCTTCTTCTCTGGATACGCTCCGGCAAAAAATTCATGCACAGTTTTCTCCAAATCCTTCGCTGGAATCACCTGCTTCGCGATACCGATGGTCGTGCCTTTCTTGATGTGGATCTGACCGGACAAAGGCTTCAGATCACCGGTGATGAGCTTGAAGATCGTGCTCTTACCCGCACCGTTTTGGCCGATGATCGTGAGCTTCGCATTCTCACGCACCGAGAAACTCGCTTCGGTGAGAATCGGTTTTTTGTGGTCGTAACTGAACGTTACGTCCTGAAATCGAAGGAGGACATCGCCGTGTTCCATGGAACGGCATTCTAGAGCATTGTCGGAAGATTGGTAGACATGGTAACCAGGGTTTTTCGATTTATTTTACACTAATTTTTGTTGTCCAGAGGCCAAAATTAAAGGATAAACATCATGTAATGCTTTGAATGGCGGACAATATTTCAGGGGCTTCAGTCACACCATCGTCTCCACTGAAATGATTTTTGCCTGATGTGAGCTGAATTGGACACTTTAACTGCGCTGCCAAACGCTCTGCAAAAGGCAGAGAAACAACATTGTCATCTCGCGAATGAACAACAACGAATCGACTGCAATGACTTCGCACGGCATTCCAATCGATAGGCCTTTCGACAAAATTATGAATTTCTTCGTATCCCTTTCCCAAGTCTTCATAAAAGCCTGCCACAAAAACACTACCCCACATGCACTCCCCCCCGCGGAGTTTTTCAAGATACCGAAGAATAGTGATGCATCCAAGGCTATGCCCCACAAGCACACACTGTTCGTTTGAAGGGATCATTCCGAAAATGTAGGGACTTTCCAAAAAAAGGTAAGCTGATGGCCTATG
>CAZESZ010000104.1:0-2959 GCA_964514855.1 uncultured Candidatus Peribacteria bacterium | reverse complement strand
AACATGACGAACGCATCGAGTCGTTGGAGGGCCGGTCGGTGACGATGGTGCGGCCGTCAATATCGCGCTGGCGCTGGTTTTTTACATAGAAGTACGATTATTGACTAATATAATATTTAGTTTAATATTATACTAATGTCAGTAGAATTAGACCGTCTTTTAGGCGAAGCAGAGGGCATTCTTGAGAAGCAGGAAGCGGAACTTTCGCATGCGGAAATCCCGGTTCAGGAGGCGGTCCGGGAAAGGATTTCAAAAATCCAGTTGTGTCAGACAATGATCCGGAACATCCGGATGAATATGACCCTGGGAAGTACGACCGGTCTGCAGCTGCGCTACAACCAGCTGAATGCCGTCTCGGGGCTCATCAAATTCTTGCAGGATGAAGGCGGCGAGAAATTCAAAGGCCGCTTCAAACAACCGACTGGTGCCGGGAAGACGATTCTTTTGGGCGTGATTACGAAACTCATCGGCCTGAAGACGCTGATCCTGGTGCCGAAACAAAATTTGCTCACTTCCACCATGGACGAACTTGTGACGATGGTGGGCATCGGCGCGGAGAGCATCGGCCTCGTCGGCGCCGGATCATATGAGATCGGCAAACAGGTCACCATCGCGACGTACCAAAGTCACACGAAAAAGATGAAGAAGGACAAGGCGTACCGCGAGGAAATCCAGAAGTGCGACGTGGTTATTTGCGATGAGGCGCACCGCTCACTAGGCAACAAAACGAAAGAGAGTATCGATGAGATCGACGCCGTCGGTGAAGACGAAGAAGCCGCCGATGAGATGGGACACATGGAAGAGGAGGAGGAAAACACCGATGAGATCGAGCTGACGGAAGAAGAGCAGGCTGCGGAATCCGAAGCGCTCAAAAACCTCTCCGAGATCACCAGTAAGCAGTCGCTGAAGCTCGCGTTTACGGCGACACCGACGCTTGCGAACAAAGATGTCGCCGATGAATTCCCCTACCTCATCGCGGAGGAAAAGCAGGGCGACCTAGTGAAAACGGGCATCCTCGTCGGGTACCGCATCATTCAAGTCGGTGCCGAACAGCGCACAGATGACTTCGAGGGGTACATGACCGAAGAGGAAGAAGCGGACGTTCTCGAACGGGAAAAGGTGTACGGAAAACTGACCAAAGAATATGCGGACGCCCTCAAGAACTACCGCGACAAAAAGAGCGAAGCAGATTACCCCCTCTACGGCGTGGCGTTCTGCGTGAACATCGCCGAGTGCGACAAGTACGCCAAGGAAGCTGAGCTAAACGGACTGAAGGTGCGTGTCGTGACGGGGCGGGAAGCCAAGGGCAAGAAAGGCGACAAGGTCATCAAGCAGGCGGAACAGGACTTGCTTGCCGGCGTCATCGACCAGATCGTCACGGTGAATAAGCTCGGAGAAGGATGGAACTTCAAGCCTGCAAACGCGGCGGTGTGGGCGCGCGCCAGCACCAGCCCGATGATCGTTATCCAGGGCATCGGCCGCACGGGGCGCTCGTACGTCGATGAACAGGGAAGGGTGAAGCCATTCTCGTATGTCTTCGAAACCAAGTGGTCGCTGCGCGACTCGTTCAAGGACGGACGCCACAAGAAGCAGCCGCTGACGATTGCCCAAGCCCTCCAGCAGAACGGTGAAGATCCGAACGACATCTGCAGCATGGAGAACGGGAAACAATTGGAGCTGGAGCATTTCTTCCCGCTCGATCCCGACACAGGCGTCGTCACCATCGACGGCGTGGAGTACGCGGAGGCAGACAGGTACTGCGGCCGAACGATCGGCCTGACGAAGTACGGTACCAATACCATGCTTTTGAACTGGGAAGTTGAGCCCGTTGAAACACCGCATCCTGTACTCCTTCGAGGGCGGATTGTGACCTGTTATCTTAAATCGGCCATCGACAAGAAGATCTCCGAAACGGTCTTTGTTCCGGCGAGTGGAATCGCAACGATGACCCTGCCCGATGGCAGCACGAACGAGGTCGTGTACCTGCGGGAATATTTAAAAGGAAAAGCGCAGAAACCCCATGCATGGATGGAATGTGCGCGCGACGAAGGTCTTCATAACATCCTCGGTATTTCCGCGTATTTCCGTCCGGAAGGCGCCAAGGTGCGACTTTCAAAAATTGACGTGTACGACAGAAAGGAGGTGGATGCCCTCCTGCAAAACATGCAATTCCTGGGGAATAAGAAGGAGTTGAAATTCGACGTCGAAATGTCCATCGCCGGCAGGGGGGTCGAGATCGACGATGAAGATGAAGAGACGGGCAAGCGCACCGCCGTTCACATCAGATATATGGATGAGATTCCCAGGGGGATGATGGAAGCTGTCATTCGGAAGATGGAAGAGATGGGTATTAAGCCCATCCAGAAGAAGATCTATGGGAAAAACGGGATGGAAACAACGATGCATTGGAAGGATGAGGTTCTGCGCGCGCTCGATGCCGTGAAAGCGGATGTAGCCGAAGCGAAGCGCAAGGAAAGAGAGGAGGAAGATAAGGAGAAGCAGCGCTTCATCGACGAACGTCTTCGTAAAGCAGTGGAGGCGAAGAAGAAGCTTGATGACAACACAGAGGAGCGGATAGAACCGCAGGAGCAGCCCGGCGTTTTCTACATAAAATATAAATTGCCGGTGCAACAGGGCAAAAAAATCATCGAAGGCGAAGGATTGGCCGTAGACGTCGACGAGTACGTTCCGGAGAGTCTCGGCCGCAAATTAACCAATGCGGAAAAACAAATCGTCCGGCAGGGACTCAGGAGCATCCCCAAGATGATGTACAACTGGAAAAAGGACGTGGATGAGAAGATCAGCCGGTTATGAGTTTTTTCTGATATCCTAGCGCCGATCATGCACGCCTTCATCCTCGCCGGCGGCTTCGCCACTCGTTTGTGGCCTCTCACGGAGAAGCGCCCCAAGCCGCTCCTGCCGCTGGAAGGCAAACCGATGATCACGTGGCTCACGGAGA
>CAZESZ010000103.1:0-3050 GCA_964514855.1 uncultured Candidatus Peribacteria bacterium | reverse complement strand
GTTCGATCCTAAACGCTCCCATTTTCTCCGACAGCAGGTGTGGCTGAATGACCGGCAAATCTTTCTCGTCGAGAGCCTCTTCGCTTTCAAGAATTCTCTTCTCTTTCTCTTCGAGGACGATCGGAAGCAGTTTCTTCATGAGGTCTTCCGTTCCTTCATGCGTCGCAGCAGAAATCGTCGCAAAGAGTTTGATTTTGGCTTTCTTCAGCGCGTCCGTCCACGGCTTCACATCACCACGAACGACGTCAATTTTATTGAGCACGACGTATTCCGGCTTCTTCGCGAGTTCGGGAGAAAATGACGATAGTTCTTTGCGGATAGCTTTGTAATCATCGATGATGTTTTCTCGTTCCACATCGAGAAGATGAATGATAATGCCGCAGCGTTCGATGTGCCGAAGAAACTGGTATCCAAGACCTTTTCCTTCACTCGCTCCGTCGATGAGCCCCGGCACGTCACACAGGACGAATTCACGATCGAAGACTTTCACGACACCGAGATTCGGCACGAGCGTCGTGAACGGATAATCAGCGATCTTCGGACGAGCTCGTGAGACCGCAGCGATGAGCGATGACTTCCCGACGCTCGGGTATCCGATGATGCCGACGTCGGCAACGAGCTTCAGTTCGAGGCGAATCGTTCGCTTTTCTCCAGGCTCTCCGAGTTCAGCAAAATCTGGCGCTTGCCGTGTCGAGGTTGTGAAGTGTGCATTGCCGAATCCCCCTTTGCCGCCTCTTCCTGCGATGAGCTGATCACCGCTGCTCTGCAAATCCGCGATGAGCCTCTGATTCGCCTCATCGGTCGTGTCATAGACCATCGTTCCCGGTGGCACGAGCAGGATAACATCATCACCATCCAGTCCCGCGCAATTTTTCCCACCGCCCTTCTCACCGTCTTTGGCCTTGAACTTCTTCCGGCTCGCAAAAGTGGTCAGTGTATCGGTATTCGGGTCAGCCTTGATGATGATGTTGCCGCCTCGACCTCCGTCTCCTCCGGCTGGCCCGCCTTCAGGCACGTACTTCTCTCGGCGCCAGGCAACTGCACCGTTTCCTCCATTCCCTCCCGAGACGACGATGGTGGCGTGATCCAAAAACATGGGCTTATTCTACACGTTTCCCTGTGCCTTGCTCGTTCAAAATTCTTTTATTCACATATCTGTTGACGAATGCATGTTGGCACTCTATACTAACGAGTGCTAATTCAGTTTTCCCAAGAATCTCATGTCAAAAATCATCGGTATCGACCTCGGTACCACCAACTCATGCATGGCAGTCATCGAAGGCGGAGAGCCTCAGGTGATTCCGAACAGTGAAGGCGCCAATACAACGCCGTCCGTCGTTGGATTCAAGCCTTCGAAGGAGGTTCTTGTTGGTATCGCTGCCAAACGTCAGGCAGTGACGAACCCGAAGAATACGGTGTTTTCCGCAAAGCGTTTCATCGGACATCGATTCGACGAAGTGAAAAAGGATGCATCGCAGATGCCCTTCGAAGTGAAGTCTGGAAAAGAGGGGAGAGCGGTCATTTCGGTCAATGGTAATGACATGATGCCGCAGGAAATCAGTGCGAAAGTTCTCATGAAACTGAAGAAAGATGCGGAGGCATTCCTTGGAACGACGGTTTCAAAGGCCGTCATCACTGTGCCTGCGTATTTTGATGATAATCAGCGCCAAGCAACAAAAGAAGCCGGTGAGATTGCCGGTCTCGAAGTCGTGCGGATCATCAACGAGCCGACTGCCGCAACGCTTGCCTACGGCCTCGATAAGAAGAAGGAGGAAAAAGTGATCGTCTACGACCTCGGGGGAGGAACCTTCGATGTCACGGTGCTTGAGCTCTCGGGTGATGGACACTTCGAGGTGCTTTCAACGAACGGAGACACACATCTTGGTGGCGATGATTTCGATCAGCTCATCGTCGAATGGCTACTTGCGGAATTCAAGAAAGACCAAGGTGTCGATCTCTCAAAAGATAAAATTGCACTTCAGCGAATCCGCGAAGGTGCGGAAAAAGCGAAGATCGAACTGAGCTCACAGAACGAAACAGAGATTAACCTGCCATTCATCTCAGCCGACAATACTGGTCCGAAGCATCTCAATATCAAGCTCTCGAAGGCGAAGTTGGAATCTCTCGTCAGCGATCTCATCGAACGTAGCGTGAAGCCCTGCGAAATGGCTCTCAAGGATGCAGGCATCAAGAAGTCCGACATCAGTGAAGTTGTCCTCGTCGGTGGCATGACACGCATGCCCGCTGTACAAGCCAAAGTGAAGGAGCTCTTCGGCAAAGAACCGCACAAGGGCGTGAACCCAGACGAAGTGGTCGCCATTGGTGCCGCCATTCAGGCTGGACAAATTGGCGGCGATATCAACCGCGATATCACGATCGTCGATGTCATTCCACTCTCCGTCGGCATAGAAACCCTCGGCGGTGTAGCCACGAAAGTCATCGAGAGAAACACACGCATTCCGACCAGTAAATCTCAGGTCTTCTCGACTGCAGCGGATAATCAGACGTCTGTCGAGATCAACGTTGTGCAAGGCGAGCGAGAGATGGCCGCCGATAACAAGTCGCTCGGCCGTTTCATTCTTGACGGAATTTTGGCTGCTCCGCGCGGACTACCGCAGATCGAAGTGACGTTCGACATCGATACGAACGGTATTCTGCATGTGAAAGCCAAAGATAAAGGCACCGGCAAAGAACAGCACATCACGATCCAAGGTTCGACGGGTCTCAGCAAGGAAGAGGTAGAACGCATGAAGAAAGACGCCGAAGTGAACGCCGAAGCGGACAAGAAGAAGCGCGAACTCATCGATATCAGAAACACGGCGGATTCACTCGTGTTTAATCTCGAGAAGCAGATGCGCGAGTACGACAAGCAGCTTCCAGATGACCTCAAGAAGAAAGTGAACGACAAAATGAACTCGGTTCGTGATGTCCTCAAAAAGGAAGGTGCGACCGTTGAGGAAATAAAGAAGGAAACCGATGCGCTCGCAGCCGAAGCGCAGGAGATGGGCAAGCTCGTCTACGAAGCCGCGCAGAAGAAAGAGAAAGACGCT
>CAZESZ010000102.1:0-3086 GCA_964514855.1 uncultured Candidatus Peribacteria bacterium | reverse complement strand
GCAACATCTTGATCAATTGTGTCTCCAAGTACTGCAATACGTGCAGAATCCTTTTGTGCATTCATATTCCTGAGCGCAGTCTCAGCCATGATGATATCGGGCTTGCCGATAACAATCGGTTCAGTGCGAGCTGTACGCAAGTACGCAACAGTTGCACCGTTTGCTGGAAGCAATAACCCCTGTGCATTGCGATATTCTAGATCTTCATTCGTCGCAATGAAACGAGCCCCCTGCTCTCTGATAGCATTCCATGCGCCTCGGAGCGTGGAAGACGGAACGTTTTCTGAGAAACCAACGACGACATCCGTCGGAGGCGGACCCCGCCATGCTTTCCCTTCCCAGTTTAGATTGCCAAGTTGCAAGCCAATGTCCAAAAGAGCAGAGCGAATTCCCTCCTCTCCGATGAGGAAAATTCTTCGCTCCACATCTGGCGATTTTTGCTCTTGAAACCATGTCGCAGTGGCATCAGCGGAAGAAATACTCTGCGGAAGATCGGCTTCTTCGACACCAAATTCGCGCAACATGGACAGGTTGCTATTCCCTCGTTTCCGAGAATTATTGGAAATGAGCGATGATTGAATCCCATGCGCACGAAGACCAGTAAAAAATGTATCAACGCCCGGGATAGCTTCTTCTTCACGCCGCAAGACGCCATCAATATCGCACAAAACATGTGTGGGCATTTCCATAAAGTTTGTTATGATAGAACCATCATTCTACCTAGTCAATGACGCCAATAACCGCTGTATCGTCACCGAACATCGCCCTCATCAAATACTGGGGCAACCGTGATGATGCACTCAGGCTTCCGGCTGCAGATTCACTGTCAATGGTGATCGATATGCCGACCGTGGAAGCGGACATCGAGCCTGCTGACGTTTTTTCCGTACAATCGTTCGATGCGGAAGGTCACAAGAAGCCGCAAGATGAAAAATCTATCGCCAGATTGCAGGGGCACTGGGAACTCTCGAAAAAATATCTTTCCAGTATCGACCGCGGAGGGAATCTGCCAAAGAATGTCTCGGTCGTCATCCGTTCTGCTATTCCCCCCGCCATCGGCATCGCATCCTCGGCGGCAATCTTCAGTTGTCTCGGGGAAGCGTACGGCGGACTCGTAGAAGGAAGGCCACTCACACGCGAACAGGTCAGCGTTCTCGGACGGCTCGGTTCGGGTTCCGCAAGCCGTAGCGCATTTGGCGGATACGTCGCGCTTGTCAATCATGGTGAAGGAATTGGCTCCGCGTACGCAGAACAAATCGTGGACGAGAACTATTGGACACTGCATGACATCATCGTCGTTCCGAGTACCCAAGAGAAGAAAATTGGATCAACGGAAGGCCACGCAGCAGTCCAAACGAGTCCGCTGTTTGCGAAGCGTCTCCAGGAAATCCCTAGACGTATGCGCGAATGCACCGACGCTCTGAGATCGAGAGATTTCGAGAAGCTCCGCGTCGTCTCAGAAGAGGACGCTCTCGATATGCATCGAGTGATGGAAACGCAGAATCCTCCGCTCCAGTATCTTTCGGATGAGACGCATCGGATTATCCGAGACATCAAAAGTCTACGCTCGAGCGACAAGCTGAACGTGCTCTTTACGATGGATGCTGGTCCGACTGTGCATCTCTTCTGCACCGATGACAGTCTAAAAACAGTGACTGATTTCGCCGAGGCACAGAAAAGCTGCCTCGTCTTCAAGGCAAAGACAGGCCGAGCCTCCAGAATCCTCACGAAATAACATCCATCCGCAGGGAAAGCACATGCATTTCCGTGCTACACTCTCCGCCTCATGGACCTTCGAAATCTTCCCGAACAACTCTCCAGCCTGCAGCGCGTGAATCAGCGCCGTACGATTATGGAGCGCGAGCTGAAGGTGGACCTCGCGGCGCTGGAACCAAACGAAAAAACTATCGGTGAATCTGAAAAGAAAAACTGTGAGCAGATGTTTGGCGTCGTGCCGGTTCCGGTGGGCTACGCAGGTCCGCTCAGCGTCGTCTTTTCGAATAACGCAAAGGCAGACATTCACCTGCCGCTCGCCACCACGGAAGGCGCACTGGTCGCCAGCGTCAACCGCGGCGCGAAAGCAGTCTCGCAGTCGGGCGTCACGATCGTGAAGTGTGCCTATCATGGTATCACCCGCAGCATCGCATTTCGCGCTGCATCCGCGACGCGCGTCCAGGAACTCGTCGATCTTCTCCGTAAAGACGAAGACGGCTGGAAGGCAGCAGCACACGCCACAAGTTCACATCTGAAGGTGACACGTTACGATCTCGATATCGCGAAACAGTTCGTCTTCCTCACGATCGCGGCTGATTCTGGCGATGCGATGGGCATGAACATGATCACGATTGGCGCACAAGCCATCGGAGCGTACGTCACCGGGAAACTGGACGGCGTGAAATGCATTACGGTCGCTGGCAATGTGGAGTCGGATAAGAAACCGAGTCGCAGAACGCACGACCTCGGCCGCGGGTACGAAGTGATCGCAAGTAGCATGCTTTCCAAAGCTGTTATTGCAGACGTCCTCAAGTCCACACCGGAAGCGATGATGGCAGTCGCGAATGCCAAACTGAAAGCAGGCTCGGAGATCGCAGGGGCACTAGGGAAAAATCTGCACGTCGCGAACATCGTCGCAGCTCTGTACCTTGCGACCGGCCAAGACATCGCACACACCGTGGAAGGTTCGCTCGCAGATACCGAGGTCGAGCAGACCGCAACCGGCCTCAGGATTCAGGTACGTTTGCCAGCGCTCATCGTTGGGACGCACGGCGGCGGAACAGCACTGCCAGGCCAGAGCACATGCCGCGAGATTCTCCTGAAGCCAAAATCCGGGCTACGGCCGAAGCAACAACTGGCCGAGAGCATCGCCGCTGCAGTCTTGGCGGGAGAAGTATCGCTATTAGCGGCTCAGGCAGAGCATCAGCTGGCATCGGCACATGGGACGCTGGCACGGTGATTCGTACGTCAGAAAATCTGCTAGCATATCTATCTCATGCACTCCGCCATCCTCTCCTTCGGCCGTTACATTCCAGAGAACCGCATCGAGGCGAAGACCATCGCGGCGCACTGGAGGCGCGGGACCGAACAAG
>CAZESZ010000101.1:0-3129 GCA_964514855.1 uncultured Candidatus Peribacteria bacterium | reverse complement strand
GCTCGCCTGTGAGCCTGGAAGCCTCCTTGCAGAAGAACCATGCAGCGAGAAAGATCATGATGCTCTGCACCATCGACAGGCCGATAACGCTTTCGACCCCAAAGACGGCATACACGACCGCAAGGAAAAAACTCATTCCCGGCTCGCGATCCATAAACGGCGTGAATCCATCGATGCTGTAGAAACCGTGCAGCAGCAGATTCATCGCTCCTCGACTGTAATGCATCGCATCGTCAACGAAGATAGTCTCGACCGGAATACCGATGAAGAATGGGAAAACGACAAGCGCCAGGAGCGCGTACACGATAAGGCCGGAGAGGAGCCAGGAACGTTTCATGATTTAAGTGTACTGGCGCATCCACTCATCGAGCCACAGAAGCGTCCACACGTGGTCACTCATGTCGATCCGAGATGCAAAGTAGCAAGCGAGAAACATTTCGAGTGCGCTGTGATCAAAGATCTCGAGAAGCGGAGATGACTGTGACAGTAACCGATCCAAAATAAACGGCTTGAGTTCATGCCGGAACCACTGATCAAGCGGCAGACGGAATCCGGTCTTCTTCTTCTGCAAAATCTCAACGGGGATCGTATCCCTGAGGAGTTGCTTCAGAAGCCACTTCTTCGTATACCCCTTGAGTTTATAGTCAGTAGGCATCCGCGCCGTGAGCTCGAGGAGCGTGTGATCCAAAAAAGGTGATCTCGCCTCAAGTCCATGTGCCATCGTGCCAAGGTCGACCTTCGGGAGAAGGTCATCGGCGAGGTACGTCTCAAGATCAGCACTCATGGCTTGATGTAAGCAGCCGGTGGCACGCAACCGCGCGGCCGCAGTTTTCTCGGCGTACCACGCAAACGTATTTGGATACTGTGGCGCGCCTTTTTTGTAGAGCGAACGCTTCTCGTTCTCCGTGAAAAAACTCAGGTACTGCAACTGTCTCTGGGGAATCGGATCTGTGATGGACGACTCAAACCGTAGACTCCGGTAACTGAGCGTCGTCTGCATGGCTCGATGCCACGCGGCAACGATCGGCAACGTCAGCGCATGTATGGGAAACGCGGACCAGAGCCGCGAGAATTTCAGAATCGGATAACGTACGTACCCCGCAAAGTTTTCATCACCACCGTCTCCGTTCAGAGCAACAGTGACACACTGTCGCGTCTCCTTAGCAACAAGGTACGTCGGTATGACCGATGGATCAGCGAACGGCTCCTCGTAGATCTTCACAAGCTCCGGAAGCAGGTGGACGATGTCGGTCTTCACTGTAATCGGGTGATGATTCGTGCCGAATGTGCGTGCGATCAGACTGGCCTCTGGAAGTTCGTTATGACTTTCATGCTCCGTACCGATCGTGAACGTTTCGATGGGTGTTCTCGAGAACTTACTCATGGCCGCGACGACCGCCGCGGAATCGATGCCGCCCGAGAGAAATGCACCAACTTTTACATCCGCAACCATGCGAAGTTTCACACTTTCTTCAAAGGTCTGGGTCACGTCACGCTCCCACTCTGCAAGAGTGCGGCCAGTGTCTATTTCGTACGACAGTTCCCAGTAACGTTTCAGTTCAGATTTCCCGGTTGTAAGGTCGAGTGTCAGCGTATGAGCCGCAGGCAGCTTCTTGATGCCAGTAAAACCCGTCTGTGGCGAGAGCACGTACATCATCGTAAGAAAGTGATGCACTGACTCTCGATCCATACCCTGCGGACACTGAGGAAGCATTCGGAGTGCCTTCAGCTCGGACGCAAATGCGAAGACGCCATCTGCCTGAAAGTACTTTAGCGGCTTCTTGCCGACACGGTCACGCGCGAGCAAGACGCGCTGGCGCCGGCTATCGAAGATTGCAAACGCAAACATTCCCCGCAACTTTTCAACGCAAGTGTCTCCGTAAACTTCGTAGAGTTTCAGAAGCACCTCGGTATCACCGCTGGATCGGAATGCGTGTCCCTGCACTTGCAAATCTTTCCTGAGCTCTGCGAAATTGTAGATCTCGCCGTTGAATGTGATCACCGTATGCCCATCAACAGACTTCATCGGTTGCGATGCAGCTTCTGTGAGATCCAGAATCTTTAGACGTCGGTGTCCGAGTCCCACGTTACCGCGCACGAATGTTCCGCGTCCGTCGGGACCGCGATGCTGCAATGCATCGGTCAATCGGTCCAGCTGGACCGGATCAACTGCGCTCCCTGAGAGATGAATGATGCCTGCGATACCACACATACGTGGAGTATACCGTTCCCAAAGACGTTACGGTACGATAGGCTTCTAGCCATGCAAGAAAAGCAGCAGCAGTGGGCGTGGCAATGGAACAAGTTGTACGACGACAATAAGTGGCTGTTTTCTGAGTGGATTGCGCCGAACACCTTGGAAGATTTTCGCGGGAAAAGCGTGCTCGACTGCGGCTGCGGTGGCGGACAGCACCTGCAATTTGTGGCTCCGTACTGCGCGGAAGCGGTGGGTGTGGACCTCAATGCACTCGCGAGTGCCGCGCGCAATACCGCAGACCTCAAGAACGTACAGCTCATCGAAAATGATATCGCAACGATGGATCTGAAACGTCAGTTCGATATCGTCTACTCCATCGGTGTGCTGCATCACACCGATGATCCCACAGCGTCCTTTCGGAACATCGCAAAACACGCAAAGTCCGGAGGCAGAGTGATCGTCTGGGTCTATAGCAACGAAGGCAATGCGCTCAACCGCTGGCTTGTGGAACCTGCAAAGAGCCTCCTCGTGCATCACTTACCGCGTTCGGTCGTCCTCTTTCTTTCCCGCATCCTCACGACACTCGTGAGCATTCCGGTCTACACCGTCTACCTCCTGCCACTCACGTTCCTCCCCTACTACCAGTATTTCCAGAACTGGAGAAAGCTGACATTTGAACGAAATGTCCTCAATGTCTTCGACAAGCTCAATGCTCCGCAAACCTTCTTCATTACGAAATCACAGATACAAGAGTGGTTCCACGAAAGCGAATTCTCGGATATCCACATCTCTGCGTACAAAGGGGTGAGCTGGCGAGGTTCAGGGATCAAGCGATAGGAATATGCCAGAAATCTTCCCGCTATACTGTCGCTATGTGCGGCATCGCAGGTTTCATTGGCGAGGACAGAGAGCGCATCGAAAAGATGACCGCG
>CAZESZ010000100.1:0-3133 GCA_964514855.1 uncultured Candidatus Peribacteria bacterium | reverse complement strand
AGTAACCCCCTCGTTAACAGCGAGGTGCTCTACCGTTGAGCTACAGGGGAACAAACGTAATGATGGAATGAACAACCGATGACGAGCATGCCCTTATCTATGTTCGCTTCGCTGCGCTCAGCGGGGCGTTGAGCTACAGGGGAACAAACGTTAATGATGGAATGAACAACCGATGACGAGCATGCCCTTTCCTATGTTCGCTTCGCTGCGCTCAGCGGGGCGTTGAGCTACAGGGAAATGAATAAGAGTGAATGAGCGAGCGGGAGTTCTGAACATCCAATGGTGGATCCTTCGCTCCGCTGATGCGGAGCTACGGCCTGCAGGCAGGGGAACAGATTTCCGTCAAAGAGCGCCCGCGAAGTATACGAACATTCGTCCGCTTACGGAAGAGCAGGTTTTTGGGTATGCTTTGCGCCATGGCTAAGCAATCTATCGCCAAGCGCGCTGACAACTTCCCCCAGTGGTACCAAGATGCGCTCTCGCAGGCGCCTGATCTCTACGACGAATCCCCTGTCAGCGGTTGTATCACGTTTGGACCGCTATCGACGAAGCTCTGGAGCAATGTTCGCGCATTCATAGACACGCGGCTGAAAGAATATGGCGTTGAGAACATCATGCTGCCGATGCTCATCCCGCAGAAATTTTTCGAACGTGAAAAAGAGCACATCGAAGGCTTTGCACCAGAATGCGCAGTCGTGACGGAAGCCGGCGGACAGAAACTTCCAGAACCCTACGCCATCCGTCCAACGTCCGAGACTCTGTTCGTCGACTGGTACTCGCGCTCCGGACGAGTCCAGAGCCACCGCGATCTTCCGCTCCTCGTGAACCAGTGGTGCTCCGTCATGCGATGGGAAAAACGTCCTCGTGCATTTCTTCGAACCAGCGAATTTCACTGGCAAGAGGGCCACTGCCTTTTTCCGACCGAAGCATCGAACCGAGAATTCGCACTGAAGATCCTGGATCTCTACGCTACTACCGCGGAAGAACTACTTGCCATTCCTGTCATCAGAGGCGAGAAGCCAATCCATGAGCGCTTCCCAGGAGGGCTTGCGACATACTCCATCGAAGGCATGATGCAAGATGGTAAGGCGCTTCAAATGGGTACAAGTCACGTCCTCTCGCAAAATTTTCTGATGGGTTCGGATGGAAAGCCGATGGTGAGCTTCCTCGACGAGAACGAAAAACAGACTGTTCCGTGGTACCAATCCTGGGGCGTCTCCACTCGTCTGCTCGGCGCCGTCTTCATGACGCACGGCGATGACGATGGCATCGTCCTGCCGCCGAACATCGCTCCGGTTCAGGTGGCTGTACTGCCGATCACCGGTTCGGACACCAAAGAGAATGAGAATATTCTGAAGTCCGCGCGCGACCTTGCGATGACAATCAGTGGGAGTAAAAAAATCTTCCCGATGCACGGCCGCACGAATGCATTCGAAGAAACGATTGGTGATCTCACCGTGCGCGTCGACTGCCGCGACGCACGTCTCGGCGACAAGACGTTTCATCAGATAAAAATGGGCACGCCGATCCGCATCGAACTGGGTGCTCGCGATCTCGCGGATGGGTCGTGCATGATCAAGAGTCGCATCCGTTCCAGGGATGAAGCCGTGAAAGCCCCACTCTCGAAAGCGGCTGAGATCGTACGAAAAATGCTCAAAGAAGATCAGGCAACACTCTTCGCTCGCGCTAAAAAAATGCAGACAGAGCGCACCGTGGAAGCCAAGACCTACGACGAGGTGAAAGCGGCTCTGGAAGCCGGGAAGTGGGCACTGATCCCTTGGGATGGCACACCGGAAACAGTTGCGAAGCTAAAAGCTGACACGTCCGGCGGTACGTACCGTTGCTTTGCGCTTGATGCCAAAGAAGACGCGAAGGGAATGAAGGACCCGATCTCGGGAAAGCCGTCTGCATTCGCGAAGAAGATCTATGTTGCCAAAGCCTACTGAGCCGTGACTTTCCACGAACTCCTCGCCGCCTACGACTATTCATTTCCTCCCGAGCTCATCGCGAAAGAGCCAGCTTCGCCGCGCGACTCGGCGAGACTTCTGATCGTCGACCGAAAAACAGACACGGTATCTTTCGATGTTTTCAACACTATTGCGAATTATCTTCCAAAAAACGCCGTCCTCGTTCTGAACCGAACGAAAGTCATCCCTGCAAAATTCAGCTTCAGGAAAATCACCGGTGGCGGCATCTCGGCGCTACTTCTCTCCGTGCAATCGGAAACGATCACAGTCCTTGCGTCAGGCACACTGAAACAGGGTGACAAACTGATTTGGCAGATGGGACACTCGTTCACGGTCGTCGCTCGCAATCAGCAAGAAGCGTTCCTCAAGCCGTCATTTCCGATGAGCGATCTGCGCGAACTGTTGGAAAAATTTGGCGAGACGCCACTCCCGCCGTACATGAAAGATTCTCCACTCTCCGAAGACCGTCGGCGCTATGAATATCAGACAGTGTACGCACAGGAAGAAGGATCAGTTGCAGCACCGACTGCTGGCTTACATTTCACGAAAGATTTGATCACAAATATTGAACAATCAGGGAGAATAATCGCCGAAGTCACACTGCATGTGCACCTCGGAACATTCGCACCGCTGAGGGAAGATCAATGGAAAACAAAGAAGCTTCACACCGAACAGTATTCTATCGATGCGAAAACTGTCAGTGTCTTGAACGAGTCGAAAGCGATGGGCCGACCGATCGTCGCGGTCGGTACGACCACGGTGCGCGCACTCGAGTCTGCGTCGAATGAAAAAACGATCGTGCGTCCGAGCGGAGCGACGGATCTTTTCCTCAGCGAAGAGTCTCCTCTTCACTTCGTCGATCATCTCATCACAAATTTTCATGTCCCAAGGTCTAGTCTGCTGATGCTCGTTTCGGCGTTCACAGGGCGAGAGAAGCTGCTTGCGATCTACAAACAGGCGATCGAAGAAAAAATGCGACTCTTCTCGTTCGGAGACGCGATGCTGATACTGTAGTCAACTTGTTTCTCAACATACGCTACACTCTCGCGGCATGTCTCTCAAAATAGGGATCGCCCACCTACGCCCTTCGGGCTCCGGCGGGCAGGTCGGCCACTTCCTCACCCTCGAGTTAGGTCACTGAACATTGGACTCGTAGGGCTCCCGAA
>CAZESZ010000099.1:0-3179 GCA_964514855.1 uncultured Candidatus Peribacteria bacterium | reverse complement strand
GTCACCGCTCCGGCGAGACCGAGGACAGCTTCATCGCTGACCTCGCCGTGGGACTCGCGACTGGGCAGATCAAGACCGGTTCACTCTCCCGGACGGACCGCGTGTGCAAGTACAACCAGCTCCTCAGGATAGAAGAAGAGCTGGGTGCAAAGGCGAAGTACGTCTCGCCGTTTCGAGCCTAGGTTTAGGCTAGCATCCTGTTGCTTGCTTCCGCTGGACTATTTTCTGTCTCTTCGATCTCCTCAGGCTCAGGCCTCACCACTTTTTCGAGACTGCTACGATTGGTCGAAAGTAGGCTTTGGAGTCCCAGCACAATGCCATCAAACTCACTTGGTTTCATCGCTCCTGTGGTTGTAGCGAGTCTTTCAGATTCTCCTGCGAGCCACGAATTTTTCGGAAATAACGTACTAAGGTCATTGATCTCGGTAGAAAAAAACCTCCGAAGATCACTTGCTTGAAAGTCTTGTGGTGTCTTCCTAGATTCATCGTTAGCTATGCGAAGTACAGTTTCGATTCGGTCTAACAGTTGTGGTTTTTCAGGATTGTGCATGATCGTGAATGGGAATGGGGCTGAAAAAAGTGCCCCAGTATTCTTCTTGGGCGCCTCGAATGCAAGTCTTGGCCTCTGCTGAAGTCGACTGAGGAGTATCTTTTGGCTTCACAGAAACATTTGCTTGGTTCGCTGGAAGTCTCTTGAGGATGCCGAGTGCATGAGTTTTTCAGTTTTTCTTGATCGCCACTGAATTTGCACGATTACGAGTTTGGATCATGATATTAGAATACAGGTCGGCCTAGTCGGGAAGTTGACTAAAATGATAAATTATGATACTATATTCACATAAGCATCTTCCAACTCTGTCTATGACGAAGCCCAATGAGACACCTGAAATCGAGCAGGATCAGCTCACGCCAGAGCAAAAACAGGTGCATCTCGACGCGATGAAAGACACATTCAGTGCACAGTTGAGAGCCGCGGTTCTCTCAGAGGGTAAAGGTACCGCTGCGGCGGAGCGTAATTTGCACTATCTTTTGAGTAGGATCATTGACCGTGTGCCGGATGACCCCGAAATGGTAGGCTTAGTAGCACGTCTACTCGGCGAGCTCGGTGCGGTATCTAGTTTTGGTGATAGTCAACGTTCTCTTGGAAATAGTGCTAGGGATGACCTTAAGGCGGTTCTTATTGGTGCAACGATGACTTCGCACATGTATCGTGATGAAACGAGTAGAGCTGAACAGCAGCCCCAGGAACACATTAAGCACGTCCGACACTTTCTCGATCTTGTAAAAAAACGTGTGGGTTATGTCGATCAAGGCACTGGCGACACTCATGTCCGCATGACTGTGCAGGATGATCAAGCTAACGATAGGATTACTTTCAGCAAGGGTAAGAAACAGTAAGACCTTCTGCTGTTGTGTGGGATCAGTGCCAGCTTCATCCACAATGGTCGGGATGCAGGGACTCGAACCCTGGGTCTCCAGACCCCCAGCCTGGCGCTTTACCAACTAAGCTACATCCCGATTGCGATGATGTTATCGATCATATCGAGGTGCGCCAGGGCTCCTTTTTCTGCTGTACGCCCCGCTTCGCGGGGCTAGGACCAACTAAGCGATGTCCCGATTACTGGAATCTTAGCGACTTTAGGTTGCCCCCTCCAGCCCCTCGCTCATTCTTTGCCTGGCGCAGAAACCGGGTAAGGGGATATACTTGCACCCTTTCATTGTAAACTTGACATCAATCAGTATTGATTTTCTAGTAATAATATGAGATAATAGTACGATACATTGTCAAATGCCCTTCAGCCCCCAAGAATTACAGGCCGCGACGAAAGCTCTGGAAACAGCGCAACGTCTTCTGATCATCCCACACGCCAATGTGGATCCTGATGGTCTCAGTAGTGCCCTGGCGTGCTACTCGCTTTTTAGGGCAATCGGAAAAGACTGCACCGTGATCTGCCCGGACACGCTTCCCGAGTCCCTGAAATTTCTGCCAAACTTCGAGCATCTTTCCACCGATGTCTCGCACGATCAGGAATTCGTCATCACGCTCGACTGCTCGGATGGCGTTGAGATCGATAAGCTTCGGTATACCGTAGAAGAGAACAAGGTGAATATTATCGTCGTGCCGAAGAGGGGCAGGATTCAGGCGAAGCACCTCACGACACTGGATACCGGCAGTGGCTATGACTTGATCTTGGTTGTTGATAGCGCCGAGTTGTCGCTACTCGGTTCGGTATACACGGATAACATCGATCTGTTTCAGTCGACGCCGATTTTGAATATCGACCATCACATTTCAAATACACGCTTCGGACAGCTCCAGCTTATCGATCCAACGTGCGCCAGCGCCACGGAAGTCCTCTACGCGTGGTTCTCTTCGCACGCGAAGTGGAAAGACTTGGTCACTCCGGATATCGCAACGCTGCTTTTGACCGGGCTCATCACGGATACGAGGAGCTTCCAGAATCCGAATACGACGCCTCGGTCTCTGGAAGTCGCCGCAAATCTTCTGGATCTCGGTGCTCGGCAGCAGGAGATCATCCAGCACATCTACAAGACGAAGCCGCTTTCGACGCTGAAGATCTGGGGTCGGGCGCTCAACCAAATTCAGTTCGATCCGGAGTCAAAGATCGTCTGGTCGAGTATTAGTCGCGAGGACCTTACCGAAATGGGTGCAACGTCAAAGGAGTCTGCGGGCATCCTGGACGAACTGATTTCCACGATTCCTGATGCCGACGTGCACGCGCTGTTCACCGAAATCGAGGAAGGTGGATTCAAGGCCAGTTTGCGTTCCTCGACTGCGATCGACGTCAATGCAGCTGCAGGAAAACTCTTCGGCGGAGGCGGACATGCTAGAGCCGCAGGGTTCAAGATCAAGCAGTACGGAAATTTTCAGCTCAAGGTCATCGAATGCGTGAAGCTTCTCACCGAAGAGATGCGTCGTCAGCGTTCCGATACGCAGTCGACTCCGATCGTCGTACCCAAGGATATTCCGAAGGCCGTAGTAACGAAGCCTTTACCGGAGTCGAAGAAAAATCCTGTGCAGGATATCGATATCGTATCGACGCTGGGAGCATAGCTCTCACCCCACCCCTAACCTCTCCCCCGAGGGGGGAGGGGAACATGCTATGAAATCATAAAAAATCTTCCTTCCCCCCGATGGGGGAAGGACTGAGCCTGCC
>CAZESZ010000098.1:0-3218 GCA_964514855.1 uncultured Candidatus Peribacteria bacterium | reverse complement strand
CAATTGATAAACATGGGGTATTGAACGTCGTTATCAATAGCGAGAACGTTCGAAAGAAGGTCGAAGCAATTTTCCGCGATGCGAATGTCACCGGAAAGATAGAGGTACTGGAAGGGAAATAGCGCTCCTGATGGTTGCCGCAGAGAAGCTATGACTGGAATCGCATTGCCTGACATCTGCCAAACCCCCTAGAATGTCAGCCTCTTTCCACAGAGGCTTTCCCCCCCCTACTTCTATGAACTCTTCCCGATTCTTCGCGCTCTTCAGCGCGGTAACTATCATTGTCTCGCAGATGGCGCCTATGGCCGCTGCAGCACCAGTGCCAACTCTCGAGCCTGTCACTGGCTTCACGACTGGCCCAGCACCGTCTAGGTCTGCAAAGCATGCCAACTCATCCACGACCGAACACAAGAGTTTCCACGCAAGCCAGGCTGCAGCGCTCGATGCCTGGAAGGCAGAGCATGCATCCGATATCGGCAGCAGCACCTACGCAGAGGATCTACGTGCGTTTCTCGTGCTGCAAGGCAAAGAACACCGTTCGTTCCACCACTGGAACGATGACACCGATGCCGAGAAGGCATGGCGCGCAGCACATCCGAATGCCGTCAATCCGTTCACACGAAGCACACCTGCGACGACGAACTCCGATACGGTGTCTGACATGATGTACTCCGGAAACTACCAGCCCATTCTTCCCGAGCACCGTTTCGAGGGAAATAGGCCAAGCAGCCGCTCGCTCGTCGAGCAAGCTCGTGTCCGTGGTCTCTTCGGACGCTAAGACCAGAATCGTCCATAGACAAGGCGGTACGGAAACGTACCGCCTTTGATCGTATGATCTCACAATGTTCTCTCGGAGTATCAACCTCGGTACCAGTGCAGAAAACTGAAAAATTTGCTATACTACCGAGATTCGTTTGAAAAAAAGAATCACACACAAACACTCACCCACATCCACATGACCATCGAAGCCTGCATCGCGCATGCGATCCACAAGGACCTGGATATCCTGGAAGCTCTCCCGGATGTGTACGAAATGCCGATCGAAGACTTAGAACCGCACATCGATGGGTACATTCAGAACTTGCAGCAGAGCCTCGTGAAGACGATCAAGACACTTGGGGACCCCTACATCAAGTCCAAGGACGCAGCGGGCCTCTGTATCACCTGCCTGCGTGCCGGCGTGACACTACCGCCCGAGATGATGCTGAAGATGTGCCACACGATCCTGCAGCTTTCGGCCATCGAGGCGCGGTTCATCGCAGATAATAGCGAGGGCGTGAGCGTGTACTACATGAAACTCAGTCTGAGTCATTAATGCGATCACCGATTTGGCCATCAATGAAAATACGTCGCAGCCTCTTTTCATTTTCATGTTGACATTGGATACAGCGCTCAACGGACGGATTGGCCTTCAGGCGTACTTTAGGTATCCTCCTGGAACAATCCTCACAGACACCGAATCGCCCGAACTTAATTTTCTCGATTGCTGCTCTCACTAACATTAATTCTTCCTCGACGCGCTGCAACGTCGGAGCAGCCACCTCATGCAACTCTGTAATGCCAAATTGCTCGTCCGTGCTCCCTGCATTATGGGTACCCAAATCATCCGTGGTGTTTCTTTCAGTAGCACCAAGTTCATCCCCCATTATTTTGAGTTGCTGAAGATACGGCTTCGATTCTTTTTTCGAAAAATATGTTTTTTTCATCATAGATATGGGGAGGAAATTGCGGTGACGATAGTGAAATACATATCTGTGTCAAGAAAGCACCACACTGGATGGAGATTATGGCTTCCAGGGGGGCTGAATCATGCTCTCCCAACCAACACGACCTGTACACACTGAACGAACCGCGGTACCGCGGATAGCTGTATCCCCACTACACGACAGAATGCATGAACGTTTCGCAAACTGCGGTGCACGGCCTGTCGTGTACCCAATCCACGATCAGCTACATTAGCGTTTTGCGAATTGTGGTGCGCGGCGTGCACGCTTGAGTCCCGGTTTCTTGCGTTCCTTGATGCGGCTATCACGACGCAGGAATCCTGCATGCTTGAGAGCCGTACGATGTCCGGCATCGATCTGCGTGAGCGCACGGCTAATGCCGAGACGAACGGCGTCGCTCTGGGACGGCTTTCCGCCTCCTTTCACCGTGACTTCGATGTCAAATTTCTTGAGGCTATCGGTCACGACGAGAGGCGCAAGAGCATTCTCCGTGAGCGTCGAAAAGAAGTATGTCTGGAAGGTTCCGCCATTGATGGTCGTCTTGCCTTCACCGTCCTGAAACACACGCACTTTGGCGATGGCGCTCTTTCTCTTGCCGAGGGCGTAGTAGTAGGGGCGGGACATAGACTAGATGGAGAGAGGGAATGGAACTGGCTTTTGTGCATCATGATCGTGCGCGGCGCCGACGAAGATGTGGAGCTGTTTCATGGTGTGCTGACGAGTGGGGTTCTTCGGAAGCATGCCTTTCACCGCGTGCTCGATGATCTTCGCCGGATCTTTCTTCATCATCTGCTCCATCGTGGACTCGCGCAGGTGGCCAAGGTAACCGGCATGACGGAAGTACTTCTTCTGCTGCATCTTGGCGCCAGTCACTTTGATCTTCTCAGCATTGATGATGACGACATGGTCACCGCAGCGCATATGAGGAACGTAGCTCGGTTTGTAGCGACCGCGGAGAACATTTGCGACTTCGGTGCCGAGTCGACCGAGAACTTTGTCCGTTGCATCCAGGAGGAACCATTGAGGTGTCGCCGCTTTTGGAAAGGAAGTTTTCATGGGGATCAGGCAGATTTCTTGGAAACGGTCTTCTTCTTGGGAGCAGATGCAACAGGAGCTTCGTCTGTCGCAACTATGGGGGCTGCGGCATCGACGAGGCTGATCTCGACCATCAGTGCACCGTCGCCCTGGCGCTGTCCGACAGGGAGCATGCGCGTAAATCCTGATGGACGCTTGGCGTAGCGCTGTTTCAGCACTTCGAGAATCTTGCGGCAGGCATTGTCATCCGTCACCATGAGATTGATCTTACGAATGGCGAGATCGGTCCTCTCGCGCTTGCCAATAGCGATAGCGCGGTCAACGAGCGGACGGACAACCTGGGCACGCTTCTTCGTCGTACGCACCGTCTCGTACAAGAGGATGGACGTCACGAGATTTTTCAGGAGCAGACGAGCCTGATCAGGCTTTCTGCTGAGCCGTTGACTGTGGTTCTGATGA
>CAZESZ010000097.1:0-3309 GCA_964514855.1 uncultured Candidatus Peribacteria bacterium | reverse complement strand
CATTCATCCCTTGAATATCGTCTGCGACCTTTCCGGCATTCGAAAGGCATAGGTCTTGCAAGCATCTGTACGATGCAGCGTTACACGAAGGTCACTGATACCGCACTGCGAAAGATTACGAGTCCACTCGGCAAAGGAGTGCAGTACTCGTTCTCGCATATATTCAAGTGAAATATCGTGGTAGTGGAGCTCGTGGGAACGAATTTACTGAAGGTTCACTTCACAGTTATTCACTGCACTGGCACATACTTCTTCACTTTACTCCAGAGATCTTCTGCGCTTGTTTCACTCTTGATGATGTAGTCCGACACGCCGAGTTCGATGCATTTTTGCCGATCAATATTTTGACTGAGGTTTGTAAGCACAACAATGACAGGAGCATGAATATGGTTTTTCTTCAATTGCTCTAAAACCTCAAAACCATCCATTTCCGGCATCAGGAGATCGAGGAGGAGAAGGTCGAATGCACTTTTCCCCCCTGACTTTCTTTGAGGATTTGCAGTGCAACCCTCCCGTTTTCAGCAACGATAACCTCGACACCATTGAGCTCCAGCTCGACCTTGTACAGACCGGCAATGAATGCCTCGTCTTCGGCAATGAGAATTCTACGAGACATGGGATGAAGAGGGGAAGCGAACGGAGAACGTAGTGCCTTTATTTTCCTCGGAAAGGAACGTGATCCTTCCGCCGAGCATGGTAACAAGCGATTGAACAAGGTACAACCCAAGACCCGTGCCGTCGGTGACGAATTTTCTCACATTATCTGCCCGGAAAAACTTCTGGAAAATCTTGTCTTGGACACCAGCAGGTATGCCATATCCCGAATCGCGTACCTCGATGAGAATTTCTTTCTGCTCGTGCGTAGCGCGTATGTGGATGGTGCCCTTCTCGGGAGTGTAGCGGATTGCGTTACTGATGAGATTGGTGACAATCTCTTTCAGTAAGTTCTTATCGGTCTCTAGAGCTATGTCGGGAGGACAATCCATCGTCACGTGTAGCTTCTTTTTTGCCAAGAATGATGTGTGTTCCTGCCTCAACTCTTCGAGAAAGGGAAGCAGCTGAATATGAGAAACATTCAGCACTTCCGTACCTCCCTCGACTCGTGACACGTTGAGCATCGTGTGAACGGTATCTGCGAGACCCACGGCGTACACCGAGGCATCGCGGAGAAGTTCTTGCTGCTTCTCGTTCACCGTGCCGAATCTACCTTTTGCAAGCATCTCGACGCAGAGGCGGAGAGCGGTGATAGGAGTGCGCAGTTGGTGGCTCGCAAGTGATACGAACTCCGATTTGAGCTTATCTGCCTTCTTCCAATCCGTGATATCTCGCTGGATGCCAACCCAGAACAGAACGTCTCCTCGTTCGTTCTTCACAGGATAAATGGTGATTGAGGCATTATACTCCGATCCATCCTTTCGCCTGTTGACGAAATCATCGGAGTGACACGATATGCTGTTTGTAAGAGCTAGTTTGCACATCCTGTGCACATCTTTCGGCGTCTTTTCTGTCTTCAGGATATTCGCTTTTTTGCCAAGTACTTCTTGGAGCGTGTAGCCGGTCAGTTTCTGCCACGCGGGGTTGACGTATAGGATCGTCGTTTCTCCGGTGGTCATGAGGATGGCATCTGTTGCCGATTCGACGGCGAACTTGAAGCGTAGTAGATCACGCTCTTTTTCCGTCAGATTTTGGCCCTCCTTCATGTGAGGGGGTAGGCCAGGGATGAAGCGACCGAAAACGATTACTATTCCTCCGAGGAGGAAGAGTCCCACGCTGAGCAAGAGGGGCATTCTGTCATGATGATTGATGACAGATGTAAGTAGTGGGCTCACAGTCGCGAAGAGCCAGAGAGCGAGGAGTAGAGACAGCCTGCCAGCCCTTTCTCCGTAGAGCTTTTTTCGTTCGCCATTCTGCGTGCGTTTTGCTTGAAGCATATTGTGTGCGTACTCTCTTATATCATAGGTTGCGATCCGTGTCGCTCAGTATCGAAGCGGTTGCATCCGTCCTGTCAAAGTTTGCTCTGGAAAAAATTTTGGATAGCCAAGGAGAGTCGATATCGTTATCATGGGAGACGATGCACACTGCGCGTCTAGGATTTACCCTCATCGAATTAATAATTGTTGTTGCGATCATTGCGATTGTTGCTGCGACGATCTTCGTTGCTATTGATCCTGCAAAACAGCTCCATGCCGCACGCAATTCCTCTCGGTGGGCCGATGTCACCTCAATCCTCGAGGGCATCAAGAGATACCAATTCGAGAACGACGGCGAGCTTCCCGCAATCGATGGAAGCCCGGGGAGTGTTCAGATCGTCGGATTGAACATCGGCACATGTGATGCGATCACCTGCGGTGTGCATCCTGTCGCTTCAGGTGGATGCAGCATCGATCTCTCCTCGGCTTTGCGTCCGTACATGAAGAAAATCCCGCATGACCCGAAGACAGGAACAGAGCAGAATGCCCGCTACTACGTCAATAAGGACGAGTACGGACTGATCTCCGTGGGAGCGTGCGACAGTGAGGGCGAAGACGCGGGGGGAAAAGGCAATGCACCAAATATTGAGTTAACGAGGTAATCTTTCACATACAGCAAAAATGAGGGTGCTTGAGAATGTGTTTTATGATATAATGACGAGATATGTAGCATTCCCTCAATTGTATGCACACACATATACATCCCACACCCACATCTACCATTCCTCCAAAATTACTCACGATTCTCACGAAGACATCGATTCTGTCGGAGGATCTTGCAGAGAGCCTGAGTGAACGGAGCAACGGGGATATGAAGATTTTCGAGAAACTCTTGCTACAAGAGGGTTACCTCTCAGACCAACAACTCGCGCAAATCAAGGCGCAGGCATTCGGGTGGCACTTCGTCGACCTCGATTCGGTCGCCATCGATGAGCAGACGCTGACAAAGCTGCCACTTGTTTTTCTCCATGAGCAAAACATAGTTCCATACATGTTGCTCGGAAAGCCCGGCATCGCAACCCTGGATCCCGGCAATTCGAAGATCCTGCGCATTCTGAGAAAAAAGCTTGGGTCTACTCTTCGTGTTTCCCTCGCAACGGCATCGGATATTGCATCCGCACTGAGTCGCCATGATCAGGGATATACGAAAGTCGCGGAAAGCTATGTGAAATCATTCGATGCAGCAAACATTGCAAAAAATGCAGATGATATGTCTGCAGTGCACTTCGTCAATTCGATCCTCCTTCATGCCATTCGTCATCGTTCGTCTGACATTCACATCGAGCCACGCAAAGAGCAGACATTCGTCCGCGAACGCACCGACGGTGTCCTGAAGACG
>CAZESZ010000096.1:0-3468 GCA_964514855.1 uncultured Candidatus Peribacteria bacterium | reverse complement strand
TCGGGCTGAAGTCGCGAAGATCATCGCGCTTGCGAGGGAGCTGCGGTGAGGTAATTGGTCTATACTGCGTCTATGAGATCACCCCTGACAGTGCTGACGTTTCTACTTATCGCGACTGCTGCGGTCTCAGCCTGCACGAGAGACAATACTCTGAACATCGTCTACGGCCCCATGAACGCTACCGGCACTCTCATTCGCGCCGAGAATTCTCTAATCCGCCGCGGTTCGCACATTCTTGTCATCAACAAGAAGAAAACGTACTTCGTCGAAAGCCGGACGCAAAACCTCACAGAGCTCGAGGGTCAGACGGTGTACGTTGAGGGAACTCTGCAGCCAAATACTGCGAAAAGCGATTTGCCGGTCATCATGGCCGACTCCGTGAAGCGTTCGCACGGCGATGAAGATCTTCATCGTTTCGAGATTCCGGCGCTCAATATCCGCCTCGGTGTTCCGCGGACATGGGGCGGATCGATCAAGAACACAACCGCAACGTTCATGCTCCCCGGAGAAACAATGCCACTCCTGACGATCAGACTCATGAGCGGCTCGACGTTGCCTCAGGGCTCTCCGATCTTCGTCAGGAACCGTCGCGGTGTACGCATCGATGGACAAGGCAATGCCGTGGATGTCTTCATCCTCGAGAAAGACAACATCATCGAATTGCACTTCGATCCTGCCATGCAACAACAATTGAAGACCGAGGAAGAAGGTGCCGTCGTTGCCTCGCAATTCTCACGAGCACTCTCGACGATCTCGTTTCTGACCGACAAAGATCTGACGCCACACACCTCGGGCAGCGGTGCGGGCCTGCCATGCGGGGGAACGGCAGGAGTCCTCTGCGCGACTGGATATTTTTGCAATATTACGGATCTTGCACATCAGATCGGCCAATGCAAAGAACGGAAGTAGCAGCTTGTATAAGCCATACATGAGATTTTTATCCATCATCCTTCCTCAGGTGTACACATGTACACCACACTACATTCTATGATATTCAAGTTCACCTGGTTGACCCCTGTCACTCGCTAAGCGATAGTGCAGGTGAACGTTCATACACCTGCCAACCTGCAGGCAAGCCTTATTCCTTCCTTCACTTCCATCATGACCAAGCAGACACATGAACCCATGACGTCAAAAGACGTTACGACGCCTACCAAAAGCCCAAAATCGGATAAATCCTCAATAGAACAATCAGCCAAGGCTATGGCACTGAAAGCGGCTATTGCCGACATTGAGAAGCAGTTCGGAGCAGGATCCATCATGGACATGGGCAATGCCCAGAACACGCAGATCGAAACGTATCCCAGCGGCTCGCTGAGCCTGGATCTCGCCCTCGGTGGCGGCATACCCAAGAGCCGTATCATCGAAATTTTCGGACCCGAATCTTCCGGAAAAACGACACTCGCTCTCCACGCCATCTCCCAGGTCCAGAAGCGAGGCGGCAAAGCGGCGTTCATCGATGCCGAACACGCACTCGATGTATCGTACGCGAAGAAAATCGGTGTCGACGTCGACAGTCTGCTCGTGTCGCAACCCGACGATGGCGAGCAAGCGCTCGAGATCACGGAAACCCTCGTCCGCTCCGGTGGTATCGATGTCATCGTCATCGACTCGGTCGCTGCTCTCACGCCACGCGCAGAGATCGAAGGCATGATGGGGGATAGCCACATGGGGCTGCAGGCTCGTCTGATGAGTCAAGCCCTCCGTAAACTCACGAGCATCGTCAGCAAGACGAATTGCTCCGTCATCTTCATCAACCAAATGCGCATGAAGATTGGCGTTATGTTCGGTAACCCGGAAACCACGACCGGCGGCAATGCGCTAAAGTTCTACGCTTCGCTTCGCCTCGATGTTCGCAGAATCGATAAAATCACGGAAAAGGGCGCCGATGAGCAAACTATCGTCGGTAACCGTACTCGGGTGAAAGTCGTGAAAAATAAGATCGCACCCCCGTTTCGGCAGGCTGAATTCGACATTCTCTACGCTCAGGGCATCTCCCGCGAAGGCGACATCCTCGACTTGGGGCTCAAATACGGCCTCATCGAGAAATCGGGTGCGTACTTCCGCGTGGGTGAGGAAACCATCGGGCAGGGGAGGGAGCAGGCAAGGGCGTATTTGAAACAGAATCAGAAACTCACTGACAGGCTGGAAAAAGACATTCGTGATGCCTTCAGTAAGCTCAGCGTGTAGTCTCTCACGCTTCCAGGGTTCACAGACGGAGGTTCCCCTCCGTTTTTTTATGCTACACTCGGTTCCCATGGCCCAAGCATTCCTCGATGTTCAGCCCCACAGTCTCGAAGCAGAGCAAACAGTTCTTGGTGCCCTTTTGATGGATCCAGATGCGATCATCAAAGTATCCGACCTTCTGCAGCCGGAAGATTTCTACGAACCGTCGTATCGCATTATTTTTTCGGCAATCATCGATCTCTATCAGTCGCATCAACCGGTGGACATCGTGACCGTCACGAGCAAACTTCAGGACGAAAAGAAAATACAAGACGTCGGTGGGAGCGCATTCCTCGCAGAACTTGCGGCGAAGGTTCCGGTATCCGCACACATCTTCAAGTACGGACAAATCGTCAAGACGAAAGCTGTCCTTCGACGCATCATTCAGGCCGGAGACCAGATCAAGGCACTCGGGCACCAAGAAGACACAGACATCCCCGAACTGTTGGAGAAAGTGGAGAAAACGGTCTTCAGTATCTCGGGGACCTTCCTCAAAGAAAAATTTATCCACATCAAAGAAATCCTCAGCGCTCGCTACGAAAAATTCGCCGAGATGCACGAGAACAAAGATGACAATTCCATCAAAGGTGTTCCGACCGGATACTCCGCGCTCGACTTCAAGCTCTCCGGTTTCCAGCCCTCGGACCTCATCATCATCGCCGCTCGTCCGTCGATGGGAAAGACGTCGCTCGCACTCAATATCGCTCAAAACGCAGCCATCAAACACGGCAAAGCTATCGGCATCTTCTCACTGGAAATGAGCAAGGAACAACTCGTGGACCGCCTGTTCGCATCTATGCTCGGCGTAGATTCTTGGAAGCTGCAAAAAGGAAAACTCGAAGACCGCGACTTCCAAAACATGGGCCCGATCATGGACGATCTTTCAAAGGCCAATATTTTCATCGACGACTCGATGGGATCTTCGATCCCGGAGCTGCGCGCCAAAGCGCGTCGACTCCAGATGGAACACGGCCTCGACATGATCATCATCGACTTCATGCAACTCATGAGCACCGGAAACGCCGGTTACACCGGCAACCGCGTGCAGGAAATCTCCGAGATTTCGCGCTCGCTCAAGATGCTTGGTCGCGAACTGAAGATCCCGATCGTTGCACTCTCCCAGCTCTCCCGCGCGGTCGAGAGCCGTCCCGGCAATCTCCCACAACTCGCAGACCTGCGCGACTCTGGCTCTCGCGAACAAGACGCCGACGGCGTCCTGAGGCTGTTCCGCGAGGCCTCCTA
>CAZESZ010000095.1:0-3499 GCA_964514855.1 uncultured Candidatus Peribacteria bacterium | reverse complement strand
AAGAAGTACGACATGGGCAACATCGCCCGCTACAAGCTGAATCGTCGGTTTGATCTGAATATTCCGAATGACGAGGCGCACCGCACGTTTCAAGTCTCGGATTTCATTGAGATTCTGAAAGAGATGATCCGCCTGAATAACGGTGAAGGATCCCCTGACGATATCGACCACCTCAGTAACCGCCGCGTCCGTTCGGTCGGAGAACTCGTCCAGAACAAGTTCCGCGTCGGTCTCATGCGCACCGAGCGCATCATGAAGGACCGTATGACCGTGATGGACCTCGAAACCGTTACGCCCACCCAGCTCATCAACTGCCGTCCGATCACGGCCGCGCTCCGCGAGTTCTTCGCATCGTCGCAGCTCTCCCAATTCATGGATCAGACCAACCCGCTCTCCGAACTCGCAAACAAGCGTCGTCTCTCGGCCATGGGTCCTGGAGGACTTTCCCGCGAGCGCGCATCATTCGACGTTCGCGACGTGCACCCCAGCCACTACGGTCGCATCTGCCCCATCGCCACGCCGGAAGGACCGAACATCGGTCTCGTTGTCCACTTGGCGTCGTACTCGAAAGTGAACGAATACGGATTCCTCGAGACGCCGTACTACGACGTCCGGCACACCGTGAAGATGGACGCCGATGCCGTCGTCGGTCGCATGATCGATATCACACTCAGAGATGGCCACAAAGTGATCGTGAAAGAAGGCGATGTCATCGAGACGAAACAGCTCGCATCGAAAGTCATCAGCATCCTGAAGCACGATGGCAAAACCGAGGTGCCGGTCCGCGCGTACATCGTCCGCAAGGAGAACTACGTCGATGCCGATCGCGAGCGTCACCTCACCATCGTCGAAGCGAACAGTGCCATCAACGAGAAAGGCGAATTCATGAATACGCGCGTGCATGCTCGCAAGCACGGAGAGCCGGTTTTGGCTCACGTTCGCGATGTGACGCACGTCGACATTTCTCCGAAACAGATTCTCTCGGTCTCGACATCGCTCATCCCATTCCTCGAACACGATGATAACACTCGTGCCTCCATGGGTACGAACATGCAACGTCAAGCCGTTCCGCTCATTCGTCCGATGGCCCCACTCGTCGGCACCGGCGTGGAGAGCATCGCAGCTCGTGCGTCCGGTCACGTCCTGCTCGCTCGCGAAGATGGCGAAGTGTTGTCCGTGGATGCCCGTGAGATCGTCATCATGTATCACTCAGGGAAAAAGGCGACGTACCTTCTGGATAACTACACGCGTTCGAACCAGGGCACGTGTCTCCACATGCGTCCGAAAGTCGAATCCGGCCAGAAACTGAAGGCAGGCGACGTGCTCGCCGACGGCTCGTCCGTCGAGAGCGGAGAGCTCGCGCTGGGGCAGAACCTTCTCGTCGCGTACATGCCGTGGGGAGGCTACAACTTCGAAGACGCCATCATCATTTCAGACCGCATCGTCGAGCAAGGCCACTTCGACTCCATCCACATCGAGTCCTACATCACGGACGTCCGCGACACGAAGCTCGGTTCCGAGACCGTCACCCGCGATATTCCGAACGTCGGTGAAGCGAAGTTGAAAGATCTCGATGCCGACGGTACCGTTCGCATCGGTGCGACTGTCCACGAAGGCGACATTCTCGTCGGTAAGATCACGCCGAAGGGCGAGACCGAGCTGACGCCCGAGGAGCGCATTCTCCAGGCCATCTTCGGTGACAAAGCCAAGGACGTGAAGGACAGTTCGCTGAGGCTTCCTGGAGGCGCCGGAGGCAAAGTCGTCGACGTTCACGTCTTCGACCGCGCCGAAGGTGACGAGCTCCCGACTGGTGTCATCAAGCAGATCAAAGTTTTCGTCGCTCAAACTCGCAAGATCCAAGTCGGTGACAAGATGGCCGGCCGCCACGGAAACAAAGGCGTCGTTGCCCGTATCGTCGCGAAGGAAGACATGCCGTTCCTCGCGGATGGTCGTTACGTCGATATCATCCTCAATCCGCTCGGAGTCAGCTCTCGCATGAACATCGGACAGGTCCTCGAGACACATCTCGGTTGGGCATGTCAGGTGCTTGGCCTCAAGATCGCGACACCGGCGCTCAATGGAATCTCGACGAATCAGATCAGCGAATTCCTGAAGCTCGCACAGCTCCCCGATAGCGGCAAAGTTCAGCTCATGGACGGCCGCACCGGAGAATCCTTCAACGCACTCACGACAGTCGGATACGTGTACATGCTGAAGCTCCTGCACCTTGTGGAAGATAAGATCCACGCTCGTTCCGTCGGTCCGTACTCGCTCGTCACGCAGCAGCCGCTCGGAGGCAAGGCGCAGCACGGAGGCCAGCGTTTTGGAGAAATGGAAGTCTGGGCTCTGGAGGCCTACGGTGCCGCGCACGTTCTGCAGGAAATGCTCACGATCAAGTCCGATGACGTCGTCGGTCGCAGCAAGGCCTACGAAAGCATCGTGAAGGGCGAGCCGATCAAGAAGCCGTCCACACCCGAATCCTTCAACGTTCTCGTGAAGGAACTTCAGGCTCTCTGTCTCAAAGTCGATCTCCTGAAGTTCTCGGACGAAGTGCCCGCCGAAGCTCCGGTCATCAAACTCGACGGCGCCGAAGCCGAGGTCGTGAAGTTGAAGACTCGCTTCGATGAAGAGCAGGAGAGTGAGGACCTCATCCCTGCGACGGATAAAATCTCCGATCTCGACCTCGACGAAGAAGACCCGGACGAGATCAAGAAGGGGATCGAGGAAGGAGACATCGAAGCTGAGACCGCAAAAGATGAGATGAAGCAGTCAGTCGAGAACGATGATGATGAAGTAGAAGCGAAGAAGAAATAGTCACGAATATTCGAGCGGGTTTTCTGCTCGCAGAGATAAAGACAGACGAATGTAGAGACGTGCGATACGCGCGTCTCTATGTTTGTGCTCCGCGCTTGTGCTCCCATGTTCCCATCATGCGGTTGTACCGTTTTCCTTCGATAGATCGCTTCGGTAGAAGTTTTTTGTCATGAATTGCACGGATGACAGATGTCATTTTCTGCATGAGTGATGCGAGGACACGCATGTTTTCCTCCCCAGAATAAAGCTGCGCCGATTCTGCATCTTCAAGGCGCTGTATTTGGTGCGGCTGTATTCCGTTTGCGTAAAGGTCAGCATCCGATAGAAGATTAGTTTGCAACACAAGTACGAGATGTTCCTGCAAGCAATCGATATCCAGCGCCTCCAAAAATGCGATGGCTTCCTCCATGGTCGCACTCGCATTCTTATCGTTCAAGCTACGTTCGTAGCCTAAAGAAAGTATTCCTTGATGCCCGCATGCCGCATTGATTTCTCTCCGTGTGCAATCGATAGCCTGAAAACCTGACTGCCAATGATCGTGTTCGAATGTACATACTTTGACGCGAATTTCTTTGAGCCTTTCACAGAGTTCTCCGAGTGTAGAACTTTTTTGTAGCGAGGAAGCACCTGCGAGATCTTTTTTCCCATTCCCATACTCATAAATGAGTTTCGACATGCTCATATT
>CAZESZ010000094.1:0-3857 GCA_964514855.1 uncultured Candidatus Peribacteria bacterium | reverse complement strand
GCCATCTTGTAGACGTCTTCCTTCTTCTTGATAGCAGAACCCTGCTCTGCGAAAGCATCCAAGAGTTCGAGTGCTAGCTTCTCGGCCATCGGCATACCTTTACGATCGCGAGCAGCATTCAGGATCCAACGAATACTGAGCGACTGCTGACGCTTGGGGGTTACTTCGGTCGGAACCTGATACACGGCTCCAGCGATGCGCTTCGGGCGAACCTCGACGAGTGGCGTCGTGTTCAGCAGGGCCTTGGCGAAGATCTCGAGTGGTGGATCCTTCGTGCGTGTTTTGATGATCTCCAGAGCATCAGCCATGATCTGGCGTGCTGTGGATTTCTTCCCCTGCTTCATGATGCAGTTGATGAACTTCTCCATCAGCGGATCAGAACCTTTCGGGATGTATGATTTCGGGAGGGTAGACATCGAAGTGAAAAGTGAAAAGTTGAAAGTGAAAAATCAAAATTCTTATTTCTTGGGCTTCTTGGCGCCGTACAGCGAGCGACCTTGCTTGCGATCGCGCACGCCTTCGGTATCCAGGACGCCACGAACGATGTGGTAACGGACACCCGGAAGGTCTTTCACGCGGCCTCCGCGGACGAGGACAACGGAGTGCTCCTGCAAGTTGTGGCCTTCTCCGCCGATGTACGCTGTGATCTCTTCGCCATTCGTCAGACGAACACGAGCGATCTTACGGAGAGCGGAGTTCGGCTTCTTCGGGGTCATCGTCGTCACTTTGAGACAGACACCGCGCTTCACCGGAGCTCCGTGACGGAGCTTCACGCGCTTCATCTTGAGCGCGTTCCAGGTGTACTGGAGGTTAGGAGCCTTTGTACGGCGGCGCTGGGATCTGCGGCCGTGACGTACGAGTTGATTGATGGTCGGCATATTGTGGCGAGGAATGGTAGCGGTTAGAGCAGGGAGTAGTAAAGGGGAGGTTAGTCCTTCTTCTTGGAAGCCTTCGCTTCTTTGGCAGCAGTCTTCGAGGCTGCCTTGGCATCTTTCTCGTCCTCGGCTTCTTTCTCGAAACGCTGGCGGAACGTGTGACCAGCCGGAATGAGACGTCCGATGATGACGTTCTCTTTGAGACCCTTCAGGTAGTCGATATTGCCGGTCGTCGCGGCCTCCACGAGAACGCGGATCGTCTCCTGGAATGACGCACCAGCAAGCCATGATTCGGTTGCGAGCGAGACGCGCGTGAGACCGAGCAGGAGCTGCTCGTACGTCGCCTCTTTCTTCTCACCTTTCTTCTTGGACTTGGCGAGCGCGGTATTGGCTCGGCGAATATCGGCGATGTCGACAACTTCTCCAGCGAGCAGGTTCGTGTCGCCGGAGTCGACGATGCGGACCTTCGAGAACATTTTGCGTCCGATGATCTCCAGATGTTTATCATTGATGGTCTGACCCTGGGAAGCATAGATGTGTTGCACTTCCTGGATGATGTAACTCTGGACGGCGTAGGCTCCCTGCTTCTCGAGGAGTTCCTGCAAGTTGTAGTGTCCAGCGTTCAGAGCCTGTCCTGCCTTCACTTGGTCACCATTTTTGACGAGCAGGATTTCACGAGCGGGGAATTCGTACGTACGCTCCTGGATCTCGGCGTGCTTCACGACGACGCGGCCCTTCTCGGCCTCGACAACTTTTCCGCCGATGAGTGTCTTGATGGTGGACTTGTCGGCAACGGCCTTCGCGACGATCGTACGCTCGGAGACTTCATCGCCTTTCTTCACAGAGAGCTGATAGCCAGCGGGGACGAAGTAGACATCCTGTCCAAGCTCTTCGCCCATGACCTGAATGGTAGAAATTCCTCCTTTGTGCGTGATCTTCACGCGCCCTGCGATATCGCTCAGTGTTGCCGGTGTGCGTGGCGGACGAGCTTCCAGGATTTCTTCGACACGCGTGAGACCCTGCGTGATGTCGGAGCCTTCGGCGACGCCTCCCATGTGGAACGTTCTCATCGTGAGCTGCGTACCTGGTTCACCGATGGACTGAGCAGCGATGATACCGACCGGTGTTCCGATCTTCACGGTCTTGTTGTCCGAAAGATCGCGGCCGTAACACTTGATACAAATACCACCGTCCGTTGCACACGTGATGACCGAGCGAACGTTGACTTCCTGCACCTTGTGCTTATTGAGCAGTGCGATCGTATCGGCATCGATATCCGTGTTGCGCTTCACAAGAACCTCTTTGTCGACGATGACATCTTCATTGACGATGCGACCGAAGACACGGAGTTCGAATTTCTCACCGATGCGCTCGGATTCTGCCCTGGTGATGAGGTGACCATCCTTGCACCCACAGTCCTCTTCCTTGATGACGATGTCCTGGACGGCGTCAACGAGGCGACGCGTGAGATAACCAGCTTCGGCGGTCTTCAGAGCAGTGTCGGACTTACCCTTGCGTCCTCCGTGTGTAGCGATGAAGTACTCGAGGATCGAGAAACCTTCTCGCAGGTTGCTCTGGATCGGAAGCTCGATGGTGCGTCCCGACGGATTGGCCACGAGACCCTTCATGCCGGCGAGCTGCGTGATCTGACCCCAGTTACCGCGGGCACCAGAGTCGATCATGTACGTGATGCTGTTCTTCGGGTCGCTCGTGTACTGCTTGATCATGCACGAAGAAACATCGCCCTTGGCCTTGCTCCAGATGCGGATGGCGTGATGGTAACGCTCGTCGGCGGTGATCCAACCTTTCCAGTACTGGTTGTTGATCTTGCGGACTTTCTCGTTGGCTTCCTCAAGAATTTTTTCTTTCTCTGGCGGAACCAGAACATCGGTAATCGAAATAGAGATACCGGACGTGGTGGCATACTTGAAGCCGATATTCTTGATGTCATTCGCAAGCTTCGAGGTGCGCTCCGTACCCACGACTTCAAGCGCGTTTGCGATCAGTTTGCTAAGCACGCCTTTCTTCAGCGTCTCGTTGACGCGGCCAAGTTCCGGCGGAACGATCTCCTGGAAGAAGAGGCGTCCGACAGACGTCTCGACGATTTCGGTTTCGCCATCCTCACGGCCAGCTTTCGGGAAACGAACTTTGATCTTCGCCTGGAGGTCGACGATGCGATGCTCGTAGGCGAGGATCGCTTCATTCGGAGATCCGAAGGTCATACCGTGACCAAGCAAACCGTCGTGAACATTGCTGAGGAAGTAGCAACCGAGCACCATGTCTTGCACCGGTGTAATGATCGGTTCACCGGCGGAAGGCTTGAGAACGTTACGAGCGGCGCTCATGAGTTCGCGAGCTTCTTTCTGAGCGGGCTCGGAGAGTGGCACGTGGACGGCCATTTGGTCACCGTCGAAGTCGGCATTGAAAGCTGTACACACGAGCGGATGCAGCTGGATGGCGAGACCTTCGATGAGACGCGGCATGAACGCCTGGATACCGAGGCGGTGCAGTGTCGGAGCACGGTTGAGGAGCACGTACTTGTTCTGGATGACTTCCTCGAGGATGTCCCACACTTTCTTGCTGCCATCGATGACCATGCGTTCTGCGGACTTCACGTTGTGCGCGAGTTCGTCTCTGATGAGACGCCCAATGACGAACGGCTTGAAGAGTTTCATGGCCATTTCCTTCGGCAGACCGCACTCGTCGATATTCAGTGTCGGACCGACGACGATGACCGAGCGACCGGAGTAGTCTACGCGCTTACCGAGGAGGTTCTGGCGGAAGCGGCCTTGTTTTCCTTTCAACATGTCGGACAGCGAGCGGAGCTTTCGGCGATCACCAGCGGTGAAGAGTGCCTTGCCTGCGCGAGCGGAGTTATTGAGGAGTGTATCGACGGCTTCCTGGAGCATGCGCTTCTCGTTGCGGTTGATGACTTCGGGGGCACCGATCGACATAAGTTTCTTCAGGCGATTATTGCGGTTG
>CAZESZ010000093.1:0-3922 GCA_964514855.1 uncultured Candidatus Peribacteria bacterium | reverse complement strand
GACGCATCGCAGCGTTTTTACGCGGCGCTCAAGGATGTCTACGAGCCCGAAAAAAAGCGCGAAATCATCGGCAATACGTTCCTCGCCGTCCAGAAAGAGGTGAGTGATCGGATGGGACTTCGTATCGAAGATGGTTGGATGCTGGGGCAGGGGACGATCTACCCGGATACGATCGAAACCGGTGGCACGAAACATGCCGACAAGATCAAGACTCACCATAACCGCGTTCCACTCGTGCAAACAATGATGGAACAGGGACTCGTCGTCGAGCCGCTCAAAGAGCTCTACAAAGATGAAGTACGAAAGCTCGGTGAAGAGCTCGGGCTTCCGCACGAACTCGTGTGGCGTCAGCCGTTTCCGGGTCCCGGACTCGGCGTTCGCATTCTCTGTGCCGATGCACCGCATCCAGTCGACCCTGCAGCACTCAAAGATTTTTCGCTCGAGATCCCGCACACGATTCTCCCGGTAAAATCTGTCGGAGTGCAGGGTGACGGCCGAACGTATCGCCATGCGCTCGCAGTATTTTCCGATGGCAGAACGCCGACCGACGAGCACTACGCACTCGCAACGTCTATTCCAAACGCGAGTCGTGTCTTCAGTCGTGTGCTGTTCTGCACGTCACACAGAAAACCTTTTACTCCTGTCTTCACGCAGACGATGATCAGTCGCGATACAGCCGATCTCCTGCGCACAGCAGACTCCATCGTCGATCATGAAATTCGCGCCGCGAAACTCTACGACACAATCTGGCAGTTTCCGGTCGTGCTCCTGCCGATGGGAGAGAAAGAGGAGGGCCGATCGATTGTTCTGCGGCCGATCGAATCAACTGATGCCATGACGGCTGCGGCGTATCATTTGCCGCCAGCACTCCTCGAGAAGATCACGGAAAAAATTCTGGGCATTCCAGGCATCGATGCTGTGTTTCTCGACCTGACGAATAAACCGCCAGCGACGATAGAGTGGGAGTAAGAAGTGAAAAGTGTAGAAGTGAAGAAGAGAAAAGTGAAAAGTGAGTGCGGGTTACTACCCGCGAAAAGTGAAAAGGGCTGGAATTCTTCGCTTGTAGTATTTTTTCACTCTTCATTCTTCGTTCCTCATTTCTCAACTTCTACTATACTGACGTTCCATGGCCAATCAGGCACTGCCGCCGGACGAACTGAAGGAACTTGCCAAGCGTGCGCAAGACGGTGATACCGAAGCCTTCGGGAAAATCTACGATGCGTTCCTGACGCCGGTGTACCGATATGTGGTCTTCCGTTTTCCGCAAGAATTAGCCGAGGATCTGGTTGCTGATATCTTCGTGAAAGCGTGGGAAAAATTGCATACGTACAAGGCGTACACCGGTATTCCGTTTTCCGCGTGGCTTTTCCGAATTGCGCGCCATGCGGTCATCGATGCGTACAGAAGTCAGCGCGGTTTCGAAGAACTGAGTGAAGACTTGGTCGATGATGATAGAGACAATGATCCACGGACGCGTACACAACGCATGATGTCGGTTGCGACGGTTCGCGGCGCACTCGAGAAACTTCCGAAAGCGTATCGGGATGTGATCCTCCTCCATTATGTTGCCGGACTCGGACATGCCGAAGTGGCAGGTGCACTCAGGATGCGAGAGGGTCACGTTCGTATCCTCAAGTTCCGTGCACTGAAAAAACTCGAAGCACTCCTTCCGAAAGATCCCCTCAGAGACAATGCTTGATCTTTTCTCATCTATGGCGCGAAACATCACTATTTTCACGACGAAACGCTGTAACAGATATCTCTCTTTTCCGTTTTAACAAGCGCAAACTGCCTTTTTATGTCTCTCGAAGACTCTCTGCGGCACATAGCGGAAAACGTCACTCCCAGTGACGCCAAACGCCATGCCATGAAGGCTCAGATGCAGGCGCGTATTCGTCCAGAACTCGCTGAAAATCTCGTATCTATTGCTTCGACGATCTCTCTTTCATCGAATAGCTACCAGACGCTTCGTAGCGCCATTCTTTCGCGTCTTCAGCCACTTCGGCAGGCTCCAATGGTCCATACTGGCTTCAAATGGGCTGCGGCCTTCGCGCTGTTTCTCCTGATTATTCGTTCGATGCCTCTTATCCTTCTGGCGCCTGCGACCCAGGCTGAGCTTGGCGTACAGCTCGTACCGGGCGGCGAGAACGTCTCGATCTTCACCGGTGGTGTATGGATCGATGCGACGGAACCTCACATCATCAATAATGCAGTCATGGTCCGTACCGGCGATGCTGGAGCGACGCTGGTTCTCAATGACGATGGCGTGCTTCGTCTTGCTCCGAATACGACCGTGAAGCTCCATGACATTGGGGATCGGCCGCAGTTCAGCGCGGACGGACCGACGGCGACCCTCATCCGTGGGACACTGTGGGCGTTTGGGCTCCTGCCACCGATGGTGGAGGGTCTCGTCATCGAAACGTCGAATGGAACAGTATCTCTGAATGCGGGCAGCGTTTCCATTGATGATGATGGCAACGGTTCTGTGAGTGTCGCAGTCTACGACCGTGGTGCAACCCTCGCGAGCGACACGCAGACGTCGTTCCTGGTATCGGGAGAGAAAGTCGTGCTCAGAGGCGGCAAGACGTTCGGTATTCAGAATATGGAAGCGAGAGTGTTCTCGGATCCGTGGGTGAAGAGCAATCTTTCCCAAGATGCCGTGCACCGCTCCGAAATTGCAAAGCTCCAAGACGAACGTCTGGCGGAAGTTGCTGGTATTTTGCCGACGTCCTTTTTGTATCCGGCCAAGCGCATCGCCGAGAAAGTGGATGTGCTCTTCACGCTGACGCACGATGGTCGTACCGAGAAGCTCATCGCACAGGCAAATACGCGACTGAGCGAAGCGTTGTCATTGATCAAAGAAGGTCAAGATACCGAGGCCAGTGCGCCGCTTGCGGAGTACAAGACCTCGCTCGTGACACTCGCGTCCGATCAGGATGATAACCTCGTGAAGTATCTCATCAAGAAGCAGATCGCAGACGCGAGTTCATCTCTCAGTACTGGCCAAGAAAATCCTGATGCCAGCGTACAGATGCTCCGCGATGCTGTGACACAGGTCGGCTCGGCTATTCCAGATGCGGACCTGAAGCCCAGAGACATCGAAGGCTACGTTCTCGTCGATCGTCTCACGATGATCAACCAGATTCTGTCGAAAAAAGAAGATACTGCTCTTGCAGCAGCTGAGTATGCGGACATCAGTCCGTATATCGGGCAGCTGCTCTCGGACGCCGACGGAGCGCATCCGCTCCTGCAGAAAGAAGCGCGGTCTCTGCTCGTCACGACGTCGTCACTCCTGAAGAAAGCGACCGATAATACGAAGACCGACAAGGTGCTCCTCGCCATGGCCACGAATATCGCGAAATATTTGCCGCCCGAACCCGAGCAAGTACTCGTGACTGAGGAAGAGCTAAATGCCCAGGTCCAGACGATGATGAAGCGCATCTTCATTTTCCGTCAGCCGATCAGTCGCTACAACCAACTCCTCGCCGAAATGCGTGATCTCGAGGCAAATCCGGACCGCGGCACTCTGCTACGTCGTCTCAAGAGCGCTCTTCCGGAGCGACTGGGTGAATATGTGAACACCGAGATCAAGAAGCTCGGCGATGAGCTGAAGGCACGGTAGGGAGGGGGTACGAGTTGACTTCCCCTTTGGGTGGCAGGTACGTTTCGTCAGCTTTCTTCCCCGCACTTCATGTACACGATTACCGATCTCAAGCCCGGACGCGCCGTTACTCTCGATGGTGAACCGTTCATCGTTCTCGCTTCCCAGTTCGGTCGCAAGAGCCAGAGCCAGGCCAACATGCAGTGCAAACTGAAGAACCTGAAGACCGGTGCCATCGTTGCCAGAAATTTCCAGGGCAGCGAGAAGATAGAGCCCGCCGATGTCGGCTACCGCCATGTGCAGTATTTGTACGGTACGAAC
>CAZESZ010000092.1:0-3968 GCA_964514855.1 uncultured Candidatus Peribacteria bacterium | reverse complement strand
CTTCATTTTTAGAAATTACAGCATCAGGATTCTCCCTGACTCCGACGATACGAACATTCACAGTATCAATGCCAAGAATACTGGCCGCATCAGGCGCGAGTTGCATGATGAATGTCACTGGTCCGGTGACTTTCAGGACTCGTCCGCGTACGGTCAGGGTGCGAATATCATCCGCGAAATAGACCCTATCCTCGTCAGTCTGTTTCCATGGGACAGTCGAAAGAGCGAGGCCAGATGGTGTGATGAGCTGAATCCTGGAAGCAGTATTCGGAAGCCTGAATTTGAGTTCACTATCGTAGATCCTGAGCGTGTCACCAGGCCCTATGGAATCCTTCAGGGTATATGACTGTATCGTCGTCTCGCCAACCGCCAGTTTCCAGCCACGAAGATCGACTGCACGCTGCTCGGTATTTTTTATGTCGATCCATTCTTTTCCAGTATCGGTACCGTCGGGGTTCGGTAGTGCGCCAGTGATGATCAGCCTTGAGCCGTCGTACCACTCGGTCTGCGCTGACGAGTTCTGTGCAGCTGTAGGATCAGGCTTTACCTCGACTACTTGCTCTTGTACCAGTGTATTACCACATTGATTTTTAGCTTCCAGTCGAACGGTGTAGGTTCCAGGATTCGTGAACGAGTGCACTGGTGGATTGCAACTGACACTCACGAATCCGTCGCCGTACGACCAGCTGCACATGATGCCGCTCAGCGTCCCAGCAGTCGCAACTGCCTGGAAGTTCACGGTCGCTTTCCCGATCGCGAGCAGTGGCCCAGATTGGACAGCAATAGCGATCTCCAGAGGATCAATGCAGGCAGTCGGCTCCGAAGGCGGAGGTGCTGGACTAGGTGGAGGCGGAGGTGGATCTGGAGGATCGGAAGGCAGCGTGGGATCTGGGGACTCTTCGAAAGAACCATCTGACCCTGGCGTACCGAAGACGTGTGCTGCTTCATCGAAGCCCAGAGAAAGTGTTGCAGTACGCCAGTTCTCCTTCAGATTCCCTGGGGCCACAGGATCGATACGCTCCATGCTGGCCTTGGCACCAGTGCCGGATGGATTGTCTCCTGAAAACGGCGCTCCTATGCCATCGTCGACTTCGTCGACAGTAGAACCGCCCGCATCGCGCAGCCTCACGAGAAGCTTCGTATTTGGCAATGTCAGTGCTGTGCTAACCGCAAACGGCTCTGCAAGAAGACGAGAATTTGCAGCTGACCTGGACGCGATGACCAGAAATTCTCCAGCACTGAGCATAGTCCCGGTGGCAAATCGAACCGCGATAATCTCTTTCGCGCTGGAGTTGAGCGACGTCACGGTCCAGCCCGAGATATCGATGTCGTCGTGATCCGGATTCATGAGTTCCAGCCATTCGTCAGCGGTACTGAGGTCCGTCCCCATCCACATGACCTCGCTTACGACAGGATGTGCCTGAACCGCGACAGGACAGAGAAAGAAGGCATAAAACGAGAGACAGATGAGGAGGGCTCGCATGCCTGGTACTCTCGGGCTCTCGAGGAGCTAGAAGGATGGCTTCGAAAAATTTTGTGCGCTGATGCCTGGATTCTCAGGTTGTCAGCCAAGAGAACGATGTCCCTGGAGATGCACGCACATAAAGATTACTAGAAAATAAATAACTGATAAAGCAATGCCTGTTTTTGGCTTGATGATAAAAGAATGATGTCTGTAAGCCAAAAAATAGACCTCGCATCTGGAAGCATGAACGACTAGAATGTCTCTAAGACTACTGGTTTGCACGCAACGCCTCTCTCAATGCTTCCCCTCCTCCGTCGTCACCGATCTTCCTCCCATGGTTTTCTGACGGGCATCAGTGTTTTGTCTGATGCGAAGATATTGAACTAAGCGACCTGCAAACGGTGGCCACTTTCATTCGTTGCCTCCCACCGTCATGGAAAACTCTGTCATCGTCATTTTCTTAGCACTCATCGCGGGGCTCCTTGTGGGGCTACTCGCCGGATGGTTCTGGTTCAGTAAAGGAAAGAAGATCAGCGGCGCGCTGCAGGCCCAGATCGATCAGAAGGAACGCGAACTCAGCGCCATCAATGTCAAAGTCGTCGAAGCCAGAAGTGCGATCAAGACGCAGGAAGCCGAAGCTAAGGCACACTCGAAAGAAATTCTCTCGCAAGCCCGCATCGAAGCGCAGGAAATGACGAACAAGCTGGAGCGCGAATCCGCACGCATCGAAGAGAAAGAGAAGAACCTCGATAAGAAAGTGACCGAAGTGGACACTCAGAGGAAGCGCCTCGAGAAACAGGAAGAGGAAAACAAAGTCATGCAGGAGGAACTTCGCGAGTCGACGAAGAGTCTTCGTGAAGCTCTGGAAAAAGTTTCGAAACTTTCCACCGAAGAAGCGAAGAAGCAGCTCTCGACCGAGCTGGAAAAAGAATTTTCCGGATATTTTGCGCAGCAAGTAAAAGAAATGAAGAAGCATGCGGAAGAAGACGTCGAATTAGTCTCAAAAAATTTGCTTGCAGAAGCGATCCACCGCTACGCATCCGAAGTCGCGACTGAGTCCACGACGACCGTCGTGCAGCTTCCAAGTGACGATGTGAAAGGACGCATTATCGGAAAGGAGGGTCGCAACATCGTCGCATTCGAATCCGCCACCGGTATCGATGTCATCATCGATGACACGCCGGGCGCAGTCGTGATTTCCGGATACGATCTCGTGCGCCGGTACGTCGCGAAGCTCGCTCTGGAAAAACTTGTCGAGGACGGTCGCATCCAACCTGCGAGGATCGAAGAAGTGGTGAACAAAGTGAAAGAAGACGTCGCGAAGATGATGCTGGAGTTTGGTAAACGTGCGGTCGAAGAACTGGGCATCACAGGATACCCACCGGAGCTCCTGAAGATCATCGGACGTCTGCGTTTCCGCACGAGCTACGGCCAGAACATTTTGAAGCACTCCGTAGAAATGGCGCACATGGCCAGGATCATGGCAGCCGAGATCGGCGCCGACGAACAGATCGTCGTCGAGGGTTGTCTGCTCCACGATATCGGCAAGGCACTCGACCACGAGGTTGCAGGCACGCACGTACAGATCGGCGTCGAGATCGCGAAGCGTTTCAAAGTCAGGCCCGAAGTCGTGCACTGCATCGCGGCACATCACGAAGATATTCCCCTCGCTTCGGCCGAAGCGTTCATCGTCGCCGCAGCGGACGCTATCTCGGGCTCGCGTCCCGGAGCACGCCGCGAAAGCATGGAAGCGTACATCAAGCGCCTCACAGAGCTGGAGAATACCGCTCGCAGTTTCGATGGAGTCGCGAAGGCGTACGCCATCTCAGCCGGCCGTGAAGTCCGTGTGTTCGTCGACGCCGGCAAAGTGGATGATCTCACGCAGCAGAAATTAGCAAAGGACATCGCGAAGAAGATCGAAGCCGAACTCACGTATCCGGGCGTGATCAAAGTCAATGTGATCCGCGAACGGAGAATCGAAGAGACAGCGAAATAAGCACTATAAAGGTTTTGGCAGGTTGGGTAGGTGAGGCACGTGTAGTAGGGACAAATTCCTTCCCTTACCTACTACACCTACCTCACCTATTCTCTTTGTCGAGACAGCCGTGATCTCGTGTTGACCTCCCCTCGCCCCTCCTCTAAACTTTGCCAGCTTTAGACGATATGACCCCATGGTTTAAAGAGGGTCTTAGAGTCACTCTCTATTATTCCCCTTTTCCCCTTCCTGTATGGCCGAGCAGAAAAAATTTGACCGCAGCAAACCGCACTTGAACGTCGGTACCATTGGTCACGTCGACCACGGCAAGACGACGCTGACTGCTGCCCTTTCAATCAACTTCTCTCCTCCGGACGAGAAGAAAACGTACGATCAGATCGACAATGCTCCAGAAGAGAAGGCGCGCGGTATCACCATCAATACGGCTCACGTCGAGTACGAGTCGGCAAAGCGCCACTACGCACACGTCGACTGTCCGGGTCACGCCGACTACGTCAAGAACATGAT
>CAZESZ010000091.1:0-4063 GCA_964514855.1 uncultured Candidatus Peribacteria bacterium | reverse complement strand
AGTATGCACCTCCAGCACGGTTTTTAGTTCGAATCTGCTGACGCGACAGCACTCGGATCTTTGAACGAGATGTTCTTCAAAATGAATGTCACTTGGTCAGCTTCGCTCTCTTGAATACTGAGCGGAAAGGATCCGGTGAACGTGAAGCCGGTTTTATTCTGCGATGCGGAAATCTGGTAGTACCGACGGATCGGCTGGTCAGCACTCGGACGTGCGCTAAAGACATGCAACGCAGATTCCTGACCGTCGACGTAGACCGTTTCTTTGTCGATCAAGCGATAATCCGGGAGCGCTGATACAGCGAGCTGATTTGACTGGCTGTACTCCGGTGTCTGGATATCCGTCGACAAAGGCTCTCTGGTCACGGTAACGGTATCGAGCTGTCCGGCATGCGGTGTGTCGAACTGAAACGCAGCAGTAGTTTCCTCCGGCACACCGAGCTGACGGAGCGTATCCGAAGAAAGAACACGCCAACCTTTCGGCAGGCACGCGGCAAAAACACCGTTCCAGAACTGCTGCTCGCACGTCACGGTTGTCGTGGCCGCAGAGCCACAACCTGCGAGCAGAAGGACGGTCGTCCAAGCAATGATGAAACGCTGCATGGGAACCATGGTATCACGAGTCGGAAAACAATCACAAAGCGCAGAATGAAGAGAAGAACTTCGAATTGACACAGATGAATGAATGGCAGATAGAGGTATATCGACCATTGGCGAGATAATGGTATTTTTGCTATAATGCTCAGATTTATGCGCAAAAACAGACTATGTTCGGCAGCGCTCATCGTGATGATTTTTGCACACATGCCCATCAACGCAGTTGCTGCAGGTTCATGCACGGTGTCGGCGCTGGATACGGTCGCTGGTCTCGGTACGCAGGTCACGATGTCCGGATGTCTCGGCGCATCGTCGCTCTCGCTACGAGGCCCATCCTCAGCCGCGTACACGCAGCCACTCTCGGTCGACAGTATGGGAAATGCCCTCACGCTCATCCCCTCGAAATTTACGCGCACCGCCGGACAGTACGATGTGACAGTAGCCGGCGTATCCGGAAGCTTCAGCGTGACTGCTGACCGCGCAGACAATCGGCATTCGACCTTGAGCGCTGCACCGGCGACGATCCGCGGAAACGGCAAGGACAGCGTGACGGTGACCGTCGTGCTCAGAGATGCATATGACAATCCGGTCGCCGGCAGGCCGATCGCACTGATCTCGAGCCGTTCTTCGGATGACATCAGCGGACTCTCCGCGCACACTGATGAAAACGGCCGGATGATCTGGACCGTGCGCGCAACGGAGTCCGGACCGATGACACTGATTCCTTACGACATCGTGAGTTCGAAACAGCTCACACTGCGCGCAGACGTCGCAGTTTCGGGCGGATCCTCAGCACCGCTGCACAGTTCTCTCATGGCATTCGGCGGCGATGCCGCAGCAGAGCTCACGAGTACAGCGATCGATCACTTCGAACTCTCCCTGCCACAGAACGTCACCGAAGTGAATGCGAGTGAGCTCTTCAGTATGAATGTACGCGCGATGAACGGCACGTCACTCGTCCGAGGATATGTCGGCACGCTGGTCGTCGAGAGTTCGGACCCCGACGCCGAACTTCCGAAAAAAGGTGAAGATCCGAAATCTCCCGATACCGGACGTATCGACATGCGCAGTGTCGATCAAGGCGAGCGCAAACTGTCGCTCATCTTCGTTCTACGCAAGCGCGGCACGCAGACCATCACGGTCTACGACAAGTTGGACCCACGCGTGAAGGGAACGATCACACTCAATGTGACAAGCGGCGGTTCCTCGGACAATCAGATGATCACAATCAGAGATCCCCTCGACCGTGCTCATATCAAGGGTTCGCCGGTTCGATTGCAGGGCAATGCTCCGAGCCTCGTGAACCTAAAAGTAAAAGGCGGACTCGGAACGGTTGATACGGAAACCGATGCTGAAGGAGTATTTCGTGTCGATGTTCCGCTCAACCCTGACGACAAAGAAGTGACGCTGTTTGTCACGAGTGAAAATGGGACGATGGAATCCGAGCCTGTACACCTTATCATCGATAACGAGGCTCCGATCATCGATACGATCTCGCTCAGTCCCGCGGAAGGGAAGACCGAAACTCCCGCCCTCCTCTCGGTGAAGTCCGAGCCCGGTCTCACGTCCGTCACTGCCGACTGGAACGGCGCAGTATTGACGCTGAGCGAGACTGGTAGCGGTCTGTACTCCACATCGCTCACAGCACCGAGCTTCGCTGGAACGTACGACGTGAAAGTAACAGCCGTGGACTCGGTTGGTAACAGTTCGACGATCCTCACGAAGTGGATCGTGAAGCCAAGACAGATGCCAGTCGTCACAGGCGTGAAAGCGGAAAGCAAGCCGCTACAGGTGGCACTGACCTGGGACAAAGTTGAGACGTCTCCGGTCGCGTCGTACAGGATCTACATCGCTCATGAGAGCGATCCCGGAAATTTTCTGTACAGCATCTCGACGGAGAAACCGGTGACCTCCGCGGTCATCAAAGATCTGCCACTCGGAGACACCTACCAATTTTCACTGACAGCGGTGAGCCCGGACGGCGAGGAAAGTCTGCAGAAAAGCTCTCCTGCAGTAGCCTCGCCGATCGGCATGCACTTCTCGGCGACATCGGGCAAAGACAGCCTGCTCCTGGAGTGGACCGCAGTGAACGATGTTCCCCTCGACCACTACATACTCGAGTATGGCACCGAATCTGGCGTGTACTCTGAAAAACGAATGATCAACGGACAGGCACTTTCGTTCATGCTCCGGGACCTCTTGCCAGACATTACGTACGAACTGAAGCTGACACCGGTCACGGTCACCGGAAAGACGCTAACGGATGTTGCAGCTGTCACCCGCGGCACGCCGGGCGGTGACGGCTTCACGCCAGGTGCTGATGATCCGGTCTCGCCGGAGATCATCGGTACATTGCATCCTGGTGCAAACATTCGGCCGCCTTCTATTCCGGACGTGCCGAGCACGCCGGAAAGTGGCGTCTCATCGATCGTCGGAGCTATCGTCTTTCTCGCAGCCATCGTGGGCGGGTTGCAGTGGCGGAACCACAGGAGACAACGCAGAACCATGCAGGAATTTCTGTCAGTCATGCAGCAGCGGTATCACTCCTGAACGCCATGTCCCCTGCATCCTCACACCAACAGTCATCTCTCTCCATCGGCGGAGCGACGTACGATCTTTTCCTGACGATGAATTCCGACGGAAAGAGATGTGAAGGAGGGATCATCCTGGCAGCTGGCGGAAAGTTGCGCATTGATCGCGTCACCGAAACCTGCGGCGGCGGCGCCTGCAATACGTCCATTGGACTCTCGCGTCTCGGATTTCGCGCCGGATTCTGCGGCGTTCTCGGTGCTGACCAGTGGGGAGAAAAACTTCTCGAAGCGATGCACAGAGAAGGTGTGGATACAGCATCGGCAACTATCGTGGAGCATGAGACGAGTAGTTTTTCCATCATCCTGTCGCTTCAGAGCGGCGAGCGGACGATCCTGTACACACCCGGTGTCAACGAACATCTCCACGACACGACATTCGACAAGTCCGCACTCCCCGAGGCCGACGTCGTGTACCTGAATCATCTCAATGAATCATCGTGCATCATCGAAGACGATATTTCGCATGCGATCATCGGTCATCCGCGCGTTCACTTCACGTGGAACCCAGGCGGCTGCCAGATCACGGCAGGCATCAATACTCCGGATAAGAAGGCGCTCCTGAAAGTCACCGATCTTCTGCTGCTCAATAGAGAGGAGGCACTGACGTTCGCTGGCGCGACAGCAATCTCGGAGGCTCTCAAAATTCTACATGCTACAGGAGTCAAAAACGTGTGCATCACGGATGGCGAGAGAGGAACGACTGCGACCGATGGCGTGCATACGTACCATTGTCCCATCGCACCGGATGTGCAGGTGGTGGACACAACAGGCGCTGGAGATGCGTTCGGCACCGCGGCCACGTGGGCGCTTGCGAGCGGTGAATCGTTGCCAATTGCGTTGCAAGCTGGTACACTGAATGCTGCAAGTGTCGTCGGT
>CAZESZ010000090.1:0-4120 GCA_964514855.1 uncultured Candidatus Peribacteria bacterium | reverse complement strand
TCGGGATACGGTATGTTCGCGATGCTGCCGCTGTCGGAAGATCACGTCCGCAGGCTCAAAGTTGAGCACAAGGTATTCATCTTGCTGGATGGGCGCATCAATATCGGCGGAATCCCCGAGGCGAGGATCGGAGAATTATGTGAGAAGATTGTTGCGGTGTTGTGATAGGATAGGGGGCCCATGTTTACCGGAATCATCGAATCGACGGCGAAGGTTCTTTCCAAGACTGACTCCGGTCTCGTGCTCGCGCGTCCCACGATGTTTGATGACCTGAAGATCGGTTGTTCCATCGCCGTGTCTGGTGTGTGTCTCTCGGTTACGGCGTTCGACGCTTCATCGATGTCTTTTGACGTCGTTGCAACAACTCTTGAAAAAACGAAGCTCGGTTCGCTTCGGATCGGTGATCTCGTCAATCTCGAGCGCGCCCTCCCGGCAAACGGCAGACTGGAAGGACACATCGTGCTTGGGCATTGTGAGGGCGTGGCGAGGGTTGAGGGGTTTTCGAATGTTTCGGGGGCCAACCTGAAACTCAATCCGGCCCCCACCCCTCAAGATATTTTCAGTCGATTGAATGACGTCATTTCTGCTGTTTATGCTTTTAGCAGAGCTCCCCTCACCCAGCGGCCCGCAGGCCTGGGGGAGGGGTCGGGGGTGGGGGAAAATGTAGGTGACATTCACCAGTCCGGCCCCCTCCTCATCGTCACAGTCCCACAGCAGATCGTTCCTTTTGTCGTGTCCCACGGTTCCATCACGCTCGATGGCGTGGCGCTCACAGTTGCGGCGATCAAAGGCACGCAGGTGACGGTCGCCATCATTCCGCATACCATGAAGCTCACGACGCTCGGCTCGCTCACGACAGGGGACTGCGTGAACCTCGAGACAGATGTTCTCGGAAAATATATCCTCAAGGCACATGAAGATCGGTGAAGCCCCAAATTTCGGCCAGGTATCAGTCGATTCCGACTGGAAGATCGCGATCGTGCGGTCCGTGTGGTACGACGAACTAACATCTGCCATGGCACGCGATGCGCAGTCGACGCTCACAAAGGCCGGTATAAAAAAACAAAATATTCGCATCATCGATGCGCCGGGTTCGTACGAATTGCCGCTGCTCTGCAAGCAAGCCCTTCTCGGTGGTGCGGACGCATGCATCGCATTCGGTATCATTGTCCAGGGGGCGACTCACCACGCACGGTTGGTCGCAGACGAGTCCGCAGCCGGCATCATGCAGACGCAGCTCGAGCTTCTGAAACCGATCGTCTTCGAAGTTCTGTTCGTCGATGTGCTCCAAGATGCGAAAGACCGCGCGATCGGAAAAGATGCGAAGGGTCCTTTGGCGGCGATGACGATTCTCACTCAGCTTGCGCGACTGAAAGATTTGCATTGAGGCGTGTTGTATAAGAGATGTGTTCAAGCGTACGATCGCATCCGTCCGCTTTCCGCCCTCTTTATGTCCATCCGTCGTCTCCTTGCTCTCGTAGCCGTGCTCATTCTTCCGCTTGCTGTCTCGGCGGCCGGACTCTTCCCCGATGTCGATAGCGACCATCCGTACAAATCCGAGATCGAATCCTTCGCTCGTGCCGGGATCGTAAAAGGAAATCCGGACGGAAAGTTTGTCCCGGATCGCACGGTCAACCGAGCGGAATTTCTGAAGATGCTGTATGTCGCGACGAGCAGAACGCCGAACGCAGTGTCATCGTCGTGTTTCAGTGACGTCGAACACGGTAGCTGGTATGAGCCGTACGTCTGTGACGCAGCATCGAAGAAAAATGGTTTTGTTCAAGGTTACAGCGATGGAAAATTCCGTCCCTCGAGTCCGGTCAGCCGAACCGAGGCGCTGAAGATGACCTTTACCGTCTTCGGTCTCACGACACCGGACATCACGTCGAACGATCAGGATGTTATCAAATTCGTCGATATCTCTGTGACCGCGTGGTACAGCAAGTACATCAGCGCGGCGTACAAGATCGGTATCTTGCCGATCGCAACGCAGGGGGGAGCGCACTTCTATCCTGATCAAGCCATGCTGCGCGGCGAGGCTGTAGCGTACATCTTCAATGCGATGCATCCGAAGACCGGAGCGACATCATCCTCATCCTCGGCGATGACGAATAGTGCATCCTCTACGATGTCGTCGTCTTCGCAGTCATCATCTCCGACTGACACAGTCAAGAAAGTTTCATTTCCGTTCCAAGATTCCGGACTCTTCTCAGGCAAGAAATCGACGAGTTACGAATTTGACCTGAAAGGAGCGAAGACCCAAGTTTCCATCACTGTGCAGGTCACCGGTTACTATCCATCCGACGTGAGTTGTCGGCTATACCTTCTGCCTGAGTCCGGATTCTCCGATGAGTACTACCTCGGCGTTCAGAACGAGAACAGCTGTTCGCTCGTTGTGAATGCGCGTCCCGGCAAGTATCAGCTCCAGCTCCAGCCGACGGTTGCAGGTGTTCCGTTCACTGTCAGCGCAGCGAGCGGTGCGACGGACGGCAACGATGGTTTCATCGATGCCCTCAATATCAGCACCATGACGCCGCGCACTGGAGTGTTGGAGACCGGAGATCTGTACGATTGGTATACCTTCACGATGACGAAGAAGCTCGCTGCCACTGTCGACATCGCAGCGCAGGAAAAAATGACGTGCATTATCTATACGCCGAGCGATGTTGATCAATTCGGGTTCACTGGACCCGAGTGTGGCAAGCCCTACGACTTCGTACCGGGGGTGAGGTACACGATCGGCGTTGGCCGCGGTACCGGAGTGAGCCCCATCAAGAAGATCACATACACGCTGAAGTGGCAATAATTCATGGGACGGTGGTATCATGAACGCCCATGAAAAAAAGATCTCAAGATCCCGTGAACGAAGCGGTGAAGGCTATGAAAGAAGGAAAATTCGTCATTATCATCGATGATGAAAAGCGTGAGAACGAGGGAGATCTCGTACTCGCTGCGGAATTCTCCACGTCGGAGAAGCTCGCTTTCATGATTCGTCACACTGGCGGCGTCGTGTGTCTCGCACTCAACAACCAGATTGCAGATCATCTGGATCTTCCTGTCATCACGCAACGGCACACGACGAATCCGACGAGTCCACATTTCACCGTTAGCATCGAGGCGGCGAACGGCGTGACGACTGGCATTTCAGCGGCCGATCGCACGAAAACGATTTTGACCGCCATGCATCCGAAGGCGCAGCCCGAGCACCTCAGTCGCCCTGGACACGTTTTCCCCTTACGCGCACAAGATGGCGGCGTTCTCTGGCGTGCCGGTCACACCGAGTCATCGGTGGATCTGTGCAGGCTTGCCGGCCTCCGGGAAGGCGCAGTCATCAGCGAGCTCATGAACGACGATGGCACGATGATGCGGCTGCCCGAACTGAAAGCATTTGCACAGGCTTTTCGTATTCCGATACTGACGGTGAAGGATCTCATCGCGAAGCGACGCACTGAGGAATCGCTCATCATGCTTGCGGCCAGGAGTGAACTGGAAACGCGGTACGGCAACTTCGAGATGTCGGTCTACACCGATGTTCTGCATCGCAAGGAACACGTCGCGCTCACGATGGGCGATGTGACCCCAGGCAAGCCCACCCTGGTGCGCGTTCATTCCGAGTGCATCACCGGTGATGTCTTCGGGTCGCATCACTGTGACTGCGGACAGCAGCTCGATCTCGCACTCTCGATGATTGCCAAGGAAGGCAAAGGCGTCCTCGTGTACCTGCGGCAGGAAGGTCGCGGCATCGGGCTCACGAATAAAATCCGAGCGTATGCATTGCAGCATCTCGGTTACGATACCGTGCAAGCGAACCGCGCTCTGGGCCTACCGGATGACCTTCGCGAGTACGGCATCGGAGCACAGATCCTGAAAGATCTCGGCGTAGGGAAAGTACGTCTGCTCACGAATAACCCCAAGAAAGTTGCCGGTCTCGGCGGATACGGCCTGGAGATCGTGGAACAACGGCCAATCGAAATCACACCCACGAATGTGAAGCAGGCGACGTATCTCAAGACGAAGAAACGTCGGATGGGACACAGGCTGAAGAAGGTGTAAGACAGGCATTCTTTCCTGTATCCTCTCGTCAGATGTGCTCCTGTAGCTCAGCTGGATAGAGTACCTG
>CAZESZ010000089.1:0-4159 GCA_964514855.1 uncultured Candidatus Peribacteria bacterium | reverse complement strand
CGAACTCGCGTCTGCGCCATGGCAAGGCGCCGTACTACCATTGTACGATACCCGCTGGGAAAAAGAGCTTCCGGATGCTACAGAACGTAGGTCAAAGAGGCAAGCAGCCCTATGAATTTTACCGTGGCTTGACATCGATGACATCTGCGTTTCGTTCTAAGTCTTCTCGCAGCATTTTCGTTGCACGGAGAAAAAACATGATCGCTGCGATGATGACGGCTGCGTCATCTAGTCCGCCAAGGATCGGCAGAAAATCTGGGATGATATCCAGTGGCACGATGCCGTACACGAGGCTGATGCCGAGAAGTGCTTTCGCGGAGAGTGGCGTTCCAGCGTGGAAGATGACGCTGAAGGCGATCCTCGTTTTTCGCCAGATACTCAGGGATCTTGGGGGCATGCACGAAGCATACTCTTTGTCCTACAATCAGTGTCGCGCGGGATTCGTACAATGGTAGTACGCAAGCTTCCCAAGCTTGAGACGCGAGTTCGATTCTCGTATCCCGCTCCACTCCGTCACATCATTCGCCCCTCATTGAGTGTATATCGACCTGCCCTTCGTGAGTATCGATAAGTTCAATGAGTGTTTTGTCGGGTGTTTGAACATCAATAGGCACCCCACATCGTATTGCACGTCGAACTGCCGAAATCAAGTGACTTCTGTAATTAGGCACTTTTGACACATGAGGGAGATCATGCTGTATAAGTCTGTCCGCTATTCTGTCCGCTATATGGTTGACGTCTTGTTCTGAGATATCAGTATCAATGTTTTCAGGAGACATATCGTTATTATGCAATATACCTGCAAAAAAACAAAATGACTAGGGGCGGAAATTGTGACATACCAATTCTCCTCCTCCATGTGCTGACGAACGTGCGTTGGCTCCAGGAGGAATCACTTGTTCTGCTTCGTGATAATCCCGCTCCAACATCACTTTTTCTCTGCCCAAAATTTCTCCGCCTCCGCTTCCATCGCACGAAGCCGTACGTAATAATCCGGAAATTCCTTCAGGTGAGCCCATGCGATTTTTCCCGTTGTGGTCGGGTCGTCATTCGTCACATTCGTCTCTGGATCACGTGAACCGTGTTCATATTCGACTTCCATGCCGTAACGGAAACTTTCCGCGTCGAACTTCGCAGCACTCCAGTCAATGCCGATCGATGCCCCGATGGTTTCCGCGTCGTTCAGGGATACAGTTTTTTTCATGAAGTGAACGATACTCCCTTCTCCTCTCTGCAGAAAGTAGATGGATGAGTATTTTCACGTCTTTTTTTATTGTCTTCGGCTTCGGTGCGGGAAGTGCGGCAGTCGTGATCTTGGTCAGTTCGGTCATCCACGCACGATCCCCCCATTTTTTCCTTCGATCACGAGAAATGGTTTCGATCCCGGATACGGTGCAGCTTCTTCCAGGTTCTTCGCATAATTCCTTCCAGCGTCGGTCGGTTTCAGAAATAGCGTCAGGACCTGTCTGCCGGTAGACAGGTGGTCGCATTGCACATGAACAATCGGGCGAGTATTGGCACAGCGTTCATCTGATTTTCAGCGCACTTTTCCAGGGTGCGGTCACCGGAGCGTTCTCGGCTTCGCGTGGCGCAAAAGCTTTTCTTTTTCGGCGCCCGAGAGTATACCAGACACGATTTCCATCAGCTCATGAAGGAAAAACTGCTCGCAAAGGTTGATGCTCTGCTCGGGAAAAAGCAGGACAATGAACTCCGCCAGCTTCTGGCACATCGAGATTTCCACGTCATCGCACAGGTGATCGACAGTTTGACGCACGGTAAGCGCAAGATTTTCGCGCTCCTGCCACCCGAGAAACAGGCCGAAGTGGCCCTTGCGCTGAACGAAGATAGCAAGAAGCGGATTTTCCCCCGACTCTCGGATGCGGTCGTGGCGAGATTCCTGCACTTCAACGATGAAGACGACGCGACCGACATCCTTCAGTATCTTTCGTCCGCACGTCGATCGTCGATCCTCCTCTCGATGCGTGAGGAAAAACGTCGTAAAATTGAGAAGCTTCTGAGATTTGGCTCAGAAACTGCCGGAGGTCTCATGGATCTCAATTTCATCGTCGTGCGGCCGTCGTTCACGTGGACCGAAGTACTGGAGAAGGTACAGAAACACATCGAAGGAAAACGTGATATGCCGACAGTGCTCGTTGTGAGTGAGGAAGGGAAGGTCGATGGTTTCATCCCCGAACGTGTCCTGCTTTTTCCCCCGCAGAATGCCACCGTGATCGATCAGATGATTCCGCTCACGGTCGTGTCCCATAAGATCGACCGTGAGCACGTCATGATTCTCATGTCCAAAATTCGTTCGGAGGTGTTGTGTGTCGTCGATGAGCATGAGGAGGTGCTCGGCATCATCCACCTGCGTGATCTCATGAAGGTCGCCCAGGCCGAAGCCACCGAGGACATCTACCGTTTTGCTGGAGTCGACGTCGATGAGCACGCGATGGATCCCATCCTCCGTAAAGTGAAGCGACGCTACAACTGGCTCCTCATTAACTTACTAACCGCATTTTTGGCTGCGTTTGTCGTATCACGTTTTGAAGATACGATCTCACGCTTCGCTATCCTCGCCGCGTACATGCCGATCGTCGCAGGTATGGGAGGGAATACCGCAACGCAGGCGCTTGCGGTTGTCGTCCGCGGTCTTGCACTCGGTGAGATCGGTTGGTCGAAAGCCAGAAAAGTCGTGCTCAAAGAAGCGTGCGCGGGGATAATCAATGGCGTGATCACCGGTTCCTGCGCCGCTCTTGGTTCTGGTTTCTTCGGTGCACCGCGTATTCTCGGTGTCATCTTAGCGGCGGCTATGATCATCAATCTCTTCGTCGCAGGATTCTTCGGCGCACTCATTCCGTTCGTCTTGAAGCGTCTCAAGATAGACCCCGCCATCGCCAGCAGCGTCTTCGTCACGACGACGACGGATGTGTGTGGTTTTTTGGCTTTCCTCGGCCTTGCGACGATTTTCATGCGCTAGAAATAAGCAAGTACGCAGAATCTTTTGGCGCAGGCAAACTTTTTCCTGGGGAAGTCCACGATTCATCGCGCAAGATTTTTTTTGATTCACCTCCTCCTCTGATATCATGAAAGACATTCATGTCAGGACATCAGGAAGCGCAGGCACTCCTTCGTCATCGATACAGTATCGCTGTACTCGTGCTGGCACTTGCGGCTTCTCTCTGCGCTTTCTGGCCAATCACATCTTTGGCATCCCAAGTTACCGCAGACGGCCTCGTGGGGTACTGGAAGTTCGATGAGACGAGTGGAACGAGTGCTGTGGATAGTTCCGGTCATGGAAATACTGGCACGCACACAAATAGTCCAACGATCTCCAGTGACGTACCGACGACAAGCTTCACGAACGGAAAGAGTCTCAGTTTCGATGGGACGGATGATTACCTGAGCGTTACCGATAGTGCTGCCATCAAACCATCAAGGCTGACAATCAGCTTATGGATAAACCCACGATCGTTTACCAATACTGACGCGATTCTGGGAAAGACGACAAATTCTGGGTGGAATGATGGGTATGGGATTGATTTGTACAGTGTTCGCGGTGGCTCGTTGGGCGATGTTTATTTTTGGATCAACCTTTACAATGGTGCTTCTCTTGTGAAGGCGAACGTCAGTACAAGTACATGGACTCACATCGTTGGCACGTACGATGGAGCCGCTACAAAGATCTATAAAAACGGAACTCTGATCGAATCGGCAACCTATTCCACGGTCATCACCCACTCCTCAGGTCCCTTGGAAGTCGGCCGCCTACCAGGAGTGGGGTATAATTTCGATGGCCTCATCGACGACGTCCGCATCTACAATCGCGCACTCTCCGCGACTGAGATCGCAGACCTCGCAGCAGGACGCCACACACAGACCAGCTGGAAAGGCAGTACGTCCGGTGCCTTCGAGAATGCGAGTAACTGGAGCGGGAGCATCATCCCAGATCCGTACACACGCGTGACCATTCCCTTCCGCGCAAACCAACCCACACTCACCGGAGCTGTCGCCTTCGCATCTCTCACCATCAATACCGGTGCATCACTGAAGCTCAATGGTACTGGTCTGACACTGAAGGACTCTGGCACCTTCACGAACTACGGAACGCTCCAGCTGAAGGGAAACGAGACACTCACGAGTTTCACGAACGATACGAACC
>CAZESZ010000088.1:0-4171 GCA_964514855.1 uncultured Candidatus Peribacteria bacterium | reverse complement strand
GTACGCAAAACATGTAACAGGAGAGATGGTGGTACAGACACGCGAGTGAAGCTCACAGGAAAACAGACCCTACAACCTGACGAAATCAAAGCTGAAATTGTTAGAATTTTGCACACTCAGGAATCCCCGATCAACAAAGGGGAAATCTTGAATAATTTACCGGAAGATTTTATAAATAATCGACTGAACCAAAATCGACTTCGAGATGCCTTGGATGCATTGGCGCAGGAAGGAATTATTGAAGTATGTAAGAATGCAACGAAAGTTTTATTAGGTGATGGTATCCAAAAAAAATACGATGGGTATCAAATAGTACGGAAGTAACAGGCTCACCGTAGGGAAGGCGGCTTGGTAAGCTCGCTTCGACGATCAATCGGACGATATTTTTGTCCTCCGACCTCAGGGTCCTCCTGCGTCCACGTTTCACGAATCTGTGGCGCGGTTACCTTCCGGAGAACCTCACCATCATGCCATAGTGTCTCGTATCTGTTACGCTGCGGATTCACCTGAGGAATCTGATCACCGGATTTCTTCAGTCTCCACGCACGAACTTCAAAGGTGGAGCGTCTGTTAGACCAATCATAAAAATTATCTGATCGAATCTGGGCTTACCCTCATCATCGTAGTGATGGTTCACCTCGATGAGATCTACATGATCAGAGATTGGCTGAGTCATCCGTTTGTAATCTGCGGCCTCTAACGTGGATGGTGATGGCGTGACCTCAACTGCTGCTGCAGGAGCGAGAAGCGCAAGAACCATGACCAATGCCTGCCGAAAGCCGTCCATCTCTTTTCTCATGTGATGCGATGTCGGTGAAGATGGAGATGGAAGAGAGTCATCCTCAGAGCGCGCATGTTCGACGGAAGCGTGACCCATGCTGAGAGTTTGCCGCGCGCTGACTGAAAGGCAACTTTTCTGATGGACAACGTCCTTTCTAGGCTTCAGTCAGCAGCGCATTCGTATGCACCTCGCTCACATCATCATCTTCCTCCAGGAGATCCATGAGCATGTGAACTCTCTCAAACGTCGCGCTATCCAGAGGCGCAGTCTGCTTCGCGACGTACTGCAGTCCTGCCGAGACAATCTCAAAGTTCTGTGTCTTCAAAAAATCCCGCACACCCGACCAGTGCGCGCTGTCGGTGGTCACATGGATGCCATCTCCTTCGACATCAAAATCTTCTGCGCCAAGATCAATCAATGACAGTTCAAGTTGTTCAAGAAATTTTTCATTGTCAATTTTTAATTTTTCATTTCGTGCCGCGATCACGCCGGCACGGCTGAACATCCACATCACCGAACCGTTCTCGGCAAATCGTCCGCCATTTTTGGAGAGGATCATCTTCACATTCGAGAGTGTTCGATTCTTATTGTCCGTCAAACACTCGATGATGAACGCAGCGCCGGCCGGGCCGTACGCTTCGTAGGTAACTCCCTGCATTGCCTCACCTTTCAGGGCACCGGTGCCTTTCTTAATTGCACGATCGATATTCGCATTCGGCACGCTCTCCGCTTTGGCCGCATCGATCAAAGACCGCAGTCGAACATTGGTGACCGGATCCCCGCCGCCTTCGCGCGCCGCGATCTCGATGAGACGCGCATACTTCGTGTACGCCTTCCCTTTCTTGGCGTCAGACGCCATTTTTCTCACCCGAATGTTATGCCATTTGCTATGACCCGACATATGCGTGCGAAAAAAGTGGAATCAAGCAGGCTCGCCCTGAGCGATCCCGCGTAAGCGGGAGAGTCGAAGGGTGCCATTTGCTATGACCAGACATAGTAGAAAAAAACTAGCAGAAAAACTGGAATGAATTAAGAATAGCGAATTAAGAATTATGGAAAAGAATCATATTTCATAATTCTTAATTCATAATTCTTATTTCCGATAAGCCAGCATTCCCATAAATCGTGCTCTCTCCACCGCGTTCTTCAACATCTTCTGATGCTTGAGACACAGACCGGAATAGTAACGCTTTCGGATGTTCCCGAAGTAATCGATGTAGGGCTTGAGCGTGGGATAATCCTTGTAATCCAGATAGTGCACACCTGCACGATCGAACGGACAGACTTTCTTCTCGACGCGCTTGGACTTCATCTGGTTGAACGGCTTATTGGTTGCGGGCTTGGACATGATGGGGATTGGAAATGAGAAAACCTGCCTGCCGGCAGGGAATATTAGAGTTTCAGATCGTCATCGGAGATCAGCTTGTCGAGATGTTCGGTCAGCTCTCCGATCTCCAGAGGCTTCACAGCTTCCTTCGGCTTCTGCTCCATGCGCTTCGCGGTGCGCTTCGCCTGATCCGTAACAGTCTGCTTCAGACGCTCCTCGCGCTTGTGCTGCTTCTGCTCCGCGAGCGTGACGCGATTCTTCAGCCAGTCATTGTATTTGGCCTCAAAGCTCACTGCTTCATACCCCTTCGGTGGAATGACGACGAGGTGACGGAGCACTCCCTTCGTGAGCCGTAGCTGCTTATCGAGCTCGCGAATGACAGACGGATCCATCTCGAGGTAATAGATGACGAACTTCGCCTCCTGGAATCCGCCGATCTTGTACGCAAGTCCGCGGCGCGTCCACGGATCGGTGAACAGCGTCACGGCCTTTGCCTCCGTGAAATGACTTTCGACTTCGGAAAGAAGGTTCTTCTCGGCCTTCTGGTCGAGATCGGGTTGGATCATGACGGCGATTTCGTAGATGCGCACGTCTTCGCTACGAGGAACAAGTGTAGGCATACAGTTCGTGGGTAAAACCTGTCCGGCGAATGCAGGAGAGGGAGAAGTAAGCTGACGGACTGTAGGGGGTGCCGTTGCGTGCGTCAAGGAAGCTCGGCATGCATCGTGGAGCGCGAATCACGTGAGACGCTTTGCATTCTTCGGTGATATCACTGGTTCTCCCGTCTTTTTTTCAATCTCGCGTCGTGCCGTGCCGGCCACATGGCCACCCTCCCGCGCAACGATCCTGCTCTCTGGGAATCCTTTCGGTTGCTTCTTCTTCGAGATTTCCGTCGTAGTGGCTTCTGCAAGCATATTGAGTACGAGCTCCAGGTTGGACATGTTGTCACGGAGGTTCTGTTTCTTGATGTCCTTGAACCCCTTGTACTCCTTCACACTCATACCCGCCCACGCCTGCGTGATCTCGTCTGTGAGGATGGCGTACTCCTGTCCTTCCTTCACCCCCCGCTCATGCCACTCGTCGGTAAGCTCTTTGCGGACTTCGATGCTCTTGAGTCGTTGATTGATCCATTCTTTCGAATACCCCTTCTGCAAATACGTTTTCATTGCGCGGTCAACGGACAGCTCTGGATCCTCCGTTTCTTCTATGCGCTCGTAGCCCACTTTCGCCAGCCATACTTTGAAGGGCTCTGCTTTGGGCGACGGAATAGATTGGATCATCCGAAGCAGATCCTCCGTAGAGAAGCAGTCGGTACGGTACTTTTTCCCATCGGATGCCGTCATCTTCAGTTGGTTACATTTTGTAACCACCTCGCTCCCTTCAGCTTTCAGGCGATTCTTGAGGACCTTCCAGTAATTCCGAGGATCTACACTGTCGGTAAGGATACCAATGACATCCACGATGGAAAAAAACCATAGCTCGTCATCTGCATCCCAATGTCTGCGCACGTTCTTCTGATTGAAGATGGCGATGGAGTGCTCTTTGGTCATAAGAAAAGTGTACGTATGTACACCTGAGAAAGCAAGCATCATTTTCCGCTTCGATGAATGGGGCAGTAGAATAACTGATCTACGGATCAGCAGTACGAAAATTTGCAGAGAGGTAGGAAATCTCTGGAGCCTTCACATCGAACGAGGCAGCCGAAAGCCTACCGTATAAAAAAGTGTTTCTCGTGCTTGACGAGCCATGAGCTGACTCCTAAGATGCCTCAGCTGTGAGTAAGCCAATGTATTCGTAATGGCTTGTTTGTCTCCCCTCCAAAAGGAGCATCCGCCTCACACGCGCCAAAGCTCCTTTCACTCTTCGACTCTCCCGCTCGCGGGATCGCTCAGAGTGAATGATCTCTGATCATTCACAGCATCGTGTAGTAGAGAAAATTAGGTCCAATTTATTTCCTTTGGAATAAAACAAAGGGCGTACCACCTTTGCAAAAAAACGGTATTTAGAAGCCATGTATCGATCTAAACACTCGATACACAAAATCTTCTTTTCGAAGAGTTTGA
>CAZESZ010000087.1:0-4199 GCA_964514855.1 uncultured Candidatus Peribacteria bacterium | reverse complement strand
ACACCTCCCTCGCCTCACGCTTTAGCTCAGCTTCGATGAGCAGATCCAGATCTCCGTCCAGAACGCCGGTTGTATCGCTGGTTTCGTAATTTGTCCTGAGATCTTTCACCATTTGGTACGGCTGCAGGACATAACTTCGGATCTGCGAGCCGAAGTCCGCACTGGCGGCCGAACCGCGCAGGCGTTTTTTCTCGGCTTCTTGCTCGGCTTCTTTCCGTTCGACTAACTTTGCCTTCAGCACGTTCATCGCGCGCTCACGATTCTGGATCTGCGACCGTTCATTTTGGCAGGCGACGACGATGCCTGTCGGGAGGTGAGTGATACGGACAGCGCTATCGGTCTTGTTCACGTGTTGACCGCCAGCTCCTCCGGAGCGGTACGTGTCGACGCGCAGATCATTCTGATTGATCTCGATATCGTGTTCGCCGGACATATCCGGAAGCACTTCTACGAGTGCGAAACTGGTTTGGCGCAGGCTTTTTGCGTTGAAAGGGGAGAGTCGCACCAACCGATGCGTCCCCCGTTCGCACTTCAGGTGTCCGTACGCAGCATCACCCGAGAAGTAGATTGTCACGGATTTGATGCCAGCTTCTTGACCGTCGGTTCGTTCGACGGTTTCGGTTTTCCAGTTTCTGCGTTCCGCGTAGCGCAGGTACATTCGCGTAAGAATCCCGGCCCAATCCTGCGCTTCCGTACCGCCCGCTCCGGCAGAAATAGTCACGTAGGCGTTTCCGAGGTCGTACTTCCCCCCCAGGTACAGCGCACGTTCGGCAGTCGCCCAGCGCTGCGCGAGTCCTGCATATTCTTTCTCGAGTGCCGGGATATCGCTCGGGGAGCTATCCTTTGCGATCTCCACCATATCTGCAGCGTTCTGCGACAGTTCGGCTATGGGTTCCCACTGTCTCTTCAGGCCTTTCAGTTTCTGGAACAAGCCCTCCGCCCGCCGGTGATCGTTCCAAATATCCGGCGCGGATGTGAGTGTCTCCAGTTCGGTGATTTGGGTTGGGATGCCGCGCCGCTCAAAGAGAGTCCTTGCCCATGTTGATGGCGCTGAGGAGCTCTGCGAGCTTGCGGAGAATCTCATCCATGGGAAAGGGGGAAAACGTCCATCGTAACTCTAGCAGCAGGAAGCGTTTTCTGCTACAATGTCACGATGCCTACGGACCCTTCTCCACAGCCAATAAAGGCCGAAAATATCGTGTCGGGTTCTGGTCGTTCCGTGCTCGTGTCTACTGCCGCGAAACTCGGCGTACCGATCGGTGTGTTTGGAGTGACATTCTTCCTCATAGCACTCGCACTCACGATAGTCTTTTCACCCGATCGGTTTCCGGTTCGTGTCGGTGATAAGACCGTGCGTCTTTACGAACTAGAATCCGAAGAAAAAAATCTCAAAGTCAGGCATGCGGATCTCTTGGAAGAGCGTCAAAAAATTTTGGCGAATGCCGATGCACCGGTATTGGCCCAGATCGGAAAATTGCGCACGCTCACGACTCCGGTCGGTTCCGCCATGCTGCGCGTGGATGATGTTCGTCGCAGCTTCCGCACACCATCGCATGATCCTATCTCCCTGCCCGGTGTCACGTTCGATGCCGAGGCGCGTACGCTGACACTCACGGGTGACGTGCGCGATCCCGGTGGCAGATCCATGCAGATTCTCGCGTCGTTCATCGATGAGTTACGTGAGATCGCAATCGTCGAATCCGTCTCCGAGCCCGAATACACGTCCGAACCATTGCCACTCGGAGGCACACTGTCCCATTTCTCCGTCACGCTGCGTTTCCGATCATGAAGACAGTATGTATCCTCGATCGGCAAACGACCGGAATGATCAGCTTCGTTGCAGGAATTCTTCTCAGTATCGCCGCGTGTGGAGTGCTTGCGTCGCATGCCAGTCTCTTCTCGCAGAAACGTGATACGGCTGTCATGATCGGTATCCAATTACCAGAACTGAAGACTGCCGTCGCGCTCCTCACGGCCAATGTGGAAGCCGAACGTGTCTTCGCCGAGCAGGCGCGTGCTGCACGCGAGGAGCAGGCATCGGTGTACATTCTCCCTGATGGTTCGCCGGCACCGCGGACAGTCAAAACTCTGCAGGAGATTTCTCGTGCGCTCGGTGAGGATGGTGATTTCAATCTCGAGAAGCTGACCTTCGATGACGCACCTCACGATGAGGGTACCTTCCAGACCCTCACGGCGCACGCAGTATTCCGCGGGTCATTTCAGGAGACCGCTCGCATGCTCGCCGTCCTCGGATTTGGCGGTGATATGATGGTGAAGGATGTGCTCCATGTGCAGGATGAGGAAGCCTTCTTGCGTCAGATAGAAGCTGCTCGCCCACTGTCACTCGGTCGCGCGGAAGATTTCCTCTACCTCGATCTCCTGCGCTATGCCGCCGCTCCAGACAAGAGCGAGCAGTACATGCTGGAAGATATTCCATCCGCAGCAGTCTCGGACATTCGCGCAACACTTTTGGACGGAGGACTCGCGGACGTACGTCTCGCATTCGCGGGACTCGCATCGAGGCTTTTGCAGACAGATTTGTGGCCCACGCCGCTCATGAAGGTTCGAAGAATCGAGCGTCATGGTGACCGCTGGCTGGTGGAGTTTGCACTGTTCCGTCGGTAGTGGATTTGGCCGACGGCTGTATCTGGCTCCCATCACCGCAGTGAGGGTACTCTTGGACGGTGCGGTGCATCATCATCATGCCGGCGTACAACGAGGAAAAAAGCATTCTGAGCGTTCTTTCCGCGATACCGAAAACACTCTCCACTATTTCTGATATCCGCACGATCGTCATCGACGACGGCAGTGATGACGCTACGGCGCACGTTGCCCGGTCCGCTGGCGTACGTGTTCTCTCGCATCCGGAGAGGCGCGGACTCGCGGCTGCCTTTCGTACTGGAGTTGCGGCAGCGCTTGCTGATGGCGCGGACATCATCGTGACTCTCGATGCCGACGCGCAGTACCGTGCAGAGGACATCGCTCTTTTGTGGCAGGCGATGCAGGAGTCTGGCGCCGAACTCGTGGTGGCGGATCGATGTGTTCTTTCGTGTACGCACATGCCAGTCGGAAATCGCATTGGCAATACCGTGGGCAGCCTGATGCTTCGCATGATGCGTTTGACGAGCGTGCGCGATGCGTCGTCGGGTTTTCGCATGTTCTCGGCGCGCCTCGCGCGGTCCCTTCGGATCAGAAGCCTTCACACGTACACGCACGAGATGCTCATTCAGGCACATGCGTACGGTTTTCGCACTGCCGACGTTCCGGTGACATTTCTTCCGCGCGCACACGGCAAGAGCAAGCTCGTGCGCACGCTCCGGCATCACATCCTCCGTTCGTGCGGTACGATCCTCCGTTCCGTGCTTCACTCCTGGCCACAACAATCATCGCTTCCGGTACGTCGTGTGCTCTTCATTTCCAGAACATGCGGGGCTGGATACGGCGGCATGCAGATCTACGTCACACAACTGCTCGCGTCGCTTGCGTCGCGTTCGGATATCTCATTGCGATGTGTCGTCTACCGTGGAGGACGGCTACTTCTGCCTCTGTTCTTCGTGCGGGCACTTTTTTCTGCGGTGTTCTCGCGCGCAGATACTGTGCATCTCGGTGACGCTCTTCTCTCGCCGATCTGTCCTGTGCTCGCACTCCTGCGTCCGCGACTTCGGCGCACTGTCACTGTGCACGGCCTCGACGTCGTGTGGAACGCTCCTGGATACCGCTCTCTCATCAGATTTTCACTCTCATTCGCGCACAGAATCGTCGCCATCAGTCACTCGACGGCTGACGCCTGCATCGCACGCGGGCTCGATGTTGATCGTATTGTTACTATTCCGTGCGGCATCGCGATGCCCGATATGGTACAGAGGATCTTGCCTGCAGATCCGGTCTTGCTGTCTCTTGGTCGCCTGGTAGAGCGCAAGGGCATCGCATGGTTTGTGGCCGATGTGTTTCCGCTCCTTCTCGCGCGCTATCCGCGCATGACATACGTCATCGCTGGAGCAGGGCCGGAATTTACGCACATTCAATCGATCATCACGACGAAAAAACTTTCGTCATCAGTGTCTCTGCGCGGCCCTGTTTCTGATGCAGAAAAAAATGCGCTGTTTCTCCGCTCATCAGTTTTTATCATGCCGAATATTCCGATCAATGGTGATAGCGAAGGCTTCGGTATATCCGCCCTGGAAGCGGCTTCGAGGGGG
>CAZESZ010000086.1:0-4200 GCA_964514855.1 uncultured Candidatus Peribacteria bacterium | reverse complement strand
ATTGCTTCGATGTGATCAAAACAGCTGCTGCGCGCCTTCCGGCATATCCATACCCAGTAGCTCATACGCGAGCTTCGTCACCGCTCGACCCTTCGGTGTGCGATGCAAAAATCCACACTGAATGAGGTACGGCTCGTAGACGTCTTCCAGCGTTTCCTCTTCTTCGGATAATGCCGCGGAGAGTGAGCCGAGGCCAACGGGGCCACCGGCGAATTTCTCGATCACCGTCAGAAGTATCAGCCTGTCAGTCGTATCGAGTCCGCGATCATCGATGCCGAGTAAGCCAAGTGTCGCTTTCACACGCGCGGGTGAGACCGTCGCTTCTTCGTTCACCTGCGCGAAATCACGGATCGAACGGACCAGCCTATTTGCGATTCTGGGAGTTGCGCGGCTCGCATGTGCGACGAGTCGAGCGGCTTCACTCTCAATGGAGAGAGACAGAATGTTCGCAGTGCGCGCGACGATCTTCTGTAGTTCCTCAGGCTTGTAAAACGTCAGTTTGAAATTGTGGATGAAACGGTCCCGCAGCGGCAGGCTCACAGCTCCCGCCTTCGTCGTCGCGCCGACGAGCGTGAACGGCTGCAGATCGATACGCATGGACCTGGCGGAGGGTCCTTTGCCGATCATGAGATCGAGCGCGTAATCCTCCATCGCGCTGTACAGCACCTCCTCGATGGCCGGACGCATGCGGTGGATTTCATCGATGAACAGAACGTCTCCGGCCTGGAGATTCGTGAGAAGCGACGCGAGATCACCCGGCTTCTCGATCGCCGGACCCGACGTTACGCGTACCTGCGCACCCATTTCCTTCGCCAAAATATAGGCAAGCGTCGTCTTCCCGAGTCCCGGCGGCCCATGGAGGATCGTATGTCCGAGGGGCTCGGAACGTTTTTTGGCAGCATGCAGATAGACCTTCAGATGTTCTTTGATCTCAGATTGTCCGATGTACTCATCGAGCGTCATCGGTCGCAATGTAGAATCCGCCTGTTCGGCATCTCTATCCTTTGCGGTCAGTGTGACCTCCGCCTCTTGCTGCTTTCGCTGTTTTCGTTCGAGAGACATGAGGAAAGTATACGTCAGTACACCCGATTCTCAATCCACAAATCTGCATTATCAATTGCGCCGGAGATTGAATACAATGAGCCAAATGTTCACACTCGAACCGAAAACAGTGGCGCTCATCGGCGCTAGCGATGAAGAAAAAAAACTCGGCAACTTCATCCTGAACAATCTTCTGCAGAGCGGATACAAAGGAAAGATTTTTCCGGTAAATCCAAAACACTCTGAAATTGCAGGCGTGCGATGCTTCGGATCAGTCACGGACATTCCGGGGTCACTCGATATGGCCATCATCGTCACGCCTGCGGCCACAGTACCCGCACTTGCCGAAGAATGCGGGAAGAGAAAAGTAAAGACACTGGTCGTCATCTCGGCCGGTTTCGGCGAAACCGGAACCAAAGAAGGTCGAAACCGCGAAGAATCGCTCAAGAAAACCTGTGAGACGTACGACATGAGTATGGTCGGACCGAATTGCCTCGGCATCCTGCGGCCCAAGATCGGCCTCAATGCGTCGTTTGCGGCGACACCCAAGAAAGCTGGAAACATCGCGCTCATCAGCCAATCGGGGGCGATGGCGGTGGCGCTCATCGATGCCGCTGCGCACCAGCATCTACATTTCTCATTCATCGCAAGCATCGGCAATAAGACCGACCTCGACGAGGTCTCATTCCTGGAAATGTGTGAGAACGATGCAGAGACGAAAGTAATCGGCCTCTACCTCGAGAGCATGAAGGATGGACAAGTGTTTGTGGAAACTGCGAAGCGCATCGGCAGAACGAAGCCGATCGTGCTCATCAAGGCAGGGACTTCAACGCGCGGCGCGAAAGCCGTCTCGTCGCACACCGGAGCGCTCGCTGGTTCCACTGCTGGCCTGGATGCTGCGTGCAGATCCGCTGGTATTTACAGAGCCGAAACAACGCGAGAATTTTTGTCACTACTCGCACTGTTGCGTTCGTCCCCTCCTCTCCTGAGCCCACACATCGCGATCGTCACGAACGCGGGCGGACCCGGCGTGCTCGCAACCGATGCAGCGGAATCATGCGGTCTCAGACTCGCCACGCTCGACAAAAAAACCGTGAACGCACTGAGGGCCGCATTGCCGAGTGCAGCAAGCATCGCAAATCCCATCGATGTTCTGGGTGATGCACTGGCGGACAGATACGAAGTGGCACTCACGAGTAGCGCCGATGATCCCGGAACCGATGGCCTCGCTATCATCCTGACACCACAGGTGATGACGCCGTGCGTGGCCATCGCACAGACGATCATCGAAGCGAAAAAAACTCGTCCACTTTTCCCGATGACCGCAAGTTTTATGGGAGGTGCGCATGTCGAAGAAGCAAAATCACTCCTGCGACAGAGTGGCATCGCGTGCTTCGAGACACCGGAGGAAGCCGTGAAAGGCCTTGCACTTCTTTTGAAGCCGGAAGTACTGGAAGAAGAAGCGGATAATCCCACTGGTGATGACCGCGCGCTTGCGGCACGCCAACTGTTACGAGGACGACGCGGACTCCTATCGGAAGAAATCGCAGCGGAACTCTTCGCACTCTACGATCTCCCGATTCCCAAACAATCGATAGCAACGAGTGCGAAAAAAGCACAACAGCTCGCCAAAAATATTGGATTTCCTGTCATCGCGAAAATTAGCTCCCCGGACATTCTCCATAAGACTGATATTGGCGGCGTGCGTGCACACCTGACCTCGGCATCGGAGGTCTCCCGCGCGTACGACGAGATTCTGAAATCCTGCGCCAAGCATAAGCCCGGTGCGGCGGTTCGCGGCGTTCTCATCCAGAAATTCCTGCCGATCGGCAACGAGTTCATCGTCGGTGGACTGCGAGATCCTTCCTTCGGGCCGATCGTCATGGCTGGACTTGGCGGCATCTATACCGAACTCTTCCGGGACGCCTGTTTCAGGCTCGCACCGGTCGGGCAGCGAGAATCGTACGGCATGCTCACCCGCCTGCAGTCATGGAAACTTCTCTCCGGCATGCGCGGAAAAGACGCGCTCGATATCGCAGCACTCGCAGGCGTCATCCGCAAGGTTTCATGGATGCTCGCAGACTGCCCACACATCCTCGCAATCGATCTGAATCCTGTCCTCGTCAGTGCAACGGACATCGTCATCGCAGATACGAAAGTCGTTCTGGGATAATGCATCGAAGAAAACATCCGTCTTTGCTACACTCTCTACGATGCGAGGTCAGGAGCTACGTATCGGCGCGGTGATCCTCATCCTGTGCGGCGTACTCGCCGTGACAGATTACGTCGTGACCGAAAGGCCCAGGATACTGGCTCAGCAGGACGATACGACTGCTCCTCTGCCGGGCACGTCGATTTCATCGTTCTCGTCATCGTCTTCTTCGATGAGCGCATCCGAGGCGATGTCGTCATCACAGAGTTCGTCCGTCAGTTCACCGATCTCTCGCGTCGTGAAGAAAGGTGTATCGACCAAGAAAGCGAGCAGTGTGAATATCGATGACGTCCTTGGAAGGCTCCAGCTCGTAGCGCAGCCAACGAGTCAGGCCAGCTTTCTTCTCCTCATAGCCCCAGACAAAACAGCTGTGAAGACAGCGGTACTGCTGCGGAATAACGACCGCGCGTTCCTCCTTTCGTGGATGGACAGCGACAACGTGAAGTCTGTCTTCGCATCGCTCAAGCAAGCGCTACAGGAACAGTTCTCAGGCAAAGTGACGGACCTCGTCGATGAAACCCGGACTCCCGATAACGGTCCGCTCGTCGACTATCTCTCGTTCCTCGATCCTGCCCTCAGTGCAGAACGGATCGTGTTCCTCCGTGTCCGCACCCGACTGTATGAAATACATGTCGCAAAGAACGGCGAAGATCTGTTAGGACGGCTTATCGAGGAAATGAGCAGGTAATAGAGGGCCGACTTGGAAAGATTGACGCTCGGAGTCTCTTTCCCTACACTGCGCGGGCTATGGCGAAAAAGATCATGAAAGTCATCAAAGTGCAGGCACGAGGCGGCCAGGCCAATCCAGCCCCGCCACTCGGTCCAGTGCTCGGTCAAGCCGGCATCAACATTCAGCAGTTCTGTCTTCAATTCAACGATAAAACGAAAGGTCAGATGGGCCAGGTGATCCCCGCCGAAATCACGATCTACGAAGACCGCAGTTTCAC
>CAZESZ010000085.1:0-4201 GCA_964514855.1 uncultured Candidatus Peribacteria bacterium | reverse complement strand
GCGGGTGTCGTATAATGGCTATTACCTCAGGTTTCCAACCTGATGAAGCGGGTTCGATTCCCGCCACCCGCTCCACAAACACTCATCACCCTACGCTTCCACGATCGCCTTGAACCCGCCGTAGCACATGCGCTTCATATCGAAGGGCATCTTCTTCATCATGTCCGGATCGTTCATCGCAGGATCGCTCATCACTTTCTTATTGACGCTGTCGCGGTGCTTGCGAGATTTGAAAACGATGTAGGCGAAGATGGCTGTCTCGCCTGGTTTGAATTTGAGAATCGTGGACAGATCTGTTCCCATAGGGTTCTTGAGGTCGTCTGCAAGGCACTCTTTGTAATCCAGTGCGCCGTGCTTCATCCATGTTTTCTTGCCGAACTCGGCCATCTGGCGATACATCTTCAGATTCTTCTTCGGTAGAGGGATCAAGAATCCATCGACGTAGGACATGGGAGAATGGAGAAAAGAATGAGAGGACAAAACTCATGGATATTTCACTTCGATACATTGTACTCGCAAATGAGATCAACTTCTAGGAATGCGGTTGTAATTATTTCCTGTATTCCTCTCTACCCAACATCACTCCACACTCTTCTCGATCACTGAGCGTAGCTTTTCCTCCGTCGGCTTCGTCCAGGGATTGCACGAGAGAATCCGTCGTAGTATCAGAAAAATGGCTATGGGATACCGTTTTTTTTGCAGTGTCTCGATGGCATAGTCAGAACACGTTGGGCTGTGGCGGCAGAAGCCGTACGGATACAGATGCCGAAGCGGGCCGTGGTCTGGCGATAGCGTGTGCTGATACACGCGTACGAGAGCAATAGAAATTGTTGCAGGGAGAGCGCAAACAGTAGCCAGTGCTTTGCGAAGAATGCGTGTCATGGAGTAGGATTCATCACTATACACGGTCTCTATGGAAGCGCTTCAACTCACCTACAACGATGTCCTGATGTTTCTGTCGATCATTGCGGTCGCGATGCTCATCATTTTGCTCTATCACCTCATCTTCGCCGCCGTATCTCTGAAGCGCATTGCGGACCGTATGGATGAGCTTAGCAAGGACGTTGAAGCCATTGTTCTGAAGCCGATCGGTGCCATCGATTACGTTCTGGATTGGTTTCTCTCAGTCGTCGAGAGCATGCGCGAAGACAAGAAGCATGCGAAGAAAGGAAAACACCACGATATGGTGGATATGTAATTCGTGATGATCGGACCAGTGTTTCTTGCTAATATCCGAGTACGTTCATGGTGATCGACCGCGCTCAGTTCATCGGCAAAGACCTGAAAGATGCGCCGATGTCACTGCAGCGCATTGCCAGTGTGAAGAACACGAACTCACGCCACTGGATTGGTCCTACAGATGCAGCAGCGCTCAGTGCCGAGGAGAGGAAGGCGTATCTCGCGGCGCATCGCATCATGATGCGGCTTTCTATCGAGGCTCCGCTCCAGCACAAATCCGGCCATCCGGGCGGTCCGCTCTCGGCGTTCACATTCACGTACGAAGTTCATAGACGCCGAAATCCTCTGCACGATGAACCGTTTCGGTACAGCGCCGGACACTTGTCACTGCTCGCATACAACATGCAGTGGCTGTTCGGTCGCGATAACGGCGACGAAAGGCTCGCTTCGCCGCAGGCCATCATGGACAGTTTTCGGACGATCTCCGGACTTCCAGGACACGTCGAGGCCGGCATCGGCGATATTCCATTCGGGACAGGACCACTCGGCAAGGGTGTGAGTAATGCGCTCGGCGTTGCGTTCGCGAAGAAGATTCTGAAGAAAAACGGCGTCGTCGATGTATTACTCGCCGACGGCGACAGCCAGGAAGGACAAGTGGCCGAAGCCTTTCGCCTCGCATCCACCTTGAAGCTCGATAATCTGGTGGTGCATGGCGACTGGAATGACATGCAGCTCTCTGGCATACCGTCGCGGACCATGGCGACGGACTTCGCTTCGATGGCAGAGGCCATGGGATGGTCGGTCATTGAGGTCCAAAACGGCAATGATCTTGCGGAGGTGAAGGCTGCGCTCGACCTGGCAGATTCACTGCGCGGAAAGGGGAGTCCGGTGTTCATCTGCTACTTCACGACGATGGGCGACGGCGTACGCCTCATGGAAGACGGTTCCAATACCGGAAAGAAAAATTACCACGGTGCGCCGCTCTCGGCTGACGAAGCCAATGCCGCGCTCGATGCGCTGAAGCTCCCGACACTTGCAGCACTCACGAAGGAGTTTGCACCGTTTCGTGAGAAACATCGCGAAGCGTACGAGAAGGCCAGGTCCAAACGTGCCAGCGCAATCCTACGATTTTCGCTACCCGCAGAGTACAAACGAGTCATCACGACTGAGCCCGGTGCGGCGCGTAAAGATTTCGGTGCCGTGCACTTGAAGGCTCTCATGGCGAGCGATCCACGAATTATCGTTCTGCATGCAGACCTCGCGGACTCTGGTGGATTCGGCGCAGTCGAGAAATCGTTTCCGGATCGGGTCATCAACGTCGGTGTTGCCGAAGCGAATATGTACATGATGGCCGCTGGCATGCGCCAAGGCGGACTACTACCAGTCACGTACACGTTTGCGGCGTTCGGCACGAATGAAGCGAGGGCCAATGCGAGACTCATCGACGTGAACTCTGGGCATATCCCGCTCGGTGTTCTGCACGATTGCACGCACTCCGGCCTGAGTGTTGGCGAAGACGGCGAGACGCACCAGGAACGCAACTACATGAATATTCCCTTGGATCACACACGTGTCTGGGTCACCGGTGACAGTAATCAGGCAGGTGCCATGGCTGAGCGCGCGATGGAGATCATCGCCAAGGGGACCGAGAGCGTGTACGTTTTTTCCGGTCGGTCGAATCATGCGCAGCTTCTTACGTCCAAAGGCGAGCCGGTGTACGGCCCCGGTTACCTCTTCGATGAAAAGGCAACGGTCATCGCCGGACATGGCACCATTCGTGATGAAGCGACTATCATTGCGTGCGGTGCAGTTCTGGGAGAAGCGCTGAAAGCAGCATCAATGCTTGCGGACAAACAGCGCGTCGTCCGCGTGCTCAATGTCGCGAGCATTCGTCCGCTCGATGCGTCGGCCATTATGCAGGCTGCGGTAGAGACGCAGCATCTCATCGTCGTCGAGGATCACAATACCGAGGGCGGTCTCGCGAGTCAGGTTGCTGATCTCCTCGCCGATCTTTCGATCCCTGCGACGCTGTGCCGGATAGGCGTCAGGCATTACTATCCATCGGGCCCAAGCGAAAAACTCACGGTGCTTGCGGGCTTGGATGCGGAGGAGATCGCAAACACAGTCGAGGATCAATTCGCATTTCGTCTCGCTGGGTCCGAGGAAGCATTCGTCGCGTTCGTCTACGGACTGAAGGAACGTCTCCCGCACACGCGATTTGCGCTCGCATCACTTCCGTTTGTCGAGAAACTTCGGACGGATCCTCGTTATGTTCAGAGTCTTCGGGACTTGTGGAAAGCTCGCGCGATCGACACAGAAAAACTTCCCACAACCGATGCGCTTATCGAAAGTCTGCCGACCACGGATTCTCTGTCTGGGCTCAATCCTCTCACCGGGACGCCAGTGACGCATCAGGAAGATAACGGCATTCTCTAGAGATATTGCGAGCATCATTCACCTTTGCCCTCGGGAGAACCCCCTGTGACCACGAGTGGTTGGTGGTCGATGAAGACCGAAATGTAGAACCGTTTGATCATCTCCGCTGATGCGTGGAGGATGTCGCCGATGAGTGATCGGAGCCGACGCATTTTTCGGTACAGTTCGCTCACGAGAAATCCGGATCCGCGTGCGTTTGATCTCTGCAGTGCTTTTGCTTGTTTGGCGATGGTTTGCACTTCGCGCTCCAAATGTTCTACCAACTTTTTCTGCATGACGGTGAGCGGTGGAGCGTTGGCGATGGCTGCATCGCGTGCGGTAACTCCGGAAGTCTGGCCCGCGCCTTTCCTGCCTCCTCCGGTACCGCCTGGCATATCTCCAGAATTGTCCTCGCGGACCCGAGCGGCGACCGTACCCATGAGATCGACGACGTCGACGATCTCTTTCAACTTCTGCGGCTGGAAAACAATTGCCGGCGCACTGTCACCCACTTTTGTGAGGTCGGTTCTGGGTGTTTCGGCGATGGCGTTCGGTCCGTCCATAATGTTCATATTATAGCTTAATTCTGCCGAAAAGTCACTGTTTT
>CAZESZ010000084.1:0-4349 GCA_964514855.1 uncultured Candidatus Peribacteria bacterium | reverse complement strand
CGATCAATCTTCTGACCGCCCCCACCCTCAATCCCTCCCCCAGGCTCTGATGAGCATCTGGGGGAGGGGTGGCGTCGCAGCGCCGGGGTGGGGGCAAGGGCATCCGAAAACACCTGCAGATTCTTGCAAAAGTACCGGCGATGCAGAGGTAAGAGTCCGAAGCGTGCAATGGCTCTACAATGCTCTGGGGCACCGTAACCCTTGTGCGCCATGAAGCCGTACTCTGGATATTCGCTATCAAGTGCGATCATGTGTCTATCCCTCGTCACTTTCGCGATGATCGATGCCGCGCCGATGCATCGTTCGGAACTATCACCACGGATGATGGAACTGTGCGGATGATCGAACCAAAAGGCATCACGACCGTCGACGAGCAGGTACAGATCTCGCTGTTTTTTCGCAATAACACCAACCGCGCGCTGCATCGCGATCTCGGTCGCGGCCAGAATACCGATGCGATCGATCTCGGATGCGTCCACGGATCCGGTCCCGACCATGCACTCACTCGTGAGCCACTCGTACGACTCGTCACGCTGATTCTCGGTCATCTGTTTACTGTCACCGATGCACACCGGATACATACTCCGCGTCGGAAGAATGCACGCTGCGGCGACCACCGGTCCCGCGAGCGCTCCGCGACCAGCTTCATCGATACCCACAATGAGTGTGCCAGTGGACAAAAATGCGACCGTCACAGAGGGAGTGATGCAGGAAGTGTACGCGATACCTCTGTCTGCAGATCATGTTCGTGCGTCACCCAGAGAAACATCGTGAGTACCCAGAATACCCCTTCACACGAGAATGCATTCAGCCAGACCATCGTCGTGATCGTGATGAAGACGAAGAAAAGAATCCCCGCCTGCAGACGGTACCGTGTCAGCATGCTCAGCAAGAGAACCAGCTTGATCCACCACGCAGATGCCCACAGCAGTGGACCGGTCGTCCCGGATGTGAGCCACAACGTGAAATATTTCAGGCCAGGCCACGCACTCATGACATACGCGGAGAAATGCGGCCGTTGCCAAAAGTACGACGCAGTCCACGGATCACCAAAAAGCGACCATCGACCGTAGAGATGCAGCAGCCCGATGAGAACAATCGCATACGTCATCAGTGTCCAGACCGCTCCGCGCATGACCGGACGGGCGAAAAAGTACATGCCGATCAGCATCGCCTGTGCATTGAAGACGCGGAGTTCCAACTGATTGGAAACAGCGAGAAAGATATTGAGGTGCACCAAAATCAAGAGCACTCCGGCAATCCGAACATGCCTACCTGCAAGGAGCAAAACCCCGACAGTTACCTGGATAGCAATGATGATCACTGCAAATACGTCGGCATATGGAATGAGCACGGCATCAGCGAACGGAATGTAAAATGTCGGCATGAAATGCGCGGTCGTCTTCCAGTTTTCTACAATCCATGCGAGTGATGACGAGCCGGGTCCGAAGAAACCTTCTGTCGCCTTGAGGTACGCGGCTGCCACGAAGAAAAATCCGATGAAGAACTGTGGAAAGTACCGCGCGACTGCCTGCGGCGTAAGTGTGTCACTGCGCATCGGAGAACCAGGAATCGAGTGACGGCAGATCCAGCGCACAGATGTTCACGTCACCCATATACCGCACGCGGCGGAACTCCGGCTCTACCCACGTCGCGGTCCATCCGTCTTTTGCGTTCATGCCACAACTCTTGCGTGCGATCGCCAAACACGATGTGCGGTTATGCATCGTAGCGCTGTAGACACGCATGACGTCCGATCCAGGCACCCGAGATTCTGACCGAGCACTGGGATCCTCGTGAGGATTTTTTTCGTATGCGATCACGGTGCACCAGCGGTCATCGTACATTCCTCCCCACTGGACGAAGTTCTGGAAACCAAAAACCGTCGGTACGGCGAACACAACGAAGATCACCACCGACATGGAGGCCGAGAACAGAAACCAGCCGTCACGCAACCACAGGCGGAGTGTCACGGAATGGGATGATAGCACGGCGGTCTGCAAGTTATGACGCGAGAATCCACGATCATTCCTCGACGGTCACGGTGCCCGCGAACTCCGGAAGCAGGTGATCATGAAATTTCCAAATGCCCGGCTTCGTAAACGCAAAACACCACGTGTCTCCGGCGCGCACCGGCTTTTTTGGATCGAAGTCGGAGTAGATCTCGTGTGTTGGGTGGATATTCGACGCCGGCCAGCGCGCCTGGGTGTCGGCATTCACGAAACACACTCGTGCCCCCCTCTTCACAGTCACCGTATCCGGATCGAACCCGGAGGCCACCATCTGGATCTGCATTGCGCCAGTCGTGTCTGATGGAACAACCGCTGGTTTTTCAGCCGCAGCGCATGCACTGAGTAATACGAGCGAAATGATGATGAGAGGAGCGACAATGCGCATAGGTCAGGGGGCGGGAGCAAGGCACTCACTCTGAAGCTCCGAAGGCACTCGTGTACAGAAATGTGCAAGCTGATCTGCACTGAGCACCGCCCTCGCATGTTCCGAAAGACCGCGGTAACACTCGAGTTTACCATCTTCCGGCGGCACGAGAGCACAAAACTGTAGTCCGCCCTCTTGGCCGCTCGGATCCCAGAGATAATCTTTCGCCACCGCCATGATGCACTCCACGCGGTCGGAATGCGTGGGAATGAGCTGGCAATCTTTCACAGCTTGCTCCGGCCGTCCGCGCTCGATACCCCCAACGGTGCGTCCCATGCTCGCAAAACAGACGTAGTGGTACTGCTGCGGCGCATTCATGCACGCGTCAACGACGCCCTGAAAACCAGTCTTGGAAAGCCAGTACATCCGGTCCGTCTGGAGAAAATAACAATCACTCTTGTACTCTTCTTTTACGATCGAGCATGGATATTGCGGATCGTCCGAAAGATACTTTGTGAAGTGTCCAAGCGCTCTGGCCTCCGGCGAATCCGTGAGCGAACCGACGATATTTTCCATGAACACACCTGAGCGGCACGAGGACTTACCGGCGTCATCACTAATCAAGCCGCAGTAGTCGAGTGTTTCCGGCAGATCGTACGATGACCATGCCATGAGCCCATGCCCGAGTCCGTGACGGCACTGATGCATGAAGAACGTGTTAAGACCGCTGGGGCAAATGAATGACAGTTTTTCTGCGAGACGATCCGTACCGTTTTTCTTGAAATACGCTTCGATGGCACCATGATAGAAACCGGAATGACACTCCGGAATATTGAGCTTCAGGACTTCATCGCCAAACGTTTCATAGCTCATGCGGCCGAACTGATGCGCACGATTGTGACAGTCGATCTGCGCGCGGTCCGCGGCAGTGATGAGCACGCGCATGGTGGGCGCGGGACCGTACGTCTCGATGTACCGCATGAGAGTCGCATCCTCGGTGAGAATCGCATCACTCGGAGGTGCAACGACATCGCTGAACTGATTCAGAAGCTGAGAGCGCTCATTCTGACGAAGCATCCACACGTACCCTACGACGACGGATGCTGTGAGAAGTGGGACGACAAGAAACGAGATGACGGTGAACGTACGTTTCATGGACCAAGCGAAAGAAGAAACCGCTGTACGATAAAAACCAAACGGCAGTATACTGCGCTCTGTTCCCCTCTCGCTATCATGAAATTTTTCTTAGACACCGCCAATACCGCACACGTCGCCGAGATCGCAACCTGGGGAGTCCTGGATGGCGTTACGACCAATCCGTCGCTCGTAGCAAAAGAAGGTCAAGAATTCAAAAAGACAATTTTGGAGATGTGCAAACATGTCCCGTGTGTCAGCGCACAAGTTACCGCAACTGATGCAGAAGGAATGAAGAAGCAAGGACAGGAGTACGCGTCGTGGCACAAAAACGTCGTCGTAAAAGTGCCGATGACGACGGAAGGCTTGAAGGCGCTGACGTTTTTCAAAACCAAAGGCATCAAGACAAACACGACGCTGATCTTTTCGGTCGCGCAAGCGATGCTTGCAGCCAAAGCTGGCGCGACGATCATCAGTCCATTCATCGGCAGACTGGACGACGAAGGCGAAGACGGCATGACGCTCATCGCCGAGATCATGGAAGTCTGGTCCAAATATGATTTCGCAACCGAGGTGCTGGTAGCCTCCACTCGTCACCCCCGCCACATCATCGATGCTGCGATGCTCGGTGCGCACATCGCGACGATTCCGTACGATCTCTTCAAAAAATTGCCACGCCACAGCCTGACAGACTCCGGCATCGAAAAATTTCAGGACGACTGGGAAAAAGTACGAAAGTAAGATCAAGTGGGCTATCATCAGGGCTCAAGCGATGATTGACTAACATATTTTTTATAGTATAATTATCTTAATGATGATACCGCCTGAGAGAACATATT
>CAZESZ010000083.1:2377-4394 GCA_964514855.1 uncultured Candidatus Peribacteria bacterium | reverse complement strand
GGAGACAGAACAACCGATGCTGCTGCATTTGAATCCACCGTCGGCAAAACCATGAATATGCAGGCCATCTTTGTTGAGGCAAGTGATCCGTTTCCTTCCAATTTCGCATCAACGGTGCGTGATAAAGGGAAGACGCTGGTGCTTTTCTGGGAGCCCTACAGTATCACGCTTGATGAAATCATTAACGGAGACGGCGATAGTCAGCTTCAGCAATTTGCAGCAGGCGCACAATCCTACGACGGCCCGGTTATCTTCGTTCCGCTTCATGAAATGAACGGCGAATGGAATCCTTGGAGCGGCACCGTAGGTAACAATACGCCGGCGAAAGTGATCGAAGCCTGGCGCCATATTCACGGTTTCTTCGGAAATGCGACCAATGTGAAGTTCGGATGGGCCGTGAATAACGTTTCCGTTCCGACGACCGCCGAGAACAGCATCGAGGCCTACTATCCTGGCAGCGAGTATGTTGACTACGTCGGTGTTGACGGTTTCAACTTTGGAAGCCCCTGGCAATCCTTCGACAGCGTCTTTAAGTCATCACTTCAGAAACTTGGAACATACGGAAAGCCTATCTACATCTTCTCGATGGCTTGTGCGGGAGATAGCCGCAAAGCAGACTGGATCACAGATGCGCTCACGGTACAGATGGCCAAATACCCGAGCCTTGCCGGGTGGATTTGGTTTAATCAGAACAAAGAGAGAGACTGGCGGGTGAACTCCGATGCGGCGTCGCTTGAAGCTTTTAAGAACGCTTTACCGTAAGGCCACCCGGCCAATCTCAATGAATGTCTAGGGCAAAAGCTGCAGTCCCTCGCGCAATGTGCGCACCTGGACGTTGTGGAGATTTAAGTAATCAGCAATTTCCTGCAGGATTGCCGGAGTCGTACTGTAGTCGAGACCTGCATTGTCGACCTGATGGAACGTCATAATAAGCCACGTCTTGTTGGCGATTGCAGTATCGATCCAATGCTTCATTTGCTGAGCAGTGGTACCCACCAGAACGTTCTGCGTTTTGAGGGCGAATCTGTTCGTCGCTTTCGTGTTGTAACCTTCCTCAACGGAACGTGCGCCTGTGAATCCTGTATCACTCACAAGCTGGATGATGTTCTGATTGTAGTTACCGTAGGGATAGACGAATGTTTCGACGGGAGAGAATCCCTCATTCAGAAGATCATCGCGTGAACCGCTTACTTCCGCAGTTGCATCTTCGATGGAAAGAGATGTGAGCGACGGATGGGTTCTTGTGTGTGCGCTAACTTCATTCCCCGCATTCTCGATCTCATGAATTCTTTCATATGTAAGGTACGAATCCGGATTGCCGAGGTTTGAATCATCCGCGTTTGCGGCCTCGTTCGTAATGACAAAGAAACTGCCGGGAAGGCCCGCATTCGAAAGCACCGGCAATACAAAGTTGTAGTTTGACGTCCACCCGTCATCGAATGTCAGCGTCACGAATCCTTCGCTGAAAGAATCGGGACCCGGACCGATGAGAGAGATTTCAACAAGGCGATAGTTATCTACAAACAATGTTCCGGCAGACTGAAGCAAATGGAAAACTGTCACAGATACCGTTCCCGCCGGAGGAGTGAACGTGCCAACGAACTGCTGCCAGTCGGCACTCGGAGGAAGCGTGGCGATCTGCGAGTAGGAATAGTTGCCACCGCCCAAGTTATAGCGGATCACGACGCTGCTTGTCGCATTTCCTTTGTAGTAATCGGTGAACTGGTATTCCTCACCCGCTGTCACAGCGACGTCATCGAAGTACCACTTCGCATCTCCATCGGTGTAGTCGGTAATGGTCAGACCTGCACCACGGGAACCGTGCTGCGCATCAGCCGGATACGCGAACTCGACAGTGTTCGTGCCGAAACCTCCGATGTGCCAGTTCGCAGGGCCGCCGTTTCCATCATCAATTTCAAAGGAAGGATTCACGATGAGATTCGGCTCACTCGACGACGAGCTGCTGCTCGAAGAGGATTCTGAGGATGAACTTGATTCGCTGCTCGAAGAGGATTCT
>CAZESZ010000083.1:0-2277 GCA_964514855.1 uncultured Candidatus Peribacteria bacterium | reverse complement strand
ATGAACTTGATTCGCTGCTCGAAGAGGATTCTGAGGATGAACTTGATTCGCTGCTACCGGAAGATTCGGAGGAGCTGGAACTGCTTGATGGACTACTCACTTCTTCGACGAGCACGTTGCCACCTCCACCTCCACCGCCTCCGCCTCCTCCGCCGCCGCCCCGAGGCCTCGTGATGGTTGACGTCCTCGTTGTCACTGGTCCTCCTCCGAATGCTGGGGGAGCAACCGATGCGACATCATCGGCTGTAAGTGAATGAAGATCTGTTTCAAGATACCCCTTGCTCAAAATGCTATGCATGATAGTGATCGACGTCACGCGACTCGGCATGCTGAATCTTGTTTCGAGTTTGGTCCACTCACCTCTGGACGCAGGTACGGTTGTGAGAATACGTGTGACGGTCCTGCCGTTTTCAAAGGTAAATCGGATACGCAAAGCAGTTCTCACGCTCGCCATGTAGTACTCCGTGTACGTGTATGCGGCGCCGGGCACCACCGGAACATCATTAAATGCCCACTGCGCGGAGCCCGGAGTCGTGCTTTCCATATCTATGCGCAGAGATCTGGCACCGTCATAGGCACCGATACTCTTATAGGAATAGACGGCCTGCGCATTGCCAAGTGTATGCGTGTACCAGTCCAAAGGAGCGGAATTATTCGCAAGCGGCGACTCCACAGAAGGATTGGCAATGAGATTGCCCGAAACGGCCAAGGTCAGAGGCGAAAACGGAAGAAGGCCCGCAACAAGCGTTGCAGCCACGAACCCGGCAGTTTTTCTGAATGAAATACGCATAACGGAGGGAGAGAGAAAGGTTGTAAACATGGTTACAGGAGGGGCAGCGTATAGAAACGGGGAAAATACGTCAAACAACGGCAGAAAATTGTTAATTGCTTGCACATAGTCCTTTCGGGGTATCTGTTTTCCCTAATGATAAAGAGAAGGAAAAGATTTTGCTGATACGGGTCGTGACATGCGTCGGTTGCATTATTCCTCGCCAGAAACACACGACCGGAGAATTGTGTCGGCAAACTCTTCTCACTGAAATACTCCATGATGGAGAGAGGGGCGAATATGCCGTTCGGCATATCGCACTGAACGGGCATCTCGTCGCAGGCAAAGGACTCATCCTCGGCATCTTCCGGATTTTTTGCAGCGGCTTCATGCAGGAAGTCAATTTCATTCGCCATGACTGCAGCCAAATGAAAATTCGAGTAATCATCCGAAAATGCGACCACGACGATCTTGGTGATGCTGCCGACAACGATAGCCGACAAAGCGCCGATAATAAAAAGAGAGATCATGAGCCTCATGGTCGCTTGGATTTTAGTGTCGTACGGAGCGCATGATAACCCGATCTTCCCTTATCAAAAAGAAGGATACCCAGGTGGATCATAAACGAAAGGCCGAGGAGCTGCGAGAAAGGATTCATAGCATTATGCGGTACGCTGCGGGGTGAACCAGGTAAGATGTTTTCTTCTTAAAATCACCTCCTTCACAAACTGTTCGACGAAAATATATGCGTTGATGTAGACCAGGAGCATATACGGAAATGAAGCAAGAAGCATGTCCGCTCTTCTCTCTTTTAGCGCGGCAAAAATACTGAAGAAAAACGCAACCAGAAAATAAAATGGAATCACAAAGAGCGTAAGACGCAGGCTGATGAACGGGAGCAACAGAAGGAGTAACGAATATGCGAGTCCTTCCACATATATTAAGGAGAGCTCCAATGCCTGTGCAGGATGAGTAAATACAATGTCGTAGTGCTTGAGAAGATTCTGCCAGCCGCCGCCGAACCATCTTCGCATTTGATTGATGTAGCAGGAAATTGTCGCAGGATCCTGCGTGTACGCAATGATGTCTCGGTTGTAATGAATCTTGAAACCGTTTTTGTTGAGCTTGTAGGTGAAGTCGAGATCTTCGGTAATGGTATCGTGATCGAAGGTAAGATACTTGCGAAAAACAGACGTGCGGAATGCTCCTGCCGCTCCCGGAATCACAAAAATAAAGTTCAGGCATTTCTGTGCGCATTTCGTGAAGTTCTGCCCGATCGCGTATTCAAAGGCGCGATGGCGCGTAATCCAATTGTATTTGAGACTGCGAACATATCCGCTCACCGCAACGACTTTCGGATTGGAAAAATCTTTTTCAACTCTTTCGATAAAATCTTCTTTTAAAATCGTATCCGCATCGGAAGCAAAGAATACTTCGAACGACACAAAATTTAATCCGTACTCCTGTGCAAGACTTTTGTTTCCCATATTTCGCGGAGTACGGATGGA
>CAZESZ010000082.1:0-4422 GCA_964514855.1 uncultured Candidatus Peribacteria bacterium | reverse complement strand
TCTATGAAAATCCGGAATCCATACCACTCTATGACATCAAGGAGGATATCCGGCTCCTGATCGTCGCCCGGGAATTCCCAACCCAAAGTGGTCCCATCGATGCAGTCGGCATCGACAAGGAAGGAGAGCTTTATCTGATCGAAACAAAACTCTATCGCAACGCAGACAAACGTCATGTCGTCGCTCAAGTCCTCGATTATGGTGCTTCCCTCTGGCGGCACTACAGTGACTTCGCTGCATTCCTCGGCGAACTGGATCGGCAATCGCAAAAGAAATGGAGCATGAGTCTTCAGCAGAAGTTGCAAGATTTCTTCGGAATGTCGGAAGAGGAGACGCAAAAGCAGATCGATAGTTTCCGTGGCAATCTCGATAATGGAACTTTCAAGTTCGTCGTTCTGATGGACACCCTACATGCGCAACTCAAAGACCTCATCCTGTTTCTCAACCAGTACAGTAAATTCAATATTTACGTCGCGGAGATCGAATACTACAAATTCGAGACGTACGAGATCATGATTCCGAAGTTATTCGGAGCCGAGGTGAAGAAAGATGTTTCCGTTTCCAAACCACGCACCGAAGCAAGAGTGTGGGACGAAGAATCTTTTTTCGCTGAGCTTCAAAAGGAAACCGACGAAAAGACCCTTCAGAAAATGCGACAAATCTACAACTTCGCAACGAAGCACAGTCCCGATGCAGTCGAATACGGCACGAACTCCTTCAAGCTGAAAGCAGAATCGAAGAACGGCATCCGGAAAACCGTCTTCTTCGCAAACACGAACGGTCGCTGGAACCTCGTATCGGAATTCTGGAAGAATAATCCTGAGACCCGGAAGAAATACGCAGATCAACTCATTCAAGCAGTTCCTTCCCTCAAGAGGGATCGGATGGATGCGACCTACTATGAGATCCGCCTCGATCAAATATCAGAAAAGGAGATCACCGCCTTATTGGTCGTATTTGACCGTATGGTCAGTGAAATACAGGAGACGCAGGTTTCATAATCCTCTAATCTTCCTTACAAATGCTCACCAAATCCGATTACACGCATCGATATCTAGAATGTCCCATGCACCTATGGGTCTGGAAGCATAAACAGGAAGAGATGCACCACCACTCACAGAATCCTTCGCTTCTCTGGAGGTTTGAAGAGGGAAACATGGTCGATGTGATCGCTCGGGAATTATTCCCTGATGGTGTCATGATCAAGGGGCACGGTACCGATGTTCAGAAACAAACGCAGGATCAGATCAAAGCCGGTGCCACGACAATCTTTCAGGCAGCAGCCGTTGCCGACCGAATCATGGCAATCGCAGACGTCATTCGATTCAATCCCGAGACGAAGAAGTGGGACATCTTTGAAGTGAAAAGTTCTTCGGAAGTGAAGAAGGAACATATCCATGATGTTTGCTTCCAGCGAATAGCATTCAGGAAAGCGGGCTTCGACATCGGCAGAGTGCATCTGGTGTATGTGAACGGAGATTACCTCCGTGCAGGTGCGATTGATCCTCAGTCGTTTCTGATCATCAAAGACATCACGGAAGAGGTGAATGAAGTCGAGGACACTGTTGAGGCAGATATCATAAAGGCTCTAGCAATCATCGATAATGCGACTCCAAAAGCCGGAGAAATTGCCTGCACCTGTGTGCCAAAAGAATGCATGTGCGTCGGACACTGCTATCCCGGTCTTCCGGATCATTCGATCTTTGAACTCACCCGCATCAGTGGTCCCAAGGCGCAGAAACTCTATACATCGGGCATTCGTGCGATCCTTGATTTGCCTGAGGACTACAAGCTCACCACGGCTCAAGCTTGCCAAGTACAGGTAGCACGTTCGGGAACGCCCATCGTAGAGAAGGACAAGATTGCCGAAGCTCTCAGCAAACTTGAATACCCGTTGTCATTTCTCGACTACGAGACGTTCGCCTGCGCAGTGCCAATGTTCGACGGGCTTCATCCTCATCAGGCAATGCCGTTCCAATATTCGCTGCATGTTCTACCCGCACCCGGCGCGGAGCTGGAACACCATGAATTTCTGGCGCGCAATCTCGGAAACACCATCCCCGAGCTAGCAGATTCTCTCCGTACTAATCTGCCAGACAAAGGGAATGTCATTGTTTGGTATAAGGCGTTTGAAACAACCAGAAATAAGGAGATGGGTGCATCGCTGCCTACATTCGCTCCGTTCTTCGAGTCGTTGAATGCAAGGACATTTGACCTCATGGAGATTTTTAGCAACCAGCATTACGTTCATCCTGATTTCTGCGGCAGCTGCTCTATCAAGAAAGTGTTACCCGTTCTCATCCCCGCACTGTCGCACAAGAATCTGACGATTCATGAAGGCATGGCTGCCTCCCTCTCGTGGTACCGGATGTTTGGTCCTGAGAAGTCTGCAAAAGAGCGTGACGAAACGTGGGGTCATCTCATCGAATACTGCGAACTCGACACGTTTGCTATGGTCGAAATCTTCCGTCATTTGCTGAGCCTCTAACGGAACATCATCGCCCATTTCCGGCTGCTGTAACCGCCTGTAGTCGGTCCACCTCTGATTAAATATGTGCTCTGTGGTTGGTGTGCATGTTCATCAATGAAATGTGTGAGAAGCATTGCGAATGCATCTGCCAAATCATCGTGACGTTCGAGGCCGAAGTTCACGAGTTCATTTATCAGATCCTCACAGCCAGTTTCTGGAAAGAACACCTGTCCAGCCTCAAGGAATGGCGTTACCTGCATGAGCCGTGTCCTTTTATCCTGAAACGGACGAAATTCTTTTACATAGAGACCGTTTTCCTGAAGCAGACCGATAAAAAGTCCTTGATTTACGTTCTCCACTAATAGCGTTGCCTCATCTCCACTCGCACTATTCGCCCGCGCAGCAGTTCTCGCAGCTTGCAGAGTCTCCAGTGGCGTTACACGAGCATGGAACGGATTTGGGAGGATGTAGATCCGCAATTGATCATTGATCCAGTATCCCTTGCCAGTGAGCATGGCCGTGTAGTCCGCGCTGTCCTTTTCGGAGAAGGCTAGGTCGATTGCCACTGCAACGGCGACAGGTTCCTGTGAAGGAGGTTCGTCATACATCCTGATCCATTCTTTCCGTACGACCTGAGTGGCCGATGAGACGATCTTGAGTAAATATTCCTGCAACCACACCAATTCATTTCCGATGCGTCGCTTCTCGGCTTCGATATGCTCTTTAGTTGGAAATCTACCCGGCCACATGCAGTTTCCAGTGTCATCGATCAGAGGATATGTCTTGTATAAACCCTGCAACTTACCACCCTCGATTTCACGAACGAGACGCATGAGCACGCAGTCATCGTGAAGCATGTTCCCGACAATAACAGTCTGTGTGACGGCGCTTCCTGCGGGCAGGAGATCGCGTTTCAGGAAGTCGTACACGGCATCACGACCTTCTTTCGTCTTCACCGATTGCATGTCCTCCATGTCGTCGCAGACGATAAGGTCGGGACGATGCGGTCCATGGCGAAGACCGCGCACGCTCTGTTCCACGGAAACTGCCATAATCTTCGCACCGTACTTAGGCAGTACGAGAACGAGATTACGCCATTCGTCTTCTTCCATTCGGAATGGTCCAAGGTCGCTCCTCAATAGATCATTGCGTTCCAGTTCTTCGCGGATGTTCCGCATAAATTGCCGCGCTTGCTCTTGAGTGCGAGCAATGATCAGCACGAATTTCTTTTCAAGCACTCCGACAATTGACCAGATCGGAAGCGACAGCGTCATTATCGTGGACTTTGCGGAGCCACGAAATGCAAGAATGACGGAGAGTGGAGGAAGGGACTGAGTGAGAGTAAAGAGTTCTTGATGAAACGGAGCTGCCGGACACTGCATGTAATGGCCGAAGTATGCGAGAAAAAAATACTGGTGCGATGCTCGCACGAGTGGTCTGCGCGTTTTGGAATCACGGAAAAGCGAAGCAAGATTCTCAGGAGGCTCCATTGTCGCTTGGAGAAGGAGATGCAGGCTGTTTCGAATCAGAGGCAGGCAAGACCCCCGCGAGCGCAAGGGCGCGGTCTAATTGTTTCTGCTGTTCGGGCGTTAACTTGTCCGATGCGGCCTTGGCCGTTATTTCAAGTTTGTTGGAGTAGTCGAGATGGTGATGCCGGAGCCAGTACTGGACGCTCCATGCTTCGCCTTCACGCAGCGCGGAGAGCAATTGCGATTCGGCAAGATCGTTGACGAGTGATTTTCCATCTATAAGGGCTTCGTCTGCTGCCTTGGCGAATTCTTCATCATCACGCCATCGGTAATAGGTCATGCGACTGACCCCCGTTTTCTCACATGCAATCTGAATCACGGGAGTCTTCCGCAATTGCTCAATGAGCGCGGTCTTCTCGCGCTTCGTGCGCTCTGCCGTTGATGACTGCACATCATCGGCCATGGCTCGCAGGGGGAAGTGGA
>CAZESZ010000081.1:0-4477 GCA_964514855.1 uncultured Candidatus Peribacteria bacterium | reverse complement strand
CAGTCGTGACCGACGGACTGATCGTGACGGGGAATGGTCCTGAGGCGGCCAAAGAATTTGGGAGGATTTTTGCGAGTATCTAGTATTTTGTATTCAGTATTCTGTAAGTATCGTCCTGAATACTCGATACAAAATACTGAATACTTATTTCAACACCTTCTTCGCTCCTGCGATGTCATCGACTGCCAGATAGCACATCGCTTCTTTGCCGAGTGACGTGGCGTAGATATGGTTGATGTTGATCTGTGCTCCGGCGCACATGCGCGCGAGGTGAGCGATTGCTCCCGGACTGTTTTTCACCCTGACCGCCAGTACCTCTGTCGTCGTGATATCTCCGATATCACGGAGAACGACTTTGGCCGTTTCCGGATCATCGACGATGATATGCACCACTGATTCTTTCTCATTGTTCGTACAAAAAAGCGCTTCCAGATTGACATCGGCGGCGCGCAGCATGTCGGTCATACGTGCGAGTGAGCCCGGACTATTGGGGACTCCGACATTGATCTGAAGAGCGGTTTTCACGAGGCGATGGTAAGAAAATCTTGGCATACATCCTGCCTTTACCCCTGGGAATGTCAAGGGATGCGGACTTAACACTGGTGACTTTTGGATTCCACATCGTCCCGCGTCCGTGGGACATCCCTCTCCCTGAGATGCTCGTCAGAGCCTGCGAGAGGAATTGGGGGGTGGGCATGCTTGCCGAATGCCTATTTTCTCTGTAGTCTCCGTGCCCGCACTGGTAGAGTGCTTACGATCTCTCCTCAGACCGGATTCATTTCGTACCGTCCTTCTCATGCTACACACTCTCAAGCCAAACCGCGGATCCACGAGCAAGCGCCACCGCGTTGCACGTGGCAATGGCGCTGGCTCCGGAACCACCGGAGGCCGCGGACAAAAAGGTCAGCAATCTCGTGTCGGCAAGGGCCGCCGCGCTGGATTCGAAGGAGGTCAGACGCCGCTCATCCGTCGTCAGCCGAAGCTCGGTGGCTTCGTCCATCCGCGCCGCGTCACCATGGAACCGCTCAATCTCGATATCCTCGAGAAGCGTGTTCCCGCAGGTTCGTATGATATCGCAGCACTCAAGGCTCTTCGCATCGTTAGCGGACGCGGACCTGTAAAGCTTCTCGGCCGCGGCACCATCACGAAGAAAATTTCTCTCACCGTCAACGCAGCATCCAAGAGTGCGAAGGCTGCCATCGAGAAAGCAGGAGGCTCCGTCACCATCGTTCACGCCTGATATGTTTCAGTACTTGAGGCAACTCTGGCAGTCGAATGATCTCCGCAAGCGAATCCTCTTCACGCTCGGAATCCTCGTCCTCTTCCGTGCGGTATCACACATCACCATCCCTGGTGCGGACAGAGCTCTCTTGCAGCAATTTTTGGCCAACGGCGCCTCCTCTGGCCCACTTGGCATCTTCGCCGCACTCACCGGCGGAGCTGTACAGAATTTCAGCATCGCGCTGCTCGGTCTCTCACCGTACATCAATGCATCCATCATCTTGCAGCTCTGCACCGTTATTTTCCCGCGTCTCGAGGCACTGAGCAAAGAAGGAGTCCAGGGCCAACAGAAGATCAATACCTACACACGCTGGATCTCCATCGTTCTCGCGTTTATGCAGAGCTACGGTTTCCTCGTCCTCCTGAATCGTGGAGGAAGCGGCAACATCGTCCCCATGACGTTTCCGGAAGTTCTCCTGCCGATGCTCTACGTATCCGTGGGCTGTGTGTTCGTCATGTGGCTCGGTGAACTGATCACCGAAAAAGGCATCGGTAACGGCATCTCTCTGCTCATCTTCACTGGCATCGTCGCCGGTATGCCACGCACGCTCAGCACGATGTTCGCCGCAGGTCAGGATAAAATCTCGGCGTTCTACCTGTTTCTCATCGTCTCACTCGCGATGCTCGTCGCAGTTGTGCTCTTCACGGACGCGCACCGCGCCATTCCCATCACGTACGCGAACCAGGGCGCTGGACGCGGTGTGAAGGCAAATATTCCGATTCGCCTAAACCAAGCTGGCATGGTGCCGATCATCTTCGCGATCTCGCTCATCACGTTTCCGGGCATCATTGCGCAGTTTCTGCAGACCGCTCCGCGTTTCGCCGGCATCGTGAGTTTCATTCAGACCAACCTGAACTCCCAGACGCCGAGTGTTCTGTACATGGCGCTCTACTTCTTACTTGTCATTGCATTCACGTATTTCTACGTCTCCGTCACCTTCAAGCCTGATGATCTGGCCGATAATATCCAGAAGCGCGGCGGATTCATCCCCGGTGTCCGTCCGGGCCGCGAGACGGCTCGTATGCTCGAAAAGATCAGCAATCGCCTGAACCTCTGGGGCGGCATCTTCCTCGGCATCGTTGCCATCATCCCGCTCGTCTTCACGCGTTACTCTACGCTCTCCAGCCAAGATCTCATCATCTCCGGTTCCGGTCTCATCATCATCGTCGGTGTCGTTCTGGAGCTCATTCGTCAGGTCAATGCGCAGCTGCTGTCGCATGATTACGAGAAGCTTGTGTAGGTTAGGTAGGTTGGGTAGGTCAGGTAGGTGTGGTACGTGACGTGGATTTTTGAGATTGTATGAGTTTTGTCAGGAGAAAACTTGCACGGTTGAGCTTTTGTAGAAGAGAGCGATAATCTTCTATTTTCACATATCCCAGATCTTTCGAAAGTTCCAAAAAATTATCAACTTCAGCTGCTGAAGCATATGCACGCTGATAGTACAAAAGTCGATGAGGCATCGTAGGCATCTGTGCCCCTTCTGCAATTTGTGCTCCTACCGAAGCAGCAGCTCTTCGTAACTGAGATGTTATTCCGAATTTTTCATCCGATGGAAAGAGTCGAGTTGCTTTATAGATCAAAAGAGTAAGGGCATGAGCCTCGCGCCAAACGATCAGCTGTCGAAAAGTTTTCTGCATTGTTCGAAATTCCATAGTGTACAATCGTACACCTACTCGTTTTCCAATGTCAAATTGCATAAATTTCCTACCCAACCTACCGTACCTACCATACGTACCTCACCCTCTATGGATCTTGTTTTCTTCGGTATCCAAGGCTCTGGCAAAGGCACGCAAGCCAAGAAACTTGCGGCTGAACTCGGTTATGACATTTTCGAGGCTGGTGGAGAGCTCCGGAAGATCGCGGGCAGTGGCTCAGAGCTCGGAACGACTGTCAAAAGCTATATCGACCACGGTCATCTGGTTCCGCACGAGATCATCATGCAGGTTGTGGCGACAGCCATCGCTTCGCGCCCGAAGAGTACGAAGATTCTCTTCGATGGTATTCCTCGCGATGAAAACCAGAAGAAAGATTTTGATAGCGCGATGCAGAAAGCAGGTCGCGATTTTCACTGCATTCACTTCTTGCTCGATGCTGACGAAGCGGAGAAACGCATTCTCGGCCGGGCCGCGCAGGAGGGGAGGGCCGACGATGCCAAGAGCGAGATCATTCGTCGTCGCATGAACACATTTACCGAGAAAACATTGCCGATTATCGATGGATATAAAGCTGCCGGAAAAGTGACCGAGATTCACGCTGACCGCAGTGTCGATCAGATTTATGCTGATCTGAAACAGGCCGTGAGGGCACGAGAAAACGCGCTCTAAGACACTTGAAACTCTCGTAGAGTGAGGGTATAGTTCGCGAGTCAGTAAATTTGACTTTATTATATTTTATTTCAAATAAGTATTATGAATATTCCTAATACATTGAATGTGATCAGTAACTACCCCGGCGCAGGCAAGGGAACGGTGATCAGTGATTTGAAAGATGCCATGGGTCATAATGCACTTGAGCACTTTGAAGTCGGTGCGATGGTAAGGGCACACATTCGGAAAGATACGCAATTTGGTAGAGCGGCAGTACAATATGCAGAGATGGGCGAGATGGTCCCTGATACCGAGATTTTAGAGCAGATTACTGAAACGTTGAAGTTACTCAAGAGCGAGTGTGTTTGGTTGCTCGATGGTTTGCCCCGGAGCGGAGGTCAAATTCAATCGTACAGTGAATTGATGACTCACCATGGTCGTAACGACCATGCTCTGCTCATTGAAGTTCCGCGCAAAGTGGCAGAAGAGCGGATGATAAAGAGGGCAGAACTTGCCATTTCTAAGGGTGAAAAGCCGAGATCTGACGATGCCATGCCAGCAAAAAGAAGGCGTCGTCTCGATATCGCTGAAGGTGACATGAATCCGGTTAAACAGTATTTTGGATCGCAGGACAAGCTCACGACTATCGATGGGACTAAGTCTATCGCGGAGGTTTGCGCTGAGGTCCGTGATTTTGTTCGGGAGATTGGAATCCTGGCTTTAGTTCAGAGGTTGCAGGAGGAGGCGAAGAAAGCGAAGGAAGCAAAAGCTGAGATGATCATGCAGACAGTGTCTTGAGAAAGCGGCTTTTTTAAGCCATTCTATGCGCATGGTCTACACGGATACATTCCAGATCTTCAGTCCTGCCCAAAAGGACTCTCTGCGCCAT
>CAZESZ010000080.1:0-4533 GCA_964514855.1 uncultured Candidatus Peribacteria bacterium | reverse complement strand
TCGAGGCTGAACATAAGCCTACGAGAGAATGAAAGCCTGAGAAGATCAGGACGCGAAGGCTGTGTGACTTTTCCGCCGAAGATATTTGCAATACATAACTATTATTGTATAATATAGAAAACACTTACATCACATATCCATGTCCAAAAAACAGACTGTCGCTCTTTCACGGATATTCTCGCTCATTATCGGCACCATCGGTACTGCATCTCTCGTAGGTGCCATACTCTTTGCTCATGTGATGAGTACGGTCCAGCCCGAGGCCGAAGCCACCGCAACAACGTGTGATGCAAGCCTAGAGATGTGCATGCGCTCCAGCGAACAAAGACCTGAATGCCACGCATGCATGGCATCGAAAGGAACGATCCGAACGACGATCTGCCAAACCTGCGTCGCTGCGAAAGCGCTCTGCCAAAATGACTACAGCGCGTGCAGTAGGACAGAGGACAGCATTCACCCCTGGTAAAACTCAGGTGAGAATCTCCGGAAGACGCCTCTCCTCGACGGCGTTTCGAAGTTCCATGCCGATGCGCTCACCAACACTCATGGACTCTCCGTACAGATACCCCGAGTACGGTGTAGCTGCTGTGCCCGGCGAACCCGGAATCCGCAGCGACACATCGAAGATCACGACGTCTTCCTTCCCCTCTTCCGCGACGACTGCGCCTTGCAGCGCGAATGGACCGATGATGCCCTTCCCGGAGGGATCTAGATTCTTCGGAAGCTTTCCGCACGCTGCGACAAATTTCTCTCCAAGGTCGTATGCCTTCTCGAGGATCGACTCCTTCACGGTGCATGCGATGTGTCCGGTCTCAATCATCTTCAGTGGAATCGTCTTCATCGCAATCTCCTGCTGCTTTCCAGTCATGCGGAGAAAACCGTCCAAGTTCGTCTGACGACGCGTATCCGTACCAAGAAGCTCCAGCTCGCCCGTGAGCGGCGAAAAGAAGAAATTAAAATTCACCGGCGCACCGACGATGAATTCTTCGATCGTCGCTGTGCGCCAGTCGGAAGAAACTTTTCCCTCCTTTTCGAGTGATGATCCGACGGATTCGTAGGACTTTGTGTCCGTGGCGAGAAAAAACGCTCGCTCGTACCCACGCTGCGCTTCCGCTGCCTTCACGAGTACCGGTCTATCAATATCGTTTGCGGATGCAAACATCTTCGGTGTCCGGATCTCCGCTTTCTTCAGGAGATCATACTGATTGAAGGGTTGATCTCGCTCTTCGAGCTTGAGAAGCGTCCGTGAACCGAACATCGGAACAGAGAAATCATGTTCGACGCGGGAGAAATCATCGATGTACGTCCAGAAGTACCTGTTATGAACAAATACTGTATTCATTTTTCGGAGCTTCTCTTGGATCTTTGTATCGAGAACATCCGAAAATGTATCGACGACGATCGTCTGATCGATGCACCCGCGATCATCACGAGTCTTCAGGTACTTCGCGTACGTTTTTTCCCTGCCTTTTCGCGCAACGCAGACCGTCTGAAATCCGAACTGCTTCGCACCATGACACACATCGAGCGCGCTGTGGCCACCGAGTACCCCGACCGTAAGTTTCTGAAGATCGTAGCCGGCGAGAATTTTTTTGATATCCATAGGCAAGATTATCCAAGCACCTCCTCCAGTCTCCCCTGCGTGATCGCCTGCTTGATGTCTCTAGCGATGCGCCGTCCGGTGCTCATCGGAACATCGTACTTCAGCGCAGTGTACGGCGAACCCTCGATGAACGGATTCGTGCCAGCGACGATGCGTGCGCTGATCTCGAAGACGAAGACCTGCAATTTTCGCGTGACGATCGTCTCTAGGCAGAACGGTCCGAAGAGGCCTTTCGCAAGTGTTGCCTTGGTCTTCGTATTGTGGAGCTTACGGCTCGCCTCGATGACTCGATCGCCCATCGAAAAGAATTCGGGGAGCATGGATTCACGCACGACGATGGGGATATTCCCAACGATGGTGTAGCTCGTGTGGATTTTTGCAGCGAGCTGGTCCTCGGCCTTGATGCGTCCGATGGAATCAGCATTGGATTCGTAGCGTTTATCGAAACTCATGATCTCGAGTTCGCCGGTGATCGGTGAAAAAAAGTAATGAACATACACCGGCACTCCGATGATGTACTCCTGGATCGTGTAGTCGTTATCGTCGGGATACTTGCGATTCTTCACCTCGTAAAACTGTTCCGCACTCCGCACGACGAAGTACCCGAAGCCACCGCCGGCGCCGTGAAACTTCACGATGACCGGACAGTCTATATCTTCCGGTTTTGCAAAAACACGCGGCATCAAAATACCGGCATCCAGAAGCCATTCTCGTTCCATCGTTCGATTGCTTTCCCACTCGAGGATTTCCTTGGTGCCGTAGTACATTGCCTTCATGTTCTGCACTTTGGCATGGCCCATGTTAGAGATAAACGATCCGTGCGGAATGATGATGGCGTTTCGCTTCAGAAGTTCGGGCTCGACGACGCTATCCCATTCGCTCCAGTCATTCACCGTAATGATCTCATCGGCGACGCCAAAACTCTGGTACACGCGTTCGGTCCCGCGCTTGCAAATGGCAAGGCTCGGCATGCCTTCGTCCTTTGCGCCCTTGAGAATCTGCAACGCCGAATGGCTGCCGATGGTTGCGATGCAGTAATCCTTGGGATCTGTCGAAGCTGCAGCCGCTGATGTGGAGAGGCGGGTCATGATATTTCGGGAAGTGTAGCCCCATGTGCACCAACGTAGCAACTCTTTTTTTGCGTATACGAGGGCGAATCGCCCCTAGAGGAAGTATGGAATTGTCAGTACAATCCCCTAGCTTTCGGTGCTGTAGCCAAGCAGTAAGGCAGGGGTCTGCAAAACCCCCATACGCGGGTGCAATTCCCGCCAGCACCTCCACTCAGAAATAATCTCTACAAATCTTGAGTCCGTGGCTTTCTGAGGCCATCCAATCGGTTGTACTCTGCCGAAACGCCTCTCCAACCGCCTCTTACCCTGAGAGAGAATGGCAAAGTGCTTCTTCATGCGGAAATTCAGCATTTCATCTCTCAGTTGTACTCCGTCGCTCAGACGCCGCACGATCTGCCGCCGCACGTCCGGTGCTCCGTTCGTAAATCGCTCCTGTAGATGCCGTGCGAAATTGAGTTCATCCGATAGAGACTCACTATCAGTCCGGCTCCTTACCCGGAACCGTTCAAGTTTCTCCGTTGCCGTGTTTTTCTGTTCCTCAAGTTGCTTGAGCTTCTTATCGAACATGTCCGGCGTGAACAGCGTGGGCTTTTCCAGTCGAAGATCGACCAATTCATCCATCTTTCGTTCCACATTGGCGAAATCATCCTGCAAACGCTTCTCCTCAAGGTCATGCTGCTTGCGCCGTTCCTCGGAGGAAAGGCGAAGCTCCCCAAGCATCCATTCCACGAATACCGGTGGAATATCCACAGAAGCAACCTCATTGCCGATGTATTCCTGTACCGCTGCCTCATTGATCGTGCCGCGCTGTGTACACTTCACGAGTCTGCGATTATGGGAACAGCGGTAGTACTGATACCGCTTCTCCTGCCCCGTCCTCTTCACGATCTTATCCACGACGTTCACGACAACGCATGCGCTGCATTCCGCGCACGTAATAAGGCCGGGATAGGAGTGCCTATGTTTGCACTGCCTCGGCTTCGTACGTTTGCCTCTGATGATGTACTGCGCTCTCTCAAATTCTTCCCGTGTCACCATCGGCTCATGCTTGCCCGGCCACTGCTTGCCATCCCAGAGGAAAGAACCGTGATAGAAGGGATTTGAGAAGATACGGTACATACACGAGAGCGCCACAGGCTTGGTGGCTTCGACTTGGAAGAAAGGCGCGTGAGACCCCATTCCTTCACTGCGCGTTTGTGAATGTCGCTTATGGGGCATTCCTCGGAAAGAAGGAGTTCCCAGCAACGGCGCACGAGATCAAAGCGCTCAGGGTCTTTGAGTATCGTTTTCTCGCCCTTGGTGCCGTAGCTGTTAAGATAGCCGATAGGAGCGAATGCGGGTAGCCATCCCATTTCGGTTTTCTGCTGCAATCCACGGCGCACATCCTTGGCAAGATCGCGTGAGTATTGCGTTGCCATGCCGAATTCCACGACAATCATAATCACGTTGTCTCCGGGAAGGTACGTGCGCTCCGGGGTGACGATGGCGGTGAGAATGCCCTCCTGTAGAAGCCATTGAATCTCCCCAGCGTCCACGGGGTTACGGGCAAGCCGATTGAGCTTCCATGTGTAGATTTTCTCTACCTTTCCGGCCTTGATGTCCTCCATGAGTCGTCTGAATTCCTTCCTGCGTCCGGGTTTCTTCGCGGAGCCTACGTCTGTGTACGTGCCGATATGCGTATCCGACGCCCTTTGTATTGCACGCATATTTACCTGATGCTGATTATCGACAGAGAGGACTTGTGCGTCCTCCTTGTCCGTACTCTTTCGATTGTAGATAGCGGCTTTCATGGTTGAACGGGGAATGGAAATAATATCCAATTTGGCGGTCTTGGAACCCCAACATCAGTCACGAGACTTT
>CAZESZ010000079.1:0-4546 GCA_964514855.1 uncultured Candidatus Peribacteria bacterium | reverse complement strand
AGGTGAATATCGACGGTTTCGGCTGATGGCTTTCTCTTGCCTTTTTCATCTTTTTCCTCAACCTCACGTCCACGATGTTGAGCAATGACAGATTTGAGTTCCTCGAGAAATTTTGCAGGAATAATGCACGTAACCTCACCGGATAAGCCTGGAAGGTTGATTTTGTACTCCGAAAGACGATAGCTATCAGTTCCTACCATGACGATTTTTCCTTTTTCCAATCGGAGGAAAACACCAGAGATCACAGGACGCGATGTTGTTCTGGCACATGCAAATGTTACGAGGTTGAGTGCCCTGAGCAATGGAGTAACTGGGACCGTGAGTGTTGTATCTTTTTGGATACTCGAGATTGTCGGAAAGCCATTGGCCGCCTCCCCGGCCACGACTGCTTTCGCACGCTTTGAATGAAGTTTTAATTGTGTTCCTTCACTGGTTTCTACCATAATTTCTTCATCTTGATTGTATTGAACGAAGTTCAAAATTGCCTTCGCTGGGACAGTGATCGATCCTTCATTTTCAATAAATACTTCGAAACTTGTCACAATAGAAAGTTCAAGATTTGTTGCTGATAATGTGCATCTCTTTCCCTCCACCACAATGAGAATATTTTGTAGAATTGGAAGAACTTGTTCTGTTCCAATAGCCCTACTCACGAGCTGTAAGCCCGAAAGAAGATCTGCTGTCGTACAAGAAAATTTCATAATCGGATTGAAGAGCAACTGATTCGATTAATCAAGCATTTTCTTTTCATCACGTAAACTACCCACATATTTATTTTCACTAGTGAGTTGTAAGTAATGTAAGAAGTATTTATTGTTCGTCATCATCATAGGCTATTGATCTTTTATGAAAGATGTTGAGAAAATAGAGGGAAAAGAAACATCGACTCATATTTGTACTCATTTTTTTTCGTTTTCAGATAGCCAACTACCAAGTCCACAGAACAAATATTGAGTGTGGAAGGAGTGTGGATAACAAGTGGATAACCTTATTTCACGTCGCAGAGATCTACGAAGAAGTATGTTGACTTCTCTGTGAGCCAAGACCACACCCAGGCTGTGTACAATCACGGCCTCATACGAAGATCTCGGATGAAATCTTTCCACATACTCAGCGTACATCGGTGAGTTTATTCCTCAAAAAACTACGAGATTTTTCCTCTTTTGGCGACGTGCGGTTTTTTCGGACAATCAACTTTCCGAGGTTTTCCATTTTTACGAAAGAGCCATGAGGGATGTCCTCGGTTACCAGTGTTGCAGAATTGATGAACGATCTGGCACCGATTTTCACGCCCGGTGCAAACGATGTGTGGATACCGGTTCGACAATCGGAACCGATGACTGCGCCAAGTTTCTCGCGTTCAGTCGAGATACTTTTGCCAGAAACAGTCGATGAAATCTCAGCTTCGTCGAGTCGCAAGTTACCGGTCGTCGTGCCCGCACCAAGAGAAATGTCGTTGCCTAGGACCGAATCGCCGACGTAACTAGAATGCGTCCACACATTATCCCCGAGGACAGAGCGCGCGATTTCCGTGTTGTAGCCGATGACGCAGAGTTTGCCGATGGAGCTGCCGCGCACGAGTGCATTGTTCGCGATGATCGTTTCATCTCCGATGATGCATGGTCCCATCACGGTTGCGTGAGCGAAGACTTTTACATTCTTGCCGATGACCACAGCGCCTTCGATGACTGCGGAGGGATGGATCTTCGCTGTTTTGTGAATGATTGGTTTCTTATTCGTTGGCAACAGAATTGGCAGAACCGAGAGCATGTGCCACGGATATTTCACCGGTTGCCAGCCGCCGTCGTACGGTACGGCTTCGTAGGGGTGGGACTTGAGCATGGAACCGAGGGCAACTTCGTAGCCGTCGTCGTGCGTCGACTTCGCCTGCTCCAACGCCGTCAATAACTCCGCTCCTGACGCATGGACGTGCGCCACGATGTTCACGAGGTTACTCGGTTCGTTTCCTGCGCCCGGTTTCTCCACAATCCCGGTGATGCGCTTTCCTTGTACGGTGAGGTATCCGCCCGGAAAATATTTCGTCACTGTTCGGGCCAGTATCAGCCCTCCGCGCGTGAGATTTTTCGAGCGGCTGAGAAGATCTTTGTATGCTTTCGGTTCGATGAGATCATTCGCGCTGACGATCATAACGGCGTTTTTTCCGCAACGAGGAAGAGCCGAGAGAAGAGCGCCGCGCATGCCGAGTGTTAAATCTTTTTGTTCGAGGATCTCGAGTGTCGGGAGCATGTCCTCGAATGCAGCTTTATTGTGCTTGCCAGCGACGACGACGATCTCCTTCAGGCCGGCGCTCTGAAGCCTTCGTACTTGCTCTGCAAGAAGTGTCGTTCCTGCCACTGGAAACAGCGTTTTTTCAGACAGAGGCCAGAAACGCTTGGACTGGCCGGCGGCGATGAGAATGGCGATCATGTGCGATTCATTGTACAATGACTTTTAGGCTATGGACAGCCCCTATCTTACCATTCCAGCTCAATATCGCCGCTTTCATCCGTGCGTCTCACCTCGGCCCCGACGAGTGCGAGGCGCGTAAGGACATCGGCATTCGGGTGACCGTACGAGTTTTCCTTTGCGACCGAGATCACGGCCATCGAGGGACGAACTGCTGCCAGAAATTCCATCGTCGAGGATGATTTGCTGCCATGATGCGGAACTTTCAGAATGTCGGCGCGCAGATCTGTGCGTGCCTCGAGTAGTGTTTTCTCGACGATACTTTCAAGGTCGCCGGTGAAGAGCACCCGTTTTCCGCCGTGCGTGAATCGGATTGTGAGCGATTCATTATTCGTATTTTTATTGAAGCCGTTTGGCATGATCTTCGGTGGCCACAGAACTTCAAGTGCGTCCGTACCGAGAGATATGCGCTCGCCTGCGCGCATCGTGACAAGCGGCACTCCGTGAAGCTCTGCACCGGAAAGTGTTGCTCTGTACGTTCCCGATTCGTACACAGTTCCCGCAGTTACCAGTGCCCCGACTGAAAAACGTCGGAGTACTTCCGGAAAAGAAATCATATGATCTGCGTTCGGGTGCGAGAGGATGAGAAGATCGATATGACGGTCGAAGAACGGCATGAACCTCCCTAATTTTTCCAGTGTCGACCAATCTGGTCCGCCGTCGATGAGAATCTGTTTTCCATCGGCGAGTGTCAGAAGCGCACTGTCACCTTGGCCGACATCGAAAAAAACAATGTGCGTTTTCCCATCCGGCGCAAGCGAATATTCTCGTATGCCGAGAATAAAACTCGTCAGAACAAGCACGCCGAGGATCCATACGGTTTTTTTCGTCACGATCCAAGACTACACCATCTGTCTCTTCCTACGGCGTAGGTGTGTGCCAGCGCCTGCTCCAGCCGCCATGACGATGCCGAGGAGTCCGAGACCCGAGTCAGGAAGATTTTCTTTCGTGGGCGTCGGTGGAGGCGGTAATGTCACTATCACTGGAGGATTCGGAAGTCGTGGATTTCTGCCATACGTCGTCTCTGAGACCTGCGTCTGGCCGGTTCGGACCGGAGTGCGGAAGCGCACCTGCGGCTCGGTTGGCGTTGCATTCGTTCCGTCAGCGGCAGTGATGACCGAGAGGAGTCCGAGTACGTACTGCGTGTCCGGAGCATGCTTCTGTGTCGTGAGAGTGACGGATGCGCCGCTCATCTGCACTTTTTCGATCGGGAGCACGTCGCCGCTCGTGGTGGTGATGAGGAAGTCTCCGGCCTCCACGTTGCTCCGTGGATCCAACTGCTTCGTGAACGTCACGAGGATCCCTGTTTCCGTGAGCACGCGTACGGATTCGATGCCCATCGGGACTGCAGTGCTCGTTGGATTTTGTCCGCTCGGCATGGAGGGGTTTGCACGAGAACTAGCCTGTGGCGATTTCGTCGATGAGGACACAGTCGCGACTGACGATGATAAAGAAGATGACGCGGAGAGCACATCCACTGATGCTTCCGTCTCAAATCCTTCACTCTCATTTCCCGCGCTGTCGACCGCGAGAACAGCGACGTAGATCTTTGTTGATGTCAGCGGAGCGCTCTTGAAAACGTACGTCGTCTGGGCGTCCGGCGTCTGCTCGAAGTCATCGTAGTTTCCGCCATTATCGAGGATTGATTCGTGACTGAAGTACACGCGGTATGCAGTAGCGCCGGAAACCGGAGACCACTGAACGGTCATACCATTATTACCTACCTGAGCTTGAACGTTTGTAACGTTTCCCGGCAGAGTGGCAGCGACAGCGATACCTGCTGAGAGTGTGAACGCGAGAGCGGTGAGTGCGAGTGTGTGTTTGAATGTCATCGGGACATTATATCATTTTTAAGCCTTTTTCTCAATGGGTTTCTGGGCAACCGTTCACTTCTCCCCCTTCCCTGACTGCCGTCAGGCAGGCTCTATCCTTCCCCCGAGGGGGGGTAGGGGGTTAGGGGGTGGGGGAGTGCAATCAAATGAGACTATGTAGGGCGTAGCGAGCGGTTACCTTTCTAGATGGGTCGCCTCACCGCAGCTCCCTCGCAAGCGCGATGATCTTCGCGACTTCAGCCCGACTG
>CAZESZ010000078.1:0-4643 GCA_964514855.1 uncultured Candidatus Peribacteria bacterium | reverse complement strand
TTTGGCCTCCGGGCCGCCTTAGCTCAGCGACTGCGTTGAGCGTAGCGAAACGCATCAGCAAAAAGTTTTGCTCGATCCTCGATCTTTCCTTCTCATCACTTTGGCCTCCGGGCCGCCTTAGCTCAGCGGTAGAGCAACGCACTTGTAATGCGTGGGTCGAGAGTTCGATTCTCTCAGGCGGCTCCACATTTCCGCCTTAGCTCAGCGGCCGCGTCGAGCGGAGCGAGACGCGCGAGCAAAAAGGGACTGCGCGCAGCGCAACGAACTTGTAATGCGTGGGTCGTCGGTTCAAATCCGACAAGCGGCTCCATTTCGTTCGGCTCACTCCTGACACATCTCACACACTCCGTAGAACTCCAGCGCGTGGCGTTCCACTTTAAATTTTTTCTGCGCACGCACGCGGGATTCCACTTCGTCGAGATCGTGATTCAGCACCACGTCATCAATTCTTTTGCAATTCGTGCAGATGAGATGATGCCGATGTTCGTCCGGTGCGAGTTCGTACCTGCGGTTGCGCTCATCGAACTGAATCGCGCGGACGATATTCTTCTTCGCTAAAAATTGTAGCTCTCTGTACACCGTCGTCTTGTTCGCGAGGATTTCTTTCTTCCGTAGCTGATCCATAATCGCGCGCGCGGTGAGCGGGGAAGAGGAGCGCGTAAAAGCGCGGATAATTTCCCGCCTCGCGACAGTCATGCGCTCGCCGGAGGCCTGTAGTTCATCGATGATGTGCGTATCGGATGGCACGAGTTGCATTGTATCTCTAGTCCTGGACTCGTTCAATACGGTTATTGCACCTTAGTTGCACATACATGCATACACGTGTACTCTACTGTTACGGTGGCGGAAATCCTTCTGGAACCAGAAGCGTTTGCACCGCTGCCACACTTTTTTTCTTCCCATTTTATTTATGCCGACAGGCACTATCAAGAAAAAGACCGAGAAGGGTTTCGGTTTCATCGCCCAGACTGATGGCGGTGCAGATGTCTTCTTCCACCTCTCTGCCACGAACGGTCAGTTCGATGCATTGCAGGAAGGACAGGCTGTCACGTTCGACATCGAGAACGGCGAAAAAGGCCCCAAGGCCGCAAACGTCGTCGCTGCGTAATCGCGACAATCATTCGTGTTCCCCTCTGCCGAAGCTCCGGCTCCGGCAGGGAGGAGCACAGGACTCACTACTCTCATGGTATCACCATCACTCCTCACCATTCTGAGCGTCATCGCAGTCAGCCTTCTTTCGCTGGTCGGCGTCTCACTTTTCCTGTTCCGTGAGTCACTCGTTCGAATGTTGCTCCTCTACATCGTGAGCTTTTCGACCGGCAGCCTTTTCGGTGATGTCTTCTTTCATATTTTCCCGGAGCTGAAGGACAGTTCGGCCGTCTTCCAAGACGCGATGGCCTACGTCCTGCTCGGTATACTCATTTCTTTCGTGATCGAAAAAATTATCCACTGGCATCATTGCCACATTCTGCCATCGGCAGATGATCACTGCGAGCATCACCACGTCGGCATGATGAGTCTCGTGGGCGACGGCGTGCACAATTTCATCGACGGCCTTCTCATCGCCGCGAGCTTTCTCGTGAGTACGGAGATCGGTTTTGCGACGACCATTGCCGTCATGCTACACGAAATTCCCCAGGAGATCGGAGACTTCGCGATATTGCTGCACAGTGGCTTCAGTAAGTCCAAAGCGATGCTCTTCAATCTCCTTTCCGCCTCGATGTCTGTTCTCGGAGCCGTCCTCGCACTGCTCGCGAGCGGCATTGTGCCTTCGCTGTCGGCCATTCTCTTGCCCATCGCTGCGGGAAACTTCCTCTACCTCGCGGGGTCGGATCTGATTCCCGAGCTTCACAAACACACGGGGCTCCGCCAAGGATTTCTGCAACTCCTGTGCATGATCGCAGGAATGGTTACGATGTACGCGCTAACGTTCCTGGAATAGGATCTCAGCTTTCCTGGGGATTCAGAGGAATGATGATGGAGAACGACGTGCTCGTATTTTCCGCGCTCTCAAACGAGAACTTTGCACCGATCGTTTCCGCTGCGATGCGTGAGATGTAGAGCCCGAGACCGTTACCGTCGGTGTCCGAAAGTTTTGCGTTGCTGCCGCGGAATAGCTTCTGTCCGATGTGTGGCTTCTGTATTTCCGGGATGCCAATACCGGTGTCTGTCACGGAGAGGGACGCCGTTTTCTCTACCGTGTTTTCCGTGATCGTGACGCGTATTGAGGATTGTGGGTGACTGTACTTGATGGCGTTGCTGAGGAAATTTTCGATGATGAGATCGAGCAGTCCTCTGTCCGAACGGATCGTGACTGTTTTGTTTGGACATTCGAATACCAGTGTTATCTTTCTCTGTTTCAACTCGAGATCGAACACAGACGCAGCGCTGTGGACAAGTTTCTGCAGGTCGATTGTTTCCGGTGTGATTTGAAATTTTCCGAGTTCGATCTTCGAAACGTTGAGTAGTACGTTCACCAGGTGCACCATGCGTGCATTCGATGTCGCGACTTGGCTCACATATTCGTGTTGGTCCTTCGTGAGCGGACCGGTGTCTTCGGCGAGTAACATCTCCAGGTACCAGCGCATGGACGAGAGTGGCGTTCTGAGCTGGTGGCTGACGAGTGAGATGAATTCGGATTTCATGCGGTCGATGCGGCGCTCTTCCGTGATGTCCCGGAGCACCGCCACGCTTCCGATGCATTTTTTCCCACGCAGAATAGGCGTCACGCGGATTTGCAGCGCCGTCTGCGTTCCGTCAGCTTTCTTGAGCATGAGTTGTGGGTCGATTGATGGGTGGAATGCTGCGCACGTCGACAGCACACTTGTCACCGGATGATTGACGTTCGTCAGCGGTGTGCCATCTTTATCTGCAATGAGTAGGAAGTCGCCGATCAAAGTGCCAACAGCATCTGTCCGACCGGTGAGAGTTTCTGCCATCGCATTCACGTACGTGACGATGCCCGCGCTGTCCGTCACGACCAAGCCGTCATCCATGCTTTGGAGGATCGCCGCGTCCTCCGCGTGCTGTTTCCGGAGTTCTTGCGTGCGCTCCGCGACCATGAGTTCTAAGTGTTCGTGCGATGTTCGCAGGCGCTTCGTCAGTTCGTCAGCCGCGCTATCGACGATCTCCAGTTCATTGCCCGTGAAGATTGATCGCGCGAATTCCCAGCGCTTCGTTTCCAGCCCATCCAGCTTCCGGGTCAGCTCTTCCAGCGGACCGACGATGCGCCGACCGAGGAAGAAGGTCGAGAGTGAGAGGAACACGATGATCATGAGCCCAGTCCCCACGAGATTCGTCGCGAACCGCACCGTGGGTGCCTGCACTTCGTACCGGTCGATCTTTGCGATAATGGCCCAGCCGAGAGCGGGGATGGAACGATATGCTGCGAGGACTGGAATCCCAGAGTAGTCGGTGGTATTGGCGACACCTTCCTTGCCCGAGAGCGCGTCGCGGACGATGGACAATGTTCCGTTGGCGTTGTGCACTGGCACGAAGCGGTCGGTGGCGTTTTCGGCGTGGAGCACCATGTCCTCGTCACCCATCCTGGTTGCTACGAGTATTTCCATCGTCTTCGACGCCGAATCGGTATGGAGAATTCGTGACGCGAGCCCAGTTGCATCAAAAATGGCGACCAGTGTTCCGGTCCGCACGTTCTGCGTGAACTGCGGTGTCGTGATGACGTACATCTTCCAGCCTGCGTCTGTGATGATCGGTTGGAAGACAGTGGCTTCCTCATCCCGAAGCGTCGGGAGGATCGTTCCCACGAACGGCAGCATGTCCTTCTCTCCGGTAAGCACGGTCGTATTCCCGGATAGATCGACTTTCAGGAGCTGCCGAAATCCAACGAGCGCTGTAACTGACGGAAGATTTCTGAGCTCTTTGTCACGTCCGAGGATCGCAATTTGTTCACGCTGTCTTCCGATCGTGGATACGAGCAGCGATTCCTTCCCTTCGACGATGGACTCAAGCTGCTGCGTCGTACGAACGTTGAACTCGTTCTGCGACAGGAAGAATGCAACGATAGAGATGGCGAATACCGTGAGCGCAAGCAGTGCGAATGTCTCGAAGAATAGGCCAGTTCTCAGCGAGGAACGTCGTACAGTTCGCCGGTTTCTGGCACGGTTTTCGAGAGGCATAGAAATCCCTGTAGTATAGCATATTTATTGCGTGAAGGCTACTAAAAAGCCCCTCCCATGAGGAAGGGGCTCTGAGGACGAAAATTTAACGCGTGACAGCAATCGTCGCACCTTGTTCTGCGCCTGGCGCAGTCACGGTGATACGGCCGTTACTGAGGCTTTGGATCTTATAGTACGTGCCGGTTGCGGTTGCGGACTGCGGGTCAGCTGGTAGAGCGACGACGTACGAACCGGTGAGCACGTTTAAGCTCACACCATTGTTGCAGCTCACGTTCACGCCGCTTTTGCAAATCCATGTTGCAGTGGTCGTGATGCCAGTGGGAACGTTGCCGTTGTGGTCGAGAGCGTACTGATACACGGCATCGAGAATCGTTTTTACGTCCGAACGACGCTGAGCGTTGCGCGCATCTCCGAGCTGCTTCGTGGGGTTGATAGCGACGATGACGACGGCGGCGAGGATCGCGATGATACCGATGACGAGCAGAAGCTCGATGAGCGTGAAGC
>CAZESZ010000077.1:0-4652 GCA_964514855.1 uncultured Candidatus Peribacteria bacterium | reverse complement strand
CCGCAGCTCCACAAGCGACTCCACGACCATGTCGGCGTGCTTCTCGGCGCCTTTCGGCGAATGCGGTCCGTAGATGAGGCACGCGGTCATCCCCGCCGCCTTCGCAGCCATGAGATCAAAAATCTGATCACCGACGTACACGGATTTCTTCGGATCGATGCCGAGTTTGTCCGTGGTCATGAGGAGACCGTGCGGATGCGGTTTGCAGAAATCCCCCATGTCATCAGCCGTTATGATCTCGGTGAGATGATCGTAGATCGCGAGCTTCTGGTGGATCGCATCGAGGTATGATCTCCAGGAATTCGTGATGACGCCGGTCGGGTGGTCTTTCAGAAATTGCAGGAGTTCCAGAGCCCCGGGGAAAAATTCACTCCGTGTCGAAAGAAGTTCGTGATACACGGCATCGCGCGCTGTACGGACTTCTTCGAGTTGCTCCGCTTTGCCACCTTTTTCCACGATCCATCCGGCCATCGAGTATCCCATCGGATACAGTCTGCGGAAATCATCGAAGGAAAATTCGAGGTCGATCGCGCGCATCGCAGCGATGCACGCTTCCCCATAAAGGTGCGTCGTATCGATGAGCGTGCCATCGAGATCGAAGAGAATAGCGTCGAATTTCATGGCAGCTTACACTTCGATAATGATAGGCATCACCATCGGCTCGCGGTCGAGCTTATGACGGAAGAAACGGAAGAGTGCTCCGGTGACTTCACGCTTGAGTTCTTTCATATCCTTCATGCCACGACCGAGTGCATCTTCATATGCTTTACGGATGACAGCCGTTGCGTCTTTGTTCGTTCCGAGCATTTCCGTGCCGTAGACGAATCCGCGTGAGAGGAGGAGAGGGTCCGAGACGAGGCGCATCGACTCTGCATACACCTTGAGCACAGCGACGAAGATGCCGGCGTTGTTCATGATCTTGCGGTCGTCCATGATGCGCGCGCCCTCGGCTCCTTGGCTGTGGCCATCGATGATGATGTCGTTGGCCGGCAGCTTGTGCTTGGACCTGCGGGCGGCACCCTGCGAGTCGAACTCGAGGATTTCGCCGTTCACCAGGAGATGGATCTGGTTGTCCTCGTAACCGATCGAGCGGGCGAGGTCGCCGTGCGCGGCGCGCATGTACGGTTCGCCGTGTTCTGGGATGACGTGCCTTGCCCGCACGAGGCGGTGCATGAGCATGATGTCATTTTGGTAGCCGTGACCAGTCGTGTGGAGTGCCAGTTCTTGGTTCGTGAGCACCTTCGCTCCAAGGAGATTGAGGTTATTCACGACTTTGGCGACGGCACGCTCGTTGCCGAGAATCGGGTTGCTGGAGAGAATGACGGTGTCACCCTTCTTCACGCGGACGTGCTGATGGACGCCAAGTCCCATGCGAGCGAGGCTTGCGCGCTCTTCGCCCTGAGAACCGGTGGTGAGAATCACCATTTCGCGGTCCGGAACTTTGTCCATACCAGGACCGACTTTGCGGATCATGCCGCGCGGCACGGAAATGTATCCCAGTTGCTGCGCGATTTCGATGTTCGTTTCCATCGATCGTCCCGAAACGTAGACTTTGCGATTGAGAGTCTTCGCATGTTCGATGACTTGCTGTAGACGATTGAGTAGTGAACTGAACGTTGAAATGATGAGACGACCTTTCGCATCGCGCATGAGCTGGAAAAGCGTCGCTGAGATCGCTTTCTCAGAGAGAGCGTTGCCCGGTTTCGTCGCATTCGTCGAGTCCGCGATGATGGCGAGGACTCCTTCGTCACCGAGTTCCGCGAGGCGTTGAAAGTCTGCTGGCGGCTCGTTCATCGGCGTGAGGTCAAACTTGAAGTCTCCAGTGTGGACGATGGTGCCGTACGGCGTATGAACTGCGACAGCAGCGCTGTCCGGGATGGAGTGCGTCACGCGCAGAAACTCGATCTTCACATTCCCGAGCTGGAGCGGCTTACCGAAATCTACGGTGTGGAGCTTCGCTTGGCTCGTGAGCTTCTCTTCATCGAGACGCTTCTTGACGAACGCCATCGTAAGCTTCGTACCGTAGCACGGCGGAAACCGCAGGCCCGGCAGTACGTGCTGCACGGCGCCGATGTGATCCAGATGACCGTGGGTGAAGATGATCGCCTTGATGCGATGTTCTTTGCCTCGCAAGCCCGAAAGGTCGGGGATGAGATAGTCGATACCCGGCATATCCTCTTCGGGAAACTGGAGGCCTAAGTCGATGATGTACAGATCGCCGTCGACATCGACGACGAAACAGTTGCGGCCTACTTCCTCAAATCCTCCGAGAGGATAGAGCTTAAGGCCTTTGCCTCCTGGAACACTGGCCAGTGTTTTCACTGGTGCTGATTGTGGAGTATTCCGCGGGTGAGGACGTCCCGGATTGGGAGTCTTCGGCGGAGGAGGAGAAACCTTCTGTGGTTGCGTCGGTTGAATGGCCTTCGGCTCGGAGCCGCTTGTCACCACCTTCTTGACCCACTCGTGAACAGATTTCATCTGTGTGTTGGAAAGAAAATTGAGGAAAACCCTCGAATCCATCGTACACTTCTCCTGGGAAAATAGCAAGCCTCATATTTGTTCTGATGACAGTTTTTTGGCTTATTATCAATGAATTATTAGTTTGAAAATTAGGTGAAGTAGGTTGGGGAGGCCTACCAAACCTACTTCACCGACCACACCGTATTTTCTTGCAGATATACCTCCAACCGATGTAGCCTTCTCTACTGTATGAAGATCGAGGTGTGGAAAGGACAAACGAAGGCTCCGTCAGGTACCGCTTTAGTGCCGGTCGTGCTTGGTGACCAAAAAGGCGATCGTGTCTTTCTCATCATGCAGAGCGAGGGTCAGGCGAGCGGAAGTGAGAACCTGCGCGAGGAATGTACGAACGTGCTGAAGCACGCAGTCTTGGAAGGCGAGGGCGATGGATATGATCGTCTGGAAAGTGCGCTGAAGGAATTGAACGGTCTTCTGAAAGGGTTCCTCGTATCCGGTGCGGTGAAAGATGTGAATGCAGTCGTAGGACTCCTGGAAAAGAGCGGCACGCTGCACATCTCACACGTCGGACGCGCCGAAGCGTACGTCATTCGCGATGGCACGGCGGTGCAGATCACGGAGTACTCTCGCACGAAAGCACCGATGGCATTCATGCACATCGTCAGCGGACCAGTCCAGAACCGCGACCACTTCATCATCGCGACGACGCGGCTTCTGCGGTCCATGACGCCGGCGCAACTATCGCAGACTGTGCAGCACGGAGGAGAGACCGCAGTCCACACCATCGTGCAAACGCTCTCAGCAGAGAGAGAGACAGCATGCGTTCTCCACCTCGCGCTTCTCGGCAGTACGCAGGAAGAGGAAGAGGCCCCGCGCGAAGTGAAGCGTCCCATCGCCGAACGCCGAGGCCGGGGCCGCAACAAGCAGATGTCATCCCTCCTCTCCAGCGTCTCAGGTATCGTGAACCGCGTCGACTGGTCCACGCTCTTCACGCGTGTACGCGGGCAAAAGGGCAAGTTGAGAAAAACCACAACGTCGTTCACATCCATGGTGAGCCAATTCTTGAAAGATCTCTACGACCCGGACCGCAAGCGCCGGGCGCACCTCCTCTTGCTCGCCGGATCCGCCGCAACTTTCCTCATTATCTGGATGCTCGTGCAATTGACACTCAGTAGTCAGCGTAGTCAGACGAAGGGCGAGCTCGCAGCACTCGTGAAGCAGATCAACGCGGATATTTCGACCGCTGAAACCAGGCAGCTCGCAGGTGACACGGACAGTGCGAACGCGATTTTGGAACGTGCGGATCAGCATGCACGCGACGTCATGACCAATGAGAGCGGCCTCTATTTCAGTGAAGCGAAGGAGTTACTCGACCGCATCAAATCGAAACGCGAGGAGATGAACCGCGTCATCCGCGTCACACCGCCCAGAGTCATGGCGAATCTCAGTGGCAAGAAAGCGGACATCGTAGCACAGGGATTCATTGGGCTCAGTAATGGAGAATTCCTCGTCTACGACAGACAATACCTCTACAGTGTTTCGCTCAATACCGTGGAAAACGCCGACCATTTGGGCTCGGAAGAACTCATCCTCGACGGCGATAATTTCCCGCGCTACCAGAGCAAAGTTTTCATGACGACGGGTAACAGTGTCATCGAGATTTTAAATGGCCAACCGACGACGATGAAGACTGAGGACACCGCAGGCTGGGTCACGGGTACGGACATCAAGACGTATCTGCGGTACCTCTACGTGCTCGCGCCGGAGCGGAAGCAGATCTACAAGTACGAGCGCCTCGCAAGCCGCTTCGGTCCCCCGGCCGAGTACAATGTAAATGGCGATATGACCGGAGCCCTGGACATGACGATCACCGGTCCTGTGTACGTCCTCAGGGATACATCGGTTTCCGGTGGCAAAACGGATGAGCGCGAAGTCGTGAAGCTGCTCCGTGGAGAGAAGCAAACATTCAATATCCGCAACCTTCCCCCGGAAGCCTTGAATGGTGTCACGAAAATCTTCAAGTCGTCGGTGAGCGGAAACTTTTACTTCCTCGATCCGAAGAACAAGCGCGTGGTTGTGACTACGAACGACGGTGACCTCGGCGATTCGCTGTACCTGAAGCAGTACGTGCTCGACTCGGACCAAGTAGGAACTCTGAAGGACTTGTTCGTCGATGC
>CAZESZ010000076.1:0-4757 GCA_964514855.1 uncultured Candidatus Peribacteria bacterium | reverse complement strand
TTGAGTCCTTGCAGCGTCTCTCGTGCTTTCTCTTGTGTTCCGGGAGCCACAAACAAAATTAACTGAGAAGCACGTGCTTCAGCGAACTCCAACTCGATCTCACGGAAATATTTGATGAGATTCAACGCACGGATATGCGACCTAGCTTCATCGTCGCTGACTGGCTCAGTAATCCTGGCAACAACAGTAGAAAGCTGATTAACGGGTGTCCAATCGTCGATTTCGCCGGATCGTACAGCCATGCCACGAGTGTAAAATCTTTTATACTTTTTACAAGCAAAAGAATGGCTTCCGCTTCTTAGCCAATATTTCTGGTGGATCGGGTGGGACCACAGCACCAGTCGCTTCGCTCCGGTGCGTGGCATGCTTGAACCTACGTGGCTTGCCATGAGCGAGCCGCAGCGAGTCGAATGGTGGATCGGGTGGGACTTGAACCCACGACCAAGAGATTAAGAGTCTCCTGCTCTACCAACTGAGCTACCGATCCGTAGAACTGACTATGATGGAAGGAACAATGAGGGATCGAGCACCTTTTTTGCTAGCGCTTCTCGCTACGCGAGAAACGGCCAACTGAGCTACCGATCCATGCCCCGCGATACTACGTGAGCAGTCAGCCTTCATCAACCTCTCCTCACAAAACCTTCCTCGGCTTCAGCATTCCTTCCCGCTTACGATCCTGCTCAAGCATCGCGATCGGAAGACCCTGGTACCACGCAAACGTGACCGAGGCATCGGCAACTGATCCGGGTATCGAACGCCCGAACTGCAATTCTTTGAAGCCCGCTTCATCGACTTCGATACCGCCAAACGGCAACACAATATCTTTGAGCGGGATGACATCGGCCCACATCGCAGCACCAGGAGTGCGTGCATTCTTCACGTCCCACTCCCCTACTCTCGTACGCCGAAGCGCAGAAAGATACGCACCGCACCGCATGCTCTCGCCCAGGTCGTGCGCGAGGGAACGAATGTACGTGCCCGAACCGCAGCTGACCGTGAGCATCAGCCTTGGGTACGCGTACTCCAGAACTTTGCACTCGCTCACCGTCGTCTCGCGCGCTTTCATTTCCACATTCTCACCGCGCATCGCTTTCTTGTACGCACGCTCGCCACCGACATGCACTGCGGAAAACGCGGGTGGGACTTGTTGGATCTTCCCGAGAAAGCGGTCATCGATGAGCGCCTGGATCCGTGACGAATCATCGGGCGGCAACCATCCGGCTTTCAGCGTCGTCTCAGTGATCATCCCTTCGGCGTCGTACGTCGTACTCGTCGCGCCCAGCGTGAGCTCTGCTCTGTACGTCTTCGACAGTTTCGAGAAAAGCTCCACGACTTTCAGCGCCTTGCTACCGACCGCGAGCACCATGAGTCCGTCGGCCAGAGGATCCAGTGTTCCGAGATGTCCTATCTTTCCTTCTCCGAAAGATTTTCTCACGATCGCGACGACATCGTGGCTGGTGGGTCCGCGAGGTTTATCGATGAGAAGAAAGCCATGACGCATGAGAAGCAAGGAAAAACGAAAAGTGAAAAGTGTAAAACAGGTCTCAGCGATGCTGCGAACACCTTAGGTTAATATGTGTATTCTTTCCACCGTTCTCTTTTATTTTTTCGCTTTCACTTTTCATTTTTCATTTTTCGTTTTTCACTTCTACAATCCCCTCCATGCCGCAGGTATCACTGAGTTGGGATCTGTTCATCGTCGTCTTCTTCGCCATCGTGATGAGCTACGTGTTCATCATCGGCAAGCAGCAATCCATGAAGATCATCATCGCGACGTACATCGCTGCCATCGCGGTCGAAGGCATAACCGCTGTTCTGTCCCGCGCGATGATGAGCTCCGGGATGACCCTCGAGACCATGGGCATACCGGTCGACGTCACGATGATCGCACTCGGAAAAATATTTTTGTTCGCCCTCTCCATCATCCTCTTCATCCTGCGTTCGGGTATGGATATTTCGTACGACAAAGATACTGGCTCCATCCTGAACTTGGTGTACACGGGCCTCTTCGGGTTCGCCGCGGGAGGACTCATGATCTCGACCATTCTCGAGTACACGCAAGGCAGCGGCATTCTGGAAAGCGCTCCAGCACTCAGTTCTACGTACGTGCTGGTGCAGCTCATGATCCTCAACAGAGACGTGTGGTATACGCTTCCGGCTTTTCTCATCATCGCTCTGAGCTTTCTCCACAGTGACTGATCAAGAGTCGGATCGACAGAAAGCATATACATATCAAAATCCACTTGCGGACGAGAGGTTACCCCTAGATAATGACTACCGTTTCCTCTCACCAACCTCTTATGAAGAAATTCCTCGCTCAACTCTCCGGTGCCCTTGCGGCAACGCAGTTCGCCATCGGTAGTGCGTTCGCTCAGCTCGAAAATCCGCCAGAAATCGGCGGTCTCCAGACGGAAACCGACATCGGTACTATCAAAGAAGCGATCGTTAGTGTCGTGAAGATTGTCCTCGACTTTGTCCTCTTGATTGCCGTGATCTACGTCATCGTCGCCGGTATCCGCCTCATCGTCTCTGGCGGAGACGAGGGTGAGAAGGACAAGGCGAAGCAAACGATCATCTACGTCATCGTCGGTATCATCGTCGTTCTCTTCGCGCGCGTCATCGTCAGTCTTGTCAACAATCTCTTCGCAGGCTAAAGGAGTGCTTCCTTCAGATTACGTACCCCTCCATACCTGGAGGGGTTTTTTGTCGACAACATCAACTCTGCGTCTGCACGAGGGGAACGACCTCGGACACAACCGGGGAATCATCAATTTCCTTTTGTATGGGGGCGCGCACGGGACGCAGGGGATCCTTCACGATGATAGCCTCAGGCGTGATTTCGAGAATGTCCGACATCGGTAGCGGCTGTCGTGACATGAAGAACCTGCGCGGAAAGATCCACTCAGCCATGAAATGGCGTGTATTGAACTGGATATCTCTGCAGATACCCAAACATCTGTTCGTAGTTTTAGTGCGGATGCGCTGTCCGATGATGAGCCGAGGATCTTCCAATGCACTCCGTAACCGGATGAGTTCCTCCGGAGGCGAAAGACACTCCTCGCTCCTGATGTGAACACGCGTTCCCCATGCCGCAATATCCAGACTTTGCAGAAACATTTCACCACCACCCAGAAACGCGGACAGAACAAAAAATCCAAGAATCCGTCCGGTATCAGGATCGATGAGCGGCGCATGGAGAAATCCCACGATCTGCTGCGTACCATCATCGACGACAGGAATACCTATGATCTGGGAAGCACGCAGATGCATAGACCGTACTCTACGCGCCCAGAATACGCACAACAAATCCTCTCTTGTATGATATAATGGAGCTGATGTACCTCTTCGCCGGATCATCGCATCCCGCTCTGGCAGCCGCGCTGGCGAAGGAGCTTTCCACGGACCTCGGCAAAATAGTCCTGAAGCCGTTTAGCTGTGGAGAACGGTATGTGCGCTACGAAGAAAGTATCCGCGGCAAAGAGGTGTACATCCTGCAGACCGGGACCCTCAACCCGAACGAAGACCTCATGGAACTCTACCTGATGTGCCAAGCTGCAAAGCTCAGTTTCGCTTCGGCCGTCCACGTCGTCATTCCCCATTTTCCGTACGCCCGACAAGACCGCGTCGCTCAGCCCCGCGAGCCAATCTCTGCCAAACTCGTCGCACAGCTTCTGGAAAATGCTGGTGCCGACCACGTCATCACGCTGGATCTCCATTCCGATCAGATCCAAGGCTTCTTCTCGATACCTGTGGATGCGCTCGATGCGCGCATGATCTTCGCTGATTACTTCCGCACAAAGAAACTTGTGGATACCGTCGTCGTCGCGCCCGATGCGGGAGGCGCGAAGCGCGCGAAAAAATTTGCGGATCTGCTCGGTGCGGACCTGGCCGTGATGCACAAGAATCGCACGGCGCACCACCAAGCCGAGATCGTCGAAGTGGTCGGCGACATCGAGAACAGGACCTGCATCATCTTCGATGACATGATCGACACCGGCTCCTCGATGATCCCGGCCAAACAGGCACTCCTGAAGCGCGGTGCCTCTCCCGATGTGTATGCCGCCGTCACGCATCCGATCTTCTCCGGCAAGGCGCACGAGAACCTGACGAAGGCAGCATTCAAAGAAGTTGTCGTCACGGATAGCATGCCAGTGAAACCAGGCGCATTCCCCGGCCTCACGATCCTCACCATCGCTCCGATGCTCGCGGAAGTGATCCGCCACATCGAGAGCGGTACGAGCGTCACGGAGATCTATAGAAACTAGATCACTGTTATTTTCGTGCAGACTTCTTCCCAGCTGCAGTTTTCGGCATGGATTTGTTGACGGCCTGGTACCGATCTCCCGTGACAATGATGAACACGAGCGGAAAGATTCCCGCACTGTTGATGATGAGAAGAGCAACGAACCAGCCGGGCATATTCATCCGTGCTGCACGCCAGAGCGCGAGACCTTTGAGCACCAGCTCCAATACCACGAACAAGACAACGACCATCATCATGGAACCCATCAATTGGAGAAGAGGGATCGAGACATTCATCATCGGAGGCACTGTGTCGTACGGCTGCATGGGAAGCGTGGGAATGAACAGAGGCATCATATCACGCGGAAATGGGTTCTGGAGCCCTGTCCCCTCTTTCGTATTGACCGATGTGCCGAGTGTTCGTACCCTTTGTGGGCTACGTGGGTGATTAGCTCAGTTGGTTAGAGCGCGACACAGATAATGTCGAGGTCGGCTGTTCAAATCAGCCATCGCCC
>CAZESZ010000075.1:0-4941 GCA_964514855.1 uncultured Candidatus Peribacteria bacterium | reverse complement strand
CGATCGTCAATATCATCCCTATCCAGATTTTGGCTTACCTACTGGCTCTCCAGCGGGGTAGAGATCCGGATATGCCGAGGAATTTGGCGAAGAGTGTGACGGTGAAATAAATACGTTCGTGGCAATGTACACGCGGCAAATATTTTACCCATTCGCGGCAAGCATGCCGCTCTGGTTTATGTAGGGAAAATAATTAAAACAACACCACCGAGAGCGCGATGCTTCGCGCGGTTGGCCATGTTTCCCGCGGCGGTATTCGCGCGGTAGGCGATGTTTTACGCGGTAGGTCATGTTTCGCATGGCATTCACGCAGTTGGTCATATTGCCGGATGTATATCGATCGGTTCTCCCATCGTTCGGAACGGAGTTTTTTTTAGTATGAAGCCAAAAATTCTACTGTGGCTAGAAGATGATATTTTATCTGCTCTTTCGCAATGTTGAATAAACGTAGAGTGAGAATATGTCTCAACGTCGACCTATTCAAAGCCAGCACCTGATGTTTGTGACAACGAATACTCGTGATCGAGAGCATATTTTTGCGGATCCTGCGTGTGCTCGCCAGGCAGTCGAAAGTTTGTATCGAACCCAACATTCTCATCTTTTCTTCCTCTATGCGTTTGTCATCATGCCTGATCATTGTCATTTTCTTCTTCATGTCTCTGAGTGTGGTTCAATTTCTCGATTGATGTACAGCTACAAAAGATCTGTAAGTTTCGAAATTGGAAGGCAAATCTGGCAACCAAGATTTTATGTGAGGATTGTCCATGGCGATGCGTATCGAGTCATCCGGTACATCCACGAAAATCCGGTCAAAAAAGATCTCTGCGAAAAGCCTCATCAGTATCCATGGTCATCTGCATCGGGCAAGTGGGACGTGGCGACACTGGAGTAATAAATCGTGGGCGGCATCTATCGCGGCAAGCATGCCGCTCTATTTTTCATCCGGCGGTATACCGTGATAGTCGAACAGGAACTGTGCGATATCTTTGAAAAGCGGTGCTGCTGATTTCGAGCCGAAGTCGTCTTTCTTGGGTCGATCGAGCTTTACGAGGATAACGAACTTGGGATGATCCACCGGTGCGTAGCCTGCGTACGTTGCGACTGTCGAACCAGTGCCGGATTCGTACTTTCCTCCGGGACCTGCGATCTGCGATGTTCCGGTTTTTCCTGCGATGCGGTGGCCATTCACTTTTCCGGCTTTCGCGAAGCCGTTTTGGGCTGAGTGCACGAGCATGGCCGTGATGGTCGCTGCAGTTTCGGGTTTGATCACTTGTCCTACGATCGTCGGCTGTCGTTTGTCGATACTGCCATCCGCATGTTCGATCTGATCCACAATCGTCGGCCGCATGAGCTTGCCGCCGTTGGCGAGTGCGGTGTAGGCCGTGATCATCTGGAGCGGCGTCGATGTGATGCCTTGGCCGAACGCCATGGTCATGATGAGCGCCGGACTCCACTCTCTCCACGGTTTCAGGTCACCGGGGAGCTCGTTATCGAGTTCGATACCGGTGATGCGTCCGAACCCGAATTGGTCGAGCGCTGACCGAAACAGTTTGCGACCGAGTTTTTGGCTAACGGCCGTCATGCACGTGTTGATCGAAAAATCGATGCAGTCGACCATCGTCCCGCGTCCGTAGTATTTATTCAGAGCATTCTTGATCGTAAAGACGTCGACTTTGACAGCGCCGGTATCGTTGTAGATATCGAGCGGCGACACTTCTCCCTGATCGATCGCGATGGCCATCGTGATCGGTTTCATAACCGATCCCGGCTCATACACTTCTTGAACGTTTCTGTTGACGTATGAACCGACGCCGATATTATTTTTGTACTTCAGCCAAACACCTTTCCGGTCGGTCGGGAACACTTCGCGACGGTTATTGTCCCCGAGATACAGGTAATATCGGCTGATACTCTGCATGTCGTACAGCGCTTCCAGTTCTTTGATTTTGTCCTGCGTTTCTTTGCTCAGTCTCACTCGGCCATCCGGCGCAATATCCGGAAAGTACGCTTTCACGACTCTGGCATTCGTCTCTGGGTTATACACTTCGACGACGATCTGTTTCTCGCGCTCAGGATCGACCACGATCGGCTCTTTCTCGTAGACCGCTGCATACGAATTGTTATCGAAGAGCGGAGCGTTTGCCATCGCGACGATGCGTCCGGTGTACGGATCGATGATGATGACTTGCCCGGATTCTGCATCGACTTTCTTCACCATCGCGTCCAGAAGTTCTTCGACGCGAGACTGAATGAATCGATCAATCGTGAGCGTAATCGTAGAGCCGTCTCGGGGGTCGATGAATCTCTGGTCGGAAGAAATGATCTGTCCTCCGAAGGGATCGCTCACCGATGCGATCAACCCCTCTTGGCCGCGAAGCACTGCATCGTACGTGCGCTCGATGCCGTACTGAGGTTCAGAGAGTGTATTGATGAATCCGATAACGTGCGATGCGATCTTTGTGTCGGGATAAAATCTCCAGTGTTGCGGGATCAGCGCGACGGCGCGGAAAGGATCGTAGGCTTGGACAGCCTTTTTTCCGTTCGGATCGGCGGACGCTTTCTTCTGCGCTTCTTCCGCGTGCAGCAGTTTCAGTTCGCGGACTTTTCGTGATAATTCAGGCGGAAGTCTGCCCATGACCGGGACGTAGCGTAGTGGCCGCTGGATCATGCGAGTTTTCAGCACGCTCGGATCCTGCTTCAGAACCGGCGACAGTTGGCGGGAAATTTCCCCGATCGACGCCTGTTCTATGAGGTCTGGGTTCGCATAGACAAGTTTCTGCTCTTCGTTGACGTAGATGCCGGGGATATTCATTTTTTCGACATCGATAATCTGTTTCTTGTTCGCGCTGTACAGGAGCGGTGCGAACGACACTGTTTGACGACGAATGCGTTCCTCGATGTAGCGAGCGAACAGACGCTTCACTTCGGTGATGTCTGGCAGTGGCGACTTTTCCCCTGCCGCAAGTGCACCGGTGAGTATCGTCACCATTGCACCAGAACCAAACCCGCTTTCGACGATCTTTACTTTTGCCAGAGGATCGAACGCTGGTCGATAGAACTGAATGAGTTCGTTCGGACATCCAGTCGTACCACTTCGACATGCCGCATCGAACAGAGGCGTCACGAGGATGTCCGATAGCTCATCAGCAATCGTCGCATGATCACCCGGAATAATCAGCGGGTCGACGTACAGCAGGTCGAGTGTTGTATTCGTCGCAAGAATACTGGTTTCGCCGGTCTTGCTGTTTCGGCTCATGATCTCGCCTCGTTTAGCAGAAAGCACCACACCGCCGTACTGTTGTTCCTGAGCTCTGCGGCTGTAGTCCTGACCGTTTACTACCTGCAGCTCGATCAAACGTCCGATGATGATGAGGCACGCGAACAGGAGAATGCCGTGTAGCACGAAAATACGACGCTCGAACGAACGACGTTTCTGTGTTTCCGACAGTGATCCGGTCCGCGCAAGCACGGAGGAAAGATTAGCACAGGATACAGACTTTTTCCCCTATCGTACGATGATGTCCTCTCTGCCCTGCCCTGTGCCGATGAGACGTACCGGAACGCCGGTGAATGTTTCGATGAACTCGACGTATGCACGCGCTTCTTTTGGCAGATTTTTCCATTCGCGCACACCGCTCGTCGATGTTTTCCATCCTTTCATGACGCGATAGTCGACTTTGCCAGCAGCATCTTTTCCGATCCCTACAGGAATCTCGGATTCTTCATCTAATACGTCGAGTTTCGTGAGATTGAGACACGAATATCCATTGATCCATGCGCCATCGACGATGTCTGGCAGATAGATCCAGCCACAGCGGCGCGGACGTCCGGTCGTAGAGCCAAATTCCCCTCCCCTCTTTCGGAGCCTGTCTCCGCGTTCGCCGGTATCTTCCGTGATGAAGTCACCGGCGCCGACTCTCGTGCAGTACGCCTTCGTCACTCCGATACACGAAGTCAAAACTTTCGGCGCCAGTCCCAGCCCCTGCAGCGCTCCGGCAGACGTGGTGGCACTGCTCGTGACGTACGGATACGTGCCATGATCGATATCGAGCAGAACCGCTTGCGCGCCTTCGATGAGAACCGTCTTCTTCTCGGAAATATACTGACGCATGAGTTCTGGAAGTGACGGCACGATGCACGAGACGAGTTCTCTCTGAGCATCCGCAAGATTCTTGAGCTCCAGATCGATATTCACAGTCACGCCGTACATTGCCGCAATGTGGGGAGCACGGTCTGTGAGTTCGGACTTCAGATCTTCTTTCAAATGTTCCATGCGAATTCCGATGCGTCCGGCTTTATCCATGTACGCGGGACCGATGCCGCGTCTCGTGGTTCCGATTCCTTTCGTCCTTCTCTCTTCCAGTGCTGCATCGATATCTTTATGGAAATCGAACAAGATGTGCGCGGCGGGAGAGATTAGCAACCGATCGAGAAGATCGATACCGGCATCCCTCAGAGTGTTGATTTCCTTGAGCAGGGTCGGCAGATGAATGACCATGCCGGATCCGAGAACGACTGGCTTCCCTTCGTGCAAGCATCCCGCAGGCAGGAGATGAAATACGTGTTTCGTGCCGCCGACGACGATGGTGTGTCCCGCATTCGCTCCTCCGCAGGCTCGGGCAATCACATCGAATTCTCCGCCGAGAATATCCGTCGCCTTTCCCTTTCCTTCGTCTCCCCACTGAGCTCCGATGATGGCGGAAACAGAGCCGAGGTCTTTGAGAAGGGATTTCATGATAGTCAGGATAGCACAAAATCCGGTTCGAATGCCGAATATCGAATGTGGAATATCGTATTGCATTTCACGATATTCGATATTCGCATTTCGATATTCATTTGTGTCTTACATCACCCCGAGGAGTCGTTTCACGATCACCGACTGACTGGTCTCCAGCTCCAGGCAGATACCGAGACACATCGGATTTTCGTACGCAGCGCGGG
>CAZESZ010000074.1:0-5068 GCA_964514855.1 uncultured Candidatus Peribacteria bacterium | reverse complement strand
GCCTGATGACGCATCTCGTGCACAATCCAAGCGGGAGGTGAGAGTAAAAACTTGAATTATATTATTATTATTGATTAGATATATAATATGGAAAACAAGGAACGTCCTGCGGCAAGAGAGAATTCTATCGCGTCGAATCTGGAGGTGGCACTAAGAATGGATGAACAGATTTGTGCATTATGCACTGAATACGGAATCAAGTGCATTCAGATTATTGATACCCACTTCGGTCTCTCAGTCCGATTGCTTGGACATGGAAAGAACAAGCTTTCAACGCTACAAATTCCACTAACAATCGATGACCCGAAAGACTCTATCGATGAGATGCTTTTTGGGGTGAAAAACACAGTGCTTCGCTGCCTCAAACAACCGATCAATGTGGCTACCTATAACGAGAGTGCGATGGATTTAAGTGATATGAACAGTGCGACCGACCCAGAACTAATGCTCCATGCAGTACAGAAGTACGGTGGGGAAAGCACCCTTGCATATGCGTTATTCGACACATCACATCCCGATATGTGGCTCACAGAAAGTGAGCTGCAGAAAGGTAGGAAAAGAGAGAGGCTGCCACTCTTCAGTCGCTGGCTCAAAAAATCGATCGCAAATACACATGCAAAACTCGCAGAACTCAGTATCGTTGCATTCTGGTGGAGAGATGACGAACTGACAGTCATTGCGGAGAAGAGTGATAGAATCACGTACTGTGGAAAGTCGCTACAGCACAGCGTTGTGGAAGAAGGTATGAAAAAGACGCTCAACGAGTTGGATATTGGCGATCGGGTAGTTATCGTCGATGACGAAGATGAAATGTTGCAAGGGTGTACGGATCTTACGAGAGACGCGAGTGACGATGATGAGTGGGATTCGCCTCTCCGCGGTATCGAACTGGAGATCGTCACGGATAGAAACGGACTTATGCAAGACGAAGGAAACACATCTATACTCCTCGATCGATTGTCTGACCTTGCACGCTCTATGCCACTCGCGCTCGTCATACAACCCAGCACCGTGGATGATGATGATGATGAAGAAGATCTCGAAGGGATCGGAAGAATGGTGTGGAGCGTCTCCATTTATCGGCGTCCCTACGATGATAGTGAACTAGGGGTCGATGGAGAGCCCTGAATCAGGTGTTCACGAATGAAGCACTTGGAAAATCCACCCAAAGAGTCTCTTCACTCCTTCGGTGAGCCTCGGTCCCGGACGGTTGAGGAGCGAGTCATCGATGACGAAGAGGTGATTCTCGCGGACCGCGCGCAGATCTGCCCAGCCAGCACGCTGCGTGAGCAGTTCTTTGTTCGCAACGCTGCCGGCACCACAGATACTGAGGACAATGAGATCAGGATCGAATGCACGAACTTCTTCAAGCATCACTTCACGACTCGGTGGATTTTTTCCATCACTTCCCATTTCCCGCTTATCGCTTACCGCTTGTAAAGAAATTCCGCCCGCGAGCTTGATGATCTCGGGTACCCAGTTGCCGCTGACCATCGGCGGATGGTGCCATTCTTCGACGTAGACTCGCGGTTTCTTGAAGAGCAATCCGGACTTCCTCTTCGTATCGTTGAAGCCCTGCTGCAGTGTCGCAACGAGTGCGTGTGCCCTCGGAGAGCAATCGAGTAACACGCCAATCATGCGGATCGTTTCGTAGAGATCTCCAATGCTCCGTGGATCCTGGTGAATCACGGCGAAGCCCGCTTTCTTCAACTCCTCCGCCAGATGGGCCTGCACAAGCGTCGATGTGAACACGAGCTCGGGGTTGAAGGGTTTCAGTGCGTCGGGATCGATGTTCTGGTGTCCGGGAAGTTTCGGTATCGCGCGTGCAGCATCGGGATAGTCGCTGAATGTGTCGGTGCAGACGATCTTCTTCTGCTGCTCGAGCGCGAAGAGGATCTCGGTGACGGCCGGAGAGAGTGAAGCGACGCGCATGCACATATCCTACCGCGCAATTTTCGCTCAATGCAGAGAATAGTGAGTGAGGTGTGTGCAAACACTTGCATGGAAAATAAGGCCCTGCAATAGTCTTCCTCCTATGAATACTCCCACACTCGAAAAACAGCGCGTCGGAATCTTCACGGGAGGTGGCATTGCTCCTGGGCTGAATGCCGTTCTCTCAACAGCATCACGCGCCCTCAAAGAAGAGGGCCATGAAGCACTGGGATTACCTGAAGGTTGGAAAGGGCTTCTGAAGGAGCGTCAAGATGTTGTACGACTCACTGACATGTCTCGACGTGAACTTCACGATTTAATCAGCACAGGCGGCACCGTGCTGCGTAGCTCTCGAACGAAGATTACTCCAGATCAGTACGATCAAGTGGCTAGGACAGTACAAGCCTACGGACTTACCGGACTCATTGCCATCGGAGGAGACGATACACTCGGACAAGCTCGCGAATTACAGGAGGCAGGAGTGGTGAAAGCAATCGGTGTACCGAAAACAATCGACAATGACGTCTACGGAACCGATCGAACCTTCGGATTCGAATCCGCCGTAGATCGCGCAGCGCTCCAGATTCGCGACATGCGGACGGATGCCACATCGATGAGCAGGGTTGCTATCGTAGAAGTGATGGGACGAAATGCGGGATGGATTACGCTCAACGCAGGTGAGGCAGGTGGAGCTGACATCACGCTTCTGCCAGAATTCCCAATCGAGGAAGAGCTCCTGATGCAAAAGATTCGTGACGTCTACGCCGAAAAAGATGCACGCGGAAAACCGATGAATGCTGCCGTCATTGCGATCTCCGAAGGATACTTCGGCGAGGATGAAAACGAAGAGAAGGACGCCTTCGGCCACGGTAAACTGGCTGGCGCGGCGGAGAGACTTGCCGCGATGGTAAAGAGGGCGACCGGACTGGGCACTCAGACACAAATTGTCGGTTATAGCGCGCGAAACGGTGAACCAGTAGCACATGACGCAGTCTTTGCCTCACGCCTGGGTGCTCATGCGGGAACACTCGCTGCGCTAGGTAATTACGGTCGCATGGTCTCCTATCGTGAGGGGCGTATCACCGATGTGCCGCTTTCAGACGTGCGAGGAGGGCGCGTCGTCACTGAAGATTTTTACGATCCTCAAACGATGAGTATGAGACTCATCCCGAAGAATGTCCGAGGTGTGATGCAAGAAATTCGTAACGGAATCGCACAGGCCTCGGAAACCTAATCCCGACCCCACCGCCACCGCGCGGGTTCACCCGTCAGGGCGGAGGCGACGTGCACGCGGTCCAGATGACCCAGTACGGAACGGCGCCGATGAGCGTGTCGCAGCATGTGGAGAGCCGCCGCTCCTCGATAACCACGCACAATTCCCGTCGAGGTGTGTCAGGAAGAGACCCTTCGACGACATGTCTGTTCGAATGCGGTCTTCACTTCTCCCGTGAGCTCCGAAAGCGTCGTCCCGCAACGTCGCGATGAGACAACCGTCTGCAGACAGCAGATCGCGCGCGTGCTCCAGGAGCAGGTCACAGAGTTTCGGATCGTTTTCGAAGGGACTTTCCGGGGCGTTGAAGAGGCTGAGTATCGCAATGACGTCGTAGGGCGACTCGAGACCACGGATCCAATCCGGCTTCGTGCAATCGACGATCCGGTGATCATACTGCGCAGTCGGATTCGGACGCGTATCGAGCCCTGTGACCTTCGCGCCAAGCCTCGTCATCATTTCGGCGAAGAACGGCGGATAACGGTCTCGAAACGAGTCACCGAGTACGTACGGTTCGGTCGATCCGCAGCCGATATCGAGCACCCTGAGCCCGCTCACGTCCCCGAGCGCAGCGACTGCATGCACTTCGCGCATGTCGGCAATGTCGAAATCCACCTCCCCTCCCATTCCTTCCACGACGGAGAAGAACAGTGTCTGCGCTTTCAGAAACTGAGGTTCATGGAGAAGCGCTGCAGGAGTGGCGTTCAGGATCCGCCGCAGGTAGTCGAGGTTGGTATGGAGCATCTAGAGAATGCACAGGTATCCGAGCGGAGTTTCCGTAATGTTCCCGCCCCACTGTTCCACTTCTTCTCGTGAATATCTTTTCACCGACATGAAATCTTCAAACGTGAACCAGTTTCCTTCGATCGTCCGTACATCAAGCCCGAGCGTTTTGAAATACTGTCTCGCAAGTTCATCAATGAACTGCTCCCCATACACGGAGACAAACGTTTGAGAACCCAAGTACCGCATGTTCCGGAGAGCAGCTGCTTCATCCGGAATGTATCCGAGCGTGTTATTGAGACACAGAACGTAGTCGAAATGCCCGAGTGCGGCGCACTTCTCATCCGCTGTGATATCGCATAATCGGGTTTCGAGCTGCATATCTGCCTTCGCGATGTTCTCCCGGGCAACCTTCAGCAGATCCTGTTCGATATCGATCCCGAGAAAACTGACATCGGGCCTCTTGGTTTTGAGATCGATGAGCCGCGACGCATCCGCGCATCCGACCTGCAGAACTGTAGCCTTGGGCTTTAGTAGCGAACAAATGAGCGCAGACTCGGTGATCCAGTTATCGCGACTCTCAGCCGGCAGACGATCGAGTTCGTCGCAATGCGTGTAGATGAAAGCGGGAGGTTTCATTGTAGAGCGAGTCTATCATTTCCATTCTCCTCGAATCAGCTTCTCTTTCTTCTCTCGTGTCCAACCCTTGATTTGCATTTCACGTAGTCGAGCCGAGGACTTGTCTATAAATGAATCGGAGACATATCTGAGCTGCAACATTCCCTGGTCTTTGGAGAACTTCGCCCCCCGACCCTGATTATGATCGATAATTCGTTGCTGAGGATTCTCAGTGATTCCTGTGTAATACCTTTCCGTCCGAGCCTGTGCGATATAGACATGCCAAGCCATGATGGCTGATGATAGCAAAATTGTTTTGTATGTTGTCTATGTGGGGCAGTTCGACTCCGCTGCGGCTCCGCTCACTGTCATTCGACTCGCCTAATACAAGAATGGCCGGAGCCCCGCAGGGCGACGACCATGAGCGAGCGAAGCGAGTCGAATGGTGCCATGGGTGGGACTTGAACCCACAATCCCTTGCGAGAACGCGATTTTGAGTCGCGCGCGTATACCATTCCGCCACCA
>CAZESZ010000073.1:0-5119 GCA_964514855.1 uncultured Candidatus Peribacteria bacterium | reverse complement strand
GCGCTCTACCAACTGCGCTACCTATTATTCTCAACATTGGTCGGAGCGAAAGGACTCGAACCTTCGGCCTCGTGGTCCCGAACCACGCGCTCTACCAACTGAGCTACGCCCCGATGCGCGAGCGAGTATAGATGCAGATGTCCGACTGCTCCAGGTGTGTCTTTCTAATGTCATTTGCCTGGTTTTTCAAAAAATCTCGTTAATCTAGAAACGTAGAATTTGGCCTTCTGTTACAAGATATAGCCTTAATATGAACAAATAATGTATACATGTTTGCTGGACTTTACATGGACTGACCTTAGAATCGCGAACTCCTTTTCCATCTTTATGAATCGTCCATACCCCTTCGGAAACAGGAATGTGAAGTCGCTGATGGTCGTACACCTGCTTCTCATCCTCATTGTCACGGTCGCTATGGTCACGACATTACCGACTTTAGCGCTCATCGGTTAGTCAAAACCTATTTGGCTGGAGCCGGTGCTTTCATCGTGCCTTCGGCAACGAGAATGCTCTCCCCTCTCCCTTCACGACGAATCTTCACGGAGAGCATGGTCGACGCATCTTGATCGGTTACCAGTTTCACCGTGTGCCTAACATCTCCGACGATGCTTTCCAGTTCTCCAATTTTCAGTGACGCATCACCGCCGCTATTTTGTATGTACGCAATGTATTTCGTACCGGCTGGTGCCAGCTCGATATTGAGGTTCACCGTAACGGACGACGCGCCGTCCTCGAAGATGCGGACGTAGGCGAGGCCGTTGGCATTCGTACCCTCAGTCCCCGACACCGCACCGTAGAAGAACTTCACTTCTTTACCGTGCACCGGATCAGTGAGCTCTCCACCGGTTTTCATAATCTGCGTGTACTCTTGGATCTTGAGAACTTTGTCGTCGGCAGGAGCCTGACCACAGGCACTGAGCGTCAAACACAGGATGAGCGGAAGGAGAAATTTATTCATAGGAAACGAGTGAAGAGAGAGCAGTATCATACATCATAACGATCGAATGGTCTTTCTGTAACACGCACAACGTCACCAGAGTAATCCTCTCGGCCTGGACGCCGTCTTGGCCCTCTCGTCACGCGCGTGAATCTGGGACCTGCGGGCAAGTTGACGATACGCATCCGCATCCTCCGGAAAGACGTCGGCAAGAATATCGCAAAGTGAAATCAGTTCCTCGACGTTTCTGCCGAGCGCGATGAAATGCGTATTCTGTTCGATGGCGAGACCGAATTCGTTGAGGAGAAGATCGAACTCGTGGCGACGCGCCAGAAGCTGCTCTCTGTCCTGATCTTTCAAGAGATAGATGAGACCGCGCGTGATGCCCATGTCATCGTACTTCGCATAGGCGTATGCTTTCTCGTACGCGCGCAGTGCGTCGTTGCGCTTGTTCCAGCGCAGATAGATATCCCCGAGCAGACGCCACGCACGGCCGTCTTCGTCGTTGTATCCGAGAGATCTATCGACTGCTTCCTCGGCCTGCGGCAATTGATTGAGCGCCAGAAGCATCGCACCGCGAGCAAGCCATGCGTCTCTGGGAAAGAGCGAGCGATCCGTGAGTGCGTACCACCGAAGTGCTCGGAGCGGACTGCCATCAGACTCGGCTCTGCGAGCGCGGGAAGACATTGCAAGGTTCATGCCTTCGAAGAGTGTAAAAAGGAGAAGTGCGATAGCGACAATCCGTTCAATTCGGTGACGAAGAGCAGAAGGTTTTTTGACCTGAGGAACAGATGTCATCAGTCCCAAAGCTATCCACATCGGCAGCGCGATGCCCACGAACTGCAGATTGTAATCGATGAGATTGTGCGCAAGAACGCCAGCAACAGACACAACGAGGAAAAGATCAATCGGAAGCTCAGTAGCTTTTCGTGATGCAGCTACAAGACCGGACCACAGGGCCCACGCCACGATACAGAGAAAAAGAACCGCCGCCGGAATGCCGCGCTCGGAGGCGTATTTCAGAAAGACGTTGTGAGGATGATCCGATGTCTGCAGAACTCCATCCTGGACGTGCGGCTGCACGAACCGAAACGAATACGGACCCCAGCCGAGAAGCGGCTTCACAGAAGCAAGCATGGTCGCCTGACGCCAAAACGCTTGACGCTCGAAAACCGACGATGTTCCTTCATCCGAGGTAAATGTCGCCTTGCGAACCACAGACTGCACATCGTGAAATCTGTCACGAACGGCATTGATGCCTGAAAAAAGAATAACCGACGTCACGACTGTCATGAGCAGTGTGAGTGGCACGCGCTTCCACCCGAGAGCTCTGCGATGAAAGATTACTACGAGAAGAAAGAGAAGAACGATTTGCCCCGATAACGCAATGAAGCCCCCGCGCGAGTAACTGAGGAGCAAGCACGCAAGGACGCTTCCGAGTATCACGCCCTTCACCCAATCACGCCTGAATATCGCTGGCAGTTTTTTCTCGTTTCTCGTGAACAGAACGAACAGAAGGATCGGCCACATGAAAAGTAGAAATTCCGCCCACGCATTCGGCCAGTAATCCGTGTGAAAGCGATGATCAAAAAACGTACCGACATAGCGGCTCACCGGCTGCAAGATATACACGGCGAGGCCAATACCGCACGCGATCAGTCCCGCGAATGACACTGTCTCTGCAAATTGCCGCGTGACGCAACCGTCTTCTTGGCGAGCCGAAGCGGCCCACAGAAGCAGGAGCGTCAGTGACACCGCCTGCAACACTTCATCATAACCGTAGTTCAGCGTCGTCGATGTCACGAAGCTTGCAAAGGTCCACAGAAGAAGTCCGATGAGCAGCATCAGGAAAGATTTCGCCGTTGCTTTGCTGAGCGAAGTCGGAGACATCATCGTGAGGACAGCTGCGAGGAGAGCCAAAGCCCACACAGCATCCAGTCCCTTGCCCCCTTTCCACAGAATGCTCGCGAACAGAAATCCTAGGACCAGCCGTTTCAGCATCACGTTCATGCTCTGCATGCGCCTATGGTACCCGAGACCGCGAGGCGCCAAAACGAGAAGGATTTTCAAGCCTCGACGGAGTAGAATCCTCGAGACTCCCCCTGCTCCCCTTCTCTACTTTGTTTCGCACATACCTCACACTCTTCGCTCACCTCGTTCTCACGGTCATGAACTGGCCAGTGTATTTTTTCAATCGTTTCGGACTTCTCAAGAAGAGCGTCCGGTATCACCTCTGGAATGGCCTCACGATCACGACGCGTCCGTATCGCATCGACGGATCGGCGCTCAATGAAGTGTGGTTCGATAGAAGTTACGACCCGAATGCATTCGGGATTCCGTTCGACTGGAACCATGCGAAAAACATCGTCGATATCGGAGGACACATTGGAACGTTTACGTTATTTGCAGCGGCAAAAGCACCGTATGCAAGTATCGTGACGCTCGAGCCCGAGCCGGGAAACTTCGTCGTTCTCACGGCCAACGTCGCCAACAATAATCTCCTTCCACGAATCACACTCCATAATATGGGCCTCGGAAATGGCCAACCGATTACGCTCTACACATTCGCAGGCGACCGCGGTGGAAACTCTGTGTACCGAAATCAGGACGGCGGCGTGCCGATCACCATCGAGACGATTTCGCTGAAAGATATTTTTGATCGTCACACTATCGATGTCTGCGACTATCTGAAGATCGACTGTGAAGGCGCGGAGTACGAAGCGCTCTACACACTTCCTCCGGAGTACTTCGCACGGATTCGCATGATCGGCATGGAGTACCACCACTTCTCACAGGACAGCACGCACAATGGCGATGCGCTGCAGAAGCATCTGGAGAACAACGGTTTCACCGTGAAGAGGCACAAGAAATCCATGATGCTGGCATTCCGCTGAGCATGCCCTCAGAATGCGTGCATGAACACCTGGAATGATCTGACGGCGGAGGAGAAGCACGTCATCGAAGACGCTGGTACCGAAGCGCCATTTTCGGGCCAGTACGATAACGAATTTCGCAAGGGCACGTACGCATGTCGACGCTGCAATGCGAAACTGTATACGTCTGATGCCAAATTTCATTCCGGTTGTGGCTGGCCGAGTTTCGACCAAGAAATCTCGGGTGCCGTGAAGAAGATTCCAGACTCTGATGGCAGGCGCACCGAAATTCGCTGCGCGAACTGCGATGGACATTTGGGCCATGTGTTCACCGGTGAGGGCTTCACGCCTAAGGACACGAGGCACTGCGTCAACTCTCTGTCGATGACATTCATCCCGGACATACGCGGGTAGCAACCCGCACTATTCTCGCGGGTAGCAACCCGCACTCACTTTTCTCTTTTCTTTTTTCACTTCTTCTCTTCCTCCCTATGGACAAAGTCGTTCACTTCGAAATTCCAGTCACGAATCTCGAGAAAGCCCGCAGTTTCTACGGTCCGATCTTCGGATGGACGCTCCAGGACTGGACGATGCCGGACGGATCCATGCACATCGGTGTTCATACAACGCCGATCGATGAAAAAACGCGCGTGCCGAAAGAACCGGGTGCGATCAATGGCATGATCCAAATGAGAAACGCCACGATCAAAACCCCGACGTTTGCCGTGAATGTGGATTCGATCGATGATCGAGTCGCAAAGATCACGAATGCTGGAGGAAAAGTCGTACAGCCAAAGGTCGATATCATGGGAATGGGATACTACTGCTACGTCGCTGATCCTGACGGCAATATCATTGGGCTCTGGGAGGACGCGAAGAAGAAGTAGATCCTCTCGATGAGCTAACGATGCCGTTCATGAGACTATGGTGCCCAGAAGAGGACTCGAACCTCCACATCCGTGAGGATACTAGCTCCTGAAGCTAGCGCGCCTGCCTGCCGGCAGGCAGGTCTGCCATTCCATAAGGCTGGTATTTTTTCTTCAGCCACTCCTTTCCACTTCCTGATTTCAAATACTTTTCTCGCAAGCGTGCTTCCCTACGATCGACAAATGACTCTGTGTGAATAATCGTAAATGGCCTATATGGCTTTGTCGTCCTTTCCATGCCTTCCTGATGTTGTTCGTAACGCCTCTCAAGATTATTGGTCATCCCAACATAGAGATATTTCTGTTGCCTGCTGCTCAACACATAAATGGTAAACATACCTATTGGTGCCCAGAAGAGGACTCGAACCTCCACATCCGTGAGG
>CAZESZ010000072.1:0-5177 GCA_964514855.1 uncultured Candidatus Peribacteria bacterium | reverse complement strand
TTCATGGACTTGCAGACGTACGATCAGTTCGATCTCCCAGATGAAACCGTCGGCGACGGCGTCATGTTCCTCGTAGACGGTATGGAAGTCGACGCGCTCATGTACGAGGACAAGCCGATCGGCATCAAGTTGCCGGTGACAGTCGTTCTGGAAGTCACGGAGACGATGCCCGGACTACGCGGTGACACCGCGCAGGGTGGTGACAAGCCTGCGAAGCTCTCGAGCGGTGCGACCATCAACGTTCCGCTGTTCATCAAAGAAGGCGACAAAATCAAAGTGAATACCGAGAGTCAGGAGTACGTAGAGCGAGCGAGTAAGTAGCCTACGCCAGAAGTTTCAGGAGCAGAGCGTTCACTTTCGCGGCATCCGCCTGGCCCTTGGTCTGCTTCATGACGGCTCCGACGATGGCTCCCAGAGCAGCTTTCTTGCCGTCTTTGTAGTTCTGCACGGCCTTCGGATTCGCGGTGATCGCTTCCGTGATGATGGTCGTGAGGAGCGTGTCGTCCGTTACCTGGCCCATGCCCTCGGCTTCGATGATCTTGGCAGCAGATGTTCCAGTGATGATCATCTTTTCTAAGACGTCTTTTCCTGCATTCGTCGAAATTTTTCCCGATTTCATCGCTTGTGCCAGTGCTGTGAGCGCTTCCGCACTGGGTGCATCAGCGAGATTTTTTCCGTGTTTCGTCAGGAATCCCGGTAACTGCGTCAGGACGATCGACGATGCACGCTTCGCGTCGCCCAGAGATTCCTGCACTGCATCGAACCGCGTGCGGAGCGGCTCTGAATCCACGAGCATCGTAGCCTCGGCTTGTGTCAGCCCTGCCGCGACGTACTGCTGCTTCATTTCGGACGGCAGTTTCTGCATCGCAGACGTGACCGATGCGATGAACGCCTCACTGAGCTCGAGCGGGGGAATGTCCGGTTCTGGGAAGTAGCGATAATCCGCTGCGGATTCTTTGTCTCTAAGCATCTGCGTTTTCTCTTCATCGTCGATCCATCCGACGGTCACTTCTCCGGTCGGCGCTTTGCCTTCCTCCCAGAGTTTTCGAAGCACGCGCTCTTGGTACTTTAGGGCTTTCTCAAGGGATTTAAATGAGTTCAAATTCTTGATCTCAACGCGTGGGTAGAGTTTTTTCTCACCCTTTGGTCGCAGCGAGATCGATGCATCGAAACGCATCATGCCTTTAAACATGTCCGCTTCTGTCGTGCCAGCGTTGATGAGAATGCGACGTAGTTCCTCTGCAAACGACGCTGCTGCGCGTGGTGACCGAAGATCTGGTTCCGTGACGATTTCCATGAGCGGCGTTCCTGCACGGTTGTAATCGCAGAGCGTAGAGCTTGCCGTGTGTGTCAGCTTTCCGGCGTCATTCTCGATGTGCAGCCGGTGGATGCGGCACTCGGATGGCTCACTGATATTCGTCATCGGGTCCGTGATGGAAAATTTCACGATGCCGTGTGAGGCAAGTGGGAATTTGTACTGGGAAATCTGATACCCGCACGGAAGATCAGGGTAAAAATAGTTTTTTCGATCGAAGTGGCTGCGTGGATTGACGGTACATTGCAGCGCTTTCGATGAGCGTACGGCTTTCTCGATCACAGTTTTGTTCGGTACTGGCAGCGTGCCGGGGTGGCCCATGCATACCGGACAGACTGTCGTATTCGGGGCCTTGCCCCACGCGTCATTGTCGCAGGCGCAGAACATCTTGGTCTTCGTGTTCATCTGTGCGTGGACCTCCAAGCCAATGATGACTTCCAGTGACGATGCGTCCATGCGGGGATTGTACTACAGAATCCTGCGCTCCCGGTGGTCCGTAATGAGGATTCCATCGAGATGGTCTGTTTCATGCTGCACGACGCGAGCGTCGAATCCCGAGAGCTTCAGCTCACGCTTCTTCCCTGCCTCGGTCTCGAATTCCACGATGATATCCGTCGAACGCGAAACATTGAGCCAGAGATCCGGCAGACTCAGGCAGCCTTCTTCCGCTATCGCTGTCGTGTCAGATTTCCAGGTGATGATTGGATTGATGAGTGGCGTCATCGTTTTTCCGATCATCGCGATGCAAAGCCTCTCGCTCCGTCCTACTTGCGGTGCTGCGAGCCCTGCGCCCTTGGCGACGACGACGGTTTCTTTCATGTCGGTAAGGAGTTTTTTAATCTGCTTCGTTATCTTCTTCACCGGCACGGTTTTGGCGCGGAGAATGGGAGTCTTTTCGCCGATGACGATGGGCAGTACTGGCATTCTGCTCAGATTGTAGCGCTTTCCAGTCGTTCTGCCATTCCCTCGCATCACGCAGCGACTCCGAGCGATGCGATGCTCTGCAGATCCTCGATATTCGTGATGCCTCCGAGGTCGATCATTTTCAGGAGTGCGTGCGCGGTGAGGATGACATCCGGCAGCGCTCGGTGGCGGGAAGCGGGCAATGCGAGATTCAGCCTGCGCGCCACGGCATCCAGGCTGTGGCCGTACTCGCGCGAGAACAGCGTACGGCTCAGGCGCATCGTGCAGAGGCACTCCGGTAGATCCAGATATCCCCAGCACAGCTCTTTCTCACGCGCCAGAAAGCCCATGTCGAATGCTGCATTGTGCGCGACGAGGATGGACCCCTCGGCGAATCCGAGGAATTTCGGCAACACTTCCTCGATGCCCGGTGCCATGCGCACGTCGTCATCACTGATTTTATTCACCTGCTTCGCTTCCCATGGGATCGGTCGCTCGGGATTCACGAGCGAGACGAAGCTCTTCGTCTCATCCACCATCCCATCGTCGATGCGTATGCCGGCGATTTCGATGATCCTGTGGCCCTTCGTCGGGTCCAGGCCTGTCGTCTCAACGTCGAAGACGGTGAGCGGGGGGAGGGGAGCCATGAGGAGGCGAGACTACACCGGATACCGTCAGTTTCAAGACAAGTTTGATTGCGCTTTGGGTATGATTCTTTCGTGCAGAAGAAACTCTCACCAGCGGACATTTTTACACGCCTCTCCGTACTCTATCCGGATGCTGCGTGTACTCTGGATTGGACGACGCCGCTCGAGCTCTTGGTTGCGACGATTCTTTCCGCACAGTGTACGGATAAGCGTGTGAATATCGTGACGAAAACGCTCTTCAAAAAATATACAACTCCAGAAGATTACCTCGCCGTGAATCAGAAGGAACTGGAGCGTGATGTGCATTCGTGCGGTACGTTTCGGATGAAAGCGAAGGCGATCCAGGCGACATGTCGCACGCTTCTCGAAGATTTCGGCGGACAGGTTCCTCGTACGATGAAAGAGATGCTGACGCTGCGCGGCGTCGGACGCAAGACCGCATCCGTCGTTCTTTCGACCGTGTACGGCATTCAGGAGGGCATTCCAGTCGATACGCATGTCATGCGGGTCGGTTCCAGACTCGGGCTGACCCGAAAGAAAACGCAGGCGTCCATCGAGAGAGATTTGATGAAAAAATTCCCCCGCAAACACTGGGCCCAGATTTCGCACCTACTCGTCGCTCACGGAAGGGCCAGATGCACTGCGCGTGTGCGGTGCGATGGTTCATGTCTTGAGCGGCCGCATCCCCTGGTGCGCGATGTGGTATCATCCCGCCGATGAAGACGTGCGTTGCTCTCCTTGGTTTTGCTCTTCTTCTTTCCGCATGCGGAGAGCCTTCCGGAACGGTCGACAGTGTTCCTGTGCACTCTCAGGCCTCCGTTGCGTCATCGAATCCGAACCAAGGCGGTGTTATCTACGCACAGTATTCGGATCGTCTCATCGGGCGAGGCAAGAGCTCGGTGCTCTTTTTCTTCAAAGCATCAGATCCTTTCTCTCTCCGTAGCGAGAGAGCGATACAGAGCATGTACGGAAGCGGCAGCGCTGTCGTCAGTACGTATCGTCTCGAATACCCGACCGCTACCGGTGCACGTATCAAGTATGGCGTTCTCGTCGAAGACACCCTCGTCTTGCTCGATGCATCTGGGCAGCGGGTTGCGAGTTTTGTGCACCCCTCCGCTGAGGAAATTCGGATCATCCTCCGCGGCAATATCCCGGCACCCAAGAAACCATGACTCTCTATCTCACACTGTTTCTCGCTGGCATGGTCACGATTTTTCTGCCGTGCATTCTGCCGCTCGTGCCGGTCGTTGTGGGTGTCAGCATCGCGGGTAGAAGCCGTTTTCGGCCACTTCTGACCGTGCTCGGGATGGTCATCAGCTTCGTGTTCTTCACGTTTATTCTTCTCACCGTTCTCGATCAATTTGTCGAATTTTCTGATTACATTCGCATCGCAACGTACGATATTTTACTTCTGTTCGGTGTTTGTTTTCTGTCGCGCTGGCGCATCATCCGGCTTGCGGGCGCGGTCTCTGGCGGATTCTTTTTTCTCGACAAAAGTGTCATTGCTGTCGTTCTCGCCATCATGGCGGGTGTCATCGCACTCGAGATTGCAGCAAACATAGCTGCTCGTATTCAGCGTTTTGGCGTTGGTACCCAGACGCTCGCACGCGAAGAGTTTGGCAGAGATTCGCTTTTGACAGCATTCGTCGTCGGTCTCACGCTCGGCCTCGTGTGGGTTCCATGCGCGGGTCCTGCTCTTGGGTTCGCACTTGCTCTCGTTCGCGAGCAGCCAGGACTGATGGCGCTTGCGGCGCTTTTTGCATACGCCATCGGAACAGCCGTACCGCTACTCCTCGTCGGATATGGAGGACAATATGCAGTTCGATCGGTGAAATCTTTGAATCGCTACACCGGTCTCGTCAAAGCCACTGCTGGCATTCTGCTGATCCTGACGGCTATTGCGCTGCATCTGAATCTTCTCCAGAAGTTGCAGGTGTGGATCGATGAACAGACAATGCTCGGCAGTATTGGAACTCGTCTCGAACAGGCGCTGTTTCCGACTGATACACCGTCGTCTCTCTCTGGTTCTGGCACGCTTTCTTCCTCTTCTGTCATGACGCTTCCCACACGTCCGTCCATCATTCGTGCACCCGAATTCACAGGCCTTGGCCCATGGCATAACCTGCCTGCCGGCAGGCAGGATGCAGAGCCTTTCACGCTCGCGAGCCTGAAAGGCAAAGTCGTTCTCGTCGATTTTTGGACGTACAGCTGCATCAATTGCATTCGCACACTTCCGCAAGTTCAGGGTTACTGGGATAGATATAAAGACACGGGGGCATTAGTCCTGCTTGGCGTACACACGCCCGAGTTCA
>CAZESZ010000071.1:2232-5179 GCA_964514855.1 uncultured Candidatus Peribacteria bacterium | reverse complement strand
CCTCGATGCTGACGATCGGGAACTTGGCGATGAGGCTGCCGTAGAAATCGACGAGCTCCGCGGAAGTCATCTGCTTGCCGTCCACGGTGTAAACGCCGTTCTTGTAGTACTCGGATGCGGCGCAATCGAGCGCAAGCTGCACCTTGCCCTTGTATCCCGCCTGCTCAATGGCCTGCATGAGTACGGTGAGCGCCTCGTTGGAATCCTTCACGTGAGGGGCGAAACCTCCCTCGTCACCCACGGCCGTGACATGTCCGAGCTTCTTCAGGATGCCCTTGAGCGTGTGGAAAATCTCGGAGCCGGCACGGAGCGCCTCGGAGAACGAGGGAAAATCCGTCGGGACGATCATGCACTCCTGGAAACTGAGTCCGGAATCCGCGTGCGCTCCGCCGTTGATGACGTTCATCATCGGTATGGGCAGCTTCGTCGGGGACTTCACGCCGAACTGTGCGGCAAGCGACCTCCAGAGGGACTGCTTCTCGGAAACGGCGCGGGCCCGAGCAACCGCGAGCGAAACGCCAAGAATGGCGTTAGCACCGAGCTTGGACTTATTCGGAGTGCCGTCGAGATCGAGCATCACCGTATCGATTGCACGCTGATTGGAGACATCCATTCCTTTCAACGCCTTGGCGATGGGGTCGTTCACGTTACCGACGGCCTTGAGGACGGATTTTCCGAGGTACACCGCCTTGACCCCGTCGCGGAGCTCGATCGCCTCGTGGGTACCCGTGGAGGCACCGGAGGGAACGGCAGCACGTCCGAATGAGCCATCTGCAAGAACGCAATCCGCCTCGAGCGTGGGGTTTCCGCGAGAATCGAGAATCTGACGAGCGTGGAGAGAAGAGATGGTGGACATAAGCAATGAAAAAATAAAAGTGAAAAACAAAAGCTTCAAACCTACCTTAGGCTAAGGCAGTCATACTTTCCACCCCTATTTCATTCGTATTTTTCACTTTTCGTTCTTAGCTTTTTTCTACCACCACGACGACTCTCGCACCATTCTCGACGTCTCCCCCATTCCAGTCGTGAATCGCTGATAGCAATGTGTCCCACCGATATGCGTAGGCATTACCTCGCTTCGTGCCTGGATCATTGGTAATGACATAGCCATTAGCCGTGTATCCGCGAAGAACGAGCATGTGGTACACAGGGCCGGGTGCGGTGAAGTACGGATTCCCAAGCTGCTGCCCTGCAGCCGGAACGATGACGAGCTTTCCCTCAGAGAGAACTTTCTTGAGGTCATCTGCGGTCGGATTCTTCAGGAGTGTCGCAGTGAGCGATGAGTCGAGGTGTTGGAGCAGTGCCACGATCTCAGCCGCTGTGTCATCGACCGGAAATCCGAGCGACGTATTGGTAGCCACTAATTCCTCAATATCGCGATTCGCTTCTTCCGGTGAACCGATCGGCTTCTCCTGAAAATAGCGCAAAACCATAAGTACGCTCGCCTCTTCGCAGGCTTCCTCATGCAGTTCGTCCCAGTTGGCGAGTGGTGCTTGTGACGTAAATGGCACATCCCAGTTCACTGCGTCTCGAATCTCGCCGGAAGGTTCCGGAGCGGATACGCTGTTTGCAACCTTCGAGGATGCTACGAACTGACGCGAGGATGACGAATGCTTCAGTGTCTCGGCTGGTGGCAAAGCGACGTTCTTCTGTTCCGTGATAGTACGTTGGCGTTCGATGTATGACATCACACGCGGAAGTGCTGCCACGAAAAAAACTACTGCGATGACAACTCCTGCGATAAAAATTGCCCGCTTCATAAGAGGCGCAGACTACACTCTTTTCCTCGCTCGTGCATGAAGGAGTCCAAAATAACCGGCAAGGAGTGTCGCACCGAGAAGTGCAACTGCTTCAGGACCGGATTGCGTCAGGTGACCGGGCTTACGCTGTGCGATGACCGGAGGAAGGGTAGCGGATGCGTTAGCCGATGAGCTGAATGTGATACGAGAAGATGATCTGACCGAGCTTGGAGAAAATGAGCTGCTTGGTGTAGACGATGCAGAGCTCGAATCGCTGACTGCGACGAGAATGCCTGAGGAACCACTCCGGAAACCAAGCGACGCACGCAGGTGATCAAAAGCGTCTGAGACGACTGCAAAGGCGGCAACGTTCTTCGGGAAGACCGTCGCCTGGAGTCGATAATTTGCCCTCGTGCCCTCCGCGTACAGTGCACCAATGGTGAAGAGGGCAAGGAGGATCGAGAGGATCGTGGTTCTGAGTCGACTGCGGCGCAGAACATGAACCGCAAAGATGATGATGAACGCGATACCGAGCGCCACAAGCGGCAGTGACCACAGGAAGAAGAATCCGAGGGTAAAGATATGGATCAGCTCAACGCGCGGCCCGATGAGCTCCAGAATGAACCAAAGAATAAAGATTCCAGCCGGGAACCAGTGCAGCGCACGAAATTCGTAATCAGCACGATTGCGCCGAAACGTGCCAGAGAGCACCAACGGATACAGGATCGAGAGCGTAAGGAGAATGGCCCAGTACGTCGTGCCGCCCTCCGCCATGGGGGGGAGCAATGCAGCCAGGAACCCCGCGATACAAATCACGAGGCCGAGGAGAACCATATATGCCGTCTCTGTAGAATGCTTTAGGGGCACAGGAACGGAGATTCTCCAGTAGAAGGAGCCTTGTGTCAACTATGAAGAAACGACGGACAATGCCCCCCAGCATAACCGCGACAAAGCGGCGACTACCTGCTTTTCGGCAAATACTTATCCCGTTCATCGATGACCTGCGTTCGTTGCATCACGGTGTAATGTCTGCGGCGGAACTGAATGAACTGAAAGAAGACGTAGAGAACGAGGCACAGAAACCACAGGATCCACATCACGCGCATCGAGAGAAACTGGATATCTTCCACCCTGCTAAGAACGAGGACGGCACCGACGATGCCGAACCAAAAGGATGCTGAGCTCCAGCTCCTACTAAGATTTTTCGT
>CAZESZ010000071.1:0-2132 GCA_964514855.1 uncultured Candidatus Peribacteria bacterium | reverse complement strand
TGCATCGCACGCTCGGCGATGGTCCGAGACGGACGAATGAGTACATAGAGAAAAAATCCGACAATCGGAAGGACTGCCGTGAGCAGAATACAGAATGCCTGCATCAGGAAAGAATGCGTCCGCAGTAGAATGTCACGCGTCGTGAAGAGAACCAAAAAGACCACGAGGAAGGCGCAGCTCGCCATCAGAAGCTGGACGACAAGCACTGTAGGATCAGCAGAAAGAAATGCTGAAACACTCTCGAGCATGGGTGAAAGAAAGTCCACGTACTGGGGGTAAAAAACTAGAGGTGCGGATACTTCCGACGATGGACAACAACGTAGACGACGGTCGCGAGGAGCGCAAGAATTGACAACACCTGACTGAATCTGAGCTGATACTGCGGTAACTCGAGCCAGGATCTACTGAGAACGTACGCGAACGTGAGCACCGCGACCGCTCCGCCGTACATCGCGTTCACTTTCTCGGAGAGCTTGTGCTCGATGAGGGCAAGCACACCGAGGCTGCCGAACAGACATCCGAGGAAGATGAAGTCCGTAAGTTTGGCGAAGACCGGAATACTGAAATCACCACGGAGAAATTCGAAGAAGAACACGGCGACTGATGCCATGATGATACCGAGGAGCGTCTCTGCTCCGGCGCGCTTCGAGTAGCGACGAATGAGAAGGAGGGCAAAGGTCAGAACGATGTAGAACAAGGCGTAATACAGTTGTACCGGATGGATGGGAACGGTGTACCGAACGCTGATAGTGTCCATCACTACTCCCCACGGCACGTTGGTCGGCTTGCCGTACGACTGCGCTGACAAGAACATGCCGAACCAATCGAAGGCGAGGCCAAACGTCGTCGCAGGAAGCAGAACGTCCAACCACTGGAGAAACGTCACGCGTTGGTTTCTCGACGACCAGAAGAGCACGAGTGCAACGCCAATGGCACCGCCCAGGAAGCTGAAACTACCATCCCAGACGATGAAGATCCTGAGCAAATCTTTCGTATACGTCTGATACTGACCGATAACTGCAAGGATGCGTCCACCGAGAACGAATGCGAGAAGATGCCACTTCGCATCGTCCTTGAGACTCTGCAAACTGAGGTTTGCCGATGCCGCGAGACGAAAAAGAAACTCGGCCGAAAGCCAGGTTCCGATGAGAAGGAATGAAAGCCGGAGCCAAATCGTGACTGGCCCGAATTGGAATGCTTCGAACATAACAGAGACAGTATAGGGAATATTCCGAACTCCCCATAGATCAACGCAGGTAGAATACCTGCTCCGATGTTGAAAACCTGCTCCGATTTTTCTTGGTATAACTATACGAACAGAAGCGGGCATTCAAGCTTACTGGAGCGGGCATTCTGCCCGCGTGAAGAAGTTACCCAATCGACAGTTCAAGTTTTCTCGCCTGAATATCAGCAATCGTTTTCTTCATAAACTCATCGATCGTCACCGTCACCTGCTTCTTCGTCTTCACATTGCGGACCGTGACGGACTTCGCTTCGATCTCTTTGTCGCCCATGACGAGCAGATACGGAATCTTCTGCTTCTCGCCGTCGCGGATGCGCTTACCGAGAGACTCTTCGTGTGAGAAGAACTGCGTACGCACTCCCCTCTTCTGCAGATCTGTCTCGAGCACTCGGGCAAACTCTTCGTGCGTGTCCGCAACTGGCACAAGACCAACCTGCGTCGGTGCCATCCAGAGCGGGAAAAGTCCTGCGGTGTGCTCGATGTAAATGCTGAGGAAGCGCTCGAGTGAACCCATGATTGCAGCGTGGATCATAACGATGCGCTCCTCTTTGCCTTCTTCATTGATACACGAGAGATCGAAGCGTTCCGGCATGTTGATATCGAGCTGGATCGTCGCCACCTGCCATTCACGGCCAATACTATCTTTGGTGATGAAATCGACTTTCGGTCCGTAGAATGCGGCTTCTCCGGGTGACTCGAAAAAATCGGCATTGCGCTCACGCGCGATCTCGCGAAGAGAAGACTCCGCACGCTTCCACATCTCGGGCGTACCCAAGTATTTCTCGGGAGCTTTCGGATCATGAAGCGACAGACGTACTTTCAGTTTTCCGAAACCGACAGCGGCGTAAAACGTATCGACGATTTCCCAGATATTGAGGATCTCCTGCTT
>CAZESZ010000070.1:2240-5206 GCA_964514855.1 uncultured Candidatus Peribacteria bacterium | reverse complement strand
AAGCTTTGCTTAAAAAAGCACATAGTATTCTAGGAGTTAATACTAAAACTAAAGCTGGTTATAAAGTGACAATGCAAGAAGAAATTGAATGTACTACCCAAGCAATCTACGCTGCTATTGTCTCATCAAGGTCTAGAAAGGATATTAAAAAGACTGAATAGACCCCAGTTTTTTTACGGGACAGCAGGTTGATTGAGGCTAAAACACAAGGAAAAGGAGGAATACAGTAGTAGACGCAGATCTTCTACAGAATTCCCCTTTTCACATGGAAAAATACATTACAGATGCCATTCACAACAGTCTTCGTACTGTGACCTACGGCATGACTCGTCCTCAACAAAAGGCAATTGCCGAGGTGGTTCGTGGCCTGTTCACCAAAGGTGAGACAATTCTGAGGCACCTTGCACAGGGGTCCAATGTTCGATCAAAAATCTCCCTGAAGGAAGACATGCTGTGCATCTCATGGGTGAAAAAAAGAACACCGTCGATCCAGATGTGTATGTGCTCGTGATCAAGCGATTGAAAGAAGAAAAAGAACCTCTTCGACTCCTCACAAATCTGGGTTGGGAGGAATTTTCGGACACTCAGATCGTCACGATGTATCTGAAACGCTGGGTATCGAGAATATCTTTCGATCGGCGAAGGTCTGCTTCGGATTGGAGAAAGTTCGTGTGCAGAGCTTCAGGAAACTAAAGAACATCGTGGCTCTCATTCAGCTGGTTCTGGTGCTTTCGGCGCATCTCTTCCGTGCAATCCAGAAATCTACCTACACCTTGGTTGTGGCACTTCTTCAAGTCTACAAGCTGTTTCTCGGCACACGGTCACTCACACTCAATTACGATTCCTTCGTTCGTTTCCTGCGTCAGTCCTTGCCTCCACTGATTCACCGTGAATGGGCTCCGCCCGTTCAACCCAGACTCTTCACACCTCGGGTCATGCTCCATATCGTTTGAAAAACCGGGGTCTATTCAGCGGTAAATGATTTGACTTTGCTTAATTTCAGTAGAGACTACGCACCCCATGCGTACTCATAACTCAGGATTCACGCTCATCGAGCTCCTCATAGCAATCGGCATTATCGGCATTCTGTCGTCGATTGTCATCGTTGCGATCAATCCTACAGAGATGTTCAATAAGACGAAGGATGCCGTGCGCTTGCATGATCTGAAGCAAATAGAGAATTCTATCTTGCAGGCCCTTATCGATAGTAAGACTGTTCCAGCGTTACCCGGGACCATCGGTACGGCGAAGGATATTTGCGTTCAGAGTGTTACGGGGACAGCGTGTACAGAATCCGCTCAGGGAGTTGATCTCGCTTTCCTCGCTCCTGATTACATTGCATCAATACCTGTTGATCCCGATCAGCACGGAGGAATCATTACTGGCTATCGGATTTATAAGGAGGGCTCATTCTTCAAGGCGTGCTCTCCGGTTCTCGATCCTACCTGCGGTGGTCCGTACGTTCAGGAGACTGGCAGTTCATCGTCTGAGTACTACACCCCAGATCCGCTCCCATCGTCTGCGCCTTCCTTTTCATCTTCCTCAGCCTCTTCTTTCGCTTCTGCTTCGTCCTCTGCATCCTCAGGATCAGCTTCCTCATCCTTGTCGATTCCTGATCCACAGCTTTCCTCTACGTCTGCAGCATCCTCGCTCTCACTCCCGAATGCCTCACTATCGTCGGCTGCCCTGTCCTCGCTCTCACTCCCGAATGCCTCACTATCGTCGGCTGCCCTGTCCTCGCTCTCACTCCCCGATACCTCACTGTCTTCGACTCCGTCATTCTCACTGCCATTTCTGAATCCGTAGGTGAATGATGTTTCCCTTGCGCTCTCGCGTGCACAACGGTAAAATCCCCGAGCTCTATGTTTGCAATCGTTGACATCGCCGGTTTTCAGGAGAAAGTCGAAAAGGGCATGAAAATGCACGTCCCATCTCTCGACGGCAAGGAAGGTGATACCGTCACATTCGACAAAGTCCTTCTCCTGTCGGATGACGGAACGACTGCCATGATCGGCAAGCCGTACGTCGCTGGAGTCTCTGTCACCGCTAAGATTCTTTCACACGGCAAAGATGCGAAGATCGTCGTTCGTAAGTTCAAGCGTCGTAAGCGTTACAATAAAGTGATCCGCGGTCACCGTCAGCACTTCACGGAGATCGAGATCACTGGAGTAGGAAAATAATTCAGAGAGATTTTGCCTTGTCGATCGACGCGCGGATCTTTTTCACGGTACCGAGAATCATTGCCATGTTTTGGAGGCACGCGAGAGTTTCGCCATAGCGTTCGCCGATCTGCATGAGGTGCCGCAGATACGCCTTCGTGTGTTTACGGCTGGTTGGGGCAGGGGAGTCTGCATCGATCGGCGTACAGTCTGTCGCATTCTCGGCTTTGCGAATGCGCAGCTTCGTGCCATCCGTGAGCCAGACATTGCCATGTCGCGCTTCACGCATTGGCGACACGCAGTCGAACATATCGATGCCCTTCGAGATCGCAGCTTCCAGCTGATGCCGTTCGCCGACACCCATCAGATATCGGGGTTTGTCTGCGGGGAGTAGCGGGCAGACGTAGTCCAAAACATCGTACATTTGCTTCTCGGTCTCACCGACGGCCAGTCCTCCGATGGCGTATCCGTCGAATCCGATCTTCATCAATTCCTTTGCGCATTCCTGCCTCAAGTCTTTTTCGAGTCCGCCCTGCACGATGCCGAAAAGGAGCGGTGGATTTTGCTTCTTCTTCGAGAACTTCAGATGTTCTTCCTTGCAGATTTTAGCCCACAGAAGTGTTCGCTCGACGGCTTTCATCTGTGCTGCTCGTGGTGCGGTGGACGGAGGACATTCGTCGAAGCACATGATGATGTCCGCTCCGAGTGCGTGCTGGATGCGCATGGCTTCCCTCGGTCCGATGAATCGCAGGGCGCCACTACGATGATCGCGAAACTCTACGCCGTCATCGGACATCTTCCTGATCG
>CAZESZ010000070.1:0-2230 GCA_964514855.1 uncultured Candidatus Peribacteria bacterium | reverse complement strand
TCTTTGCTTTCAATATCGTGCGGGGCCGCCGTGCATCTTCCTGATCGCTTCCAGCGAGAAGACTTGAAACCCACCCGAGTCCGTAAGAATCGGCTTGTCCCACCCGATGAACGCATGCAGACCTCCGGCCTGCTCCACCATTTCTTCACCCGGAGCCAGGTGCAGGTGGTACGTGTTACACAGAAGAATGTCGGTTCCGAGTGTCTGGAGGTCATCGAACGTGATGCCCTTCATGGCGCCTGCGGTGGCAACTGGCATGAAGACCGGCGTCGGGATCTCGCCGTGCGATGTCGTGATGATGCCCTGCCGTCCGATCGTGGAGGTTTTCTTCAATGTGAACATGTGTCCATTCTGCATCAGTTCTGCTCGCGGTGAAACCGCAGGATTTACTTGCGACGTAACATTTTTCCATTCCATTCACTTTTCTTCATGAGATAATCCATCCGTTCTCTACTCTTCCCCTCCACTCTCATGAGTTGTAGTTCCTCTGGCTGCATCGGCGGCAAGTACTGTCCGTGCGGTTACGCATCATGGTTTCCGCGTATCGCCTTCGGCTTGATCCTCGTCGCGTTCGGCGTGAACCACTACAAGGATGTTGCCGGATTTTCACGCATGTCGAGCGAAGCACTGTCCGCGGTACCGATGCTTGCATCCGTGGCTGGCGTGCTTGCGTACATCGTCCCCGCACTCATGATCGTCGGCGGTGCTCTCTTTGCCGTAAAGCAACTCGGGTGCGTCAGCAAGACCTGTATCCTCGCGTCACTCTCCGGCATCATCGGTTGGGCATCCCTTGCTATCCTCATCGGTGACGGCGCTGCAGGAGGTTCGTTCATGCCTGCCATCCAAAATGCGTCGATCCTTCTTATTTTGTACTGGGTCATCAAGAAGATGTCGTGCTGCGGAAGCTGCCCGACTGGTATGACGAAATAACTTTCCACATTTTTATGAACTGGAAGTCCGCCTCACAGACGTCGAATCTCGTCCTGCGCGTGCCTCTCGGCCTTGCGATGATGATGATCGGCGCCAGTGCATACCGTGATTTTGCACCTTTCGTCGCGAACGTGACGGATGGCCTTGGGTGGGCTTCCAGTTTCGGATACGTCTGGGCGTTCATACTGCCCGCTCTCATGATCTTCGGTGGCGGCATGCTCGTGGTCGGGCGGTACCCCTCCGTCGCGGCACTCACTGGGGGCATAGCGATTGGATCCGTTCCGGTCGGCCTCATCCTCAAGAACATCATTACAGCTGTCCCGCTTCCAGACATGATGGCTGCGTCGTACCCGACTATTGTCTGGATCGTAGCGTTCTATCTGGCGCTCAATCCATTTCCGGATATTGCCCCACCCCAGGAAGAGACGACGGAAGAATAGTGTGTCTGCACGTACTTTCTACGCAGCGATCGTATTCTTCTTGTTGATGATGGCATCGATGAGACCATAGTCGAGCGCCTCCTGTGCTGAGAGGAATTTGTCACGCTCGGTATCGACCTTCACTTTGGCGACTTTCTGGCCCGAGTGCTTGGCGATCAGCTCATTGAGCAGGTCCTTCGTCTTGATGATGTGCTCTGCATGAATGGCGATGTCAGTTGCTTGGCCTTCGGTTCCGCCGAGCGGCTGGTGAATCATGATTTCCGAATGCGGCAGTGCGAAGCGCTTACCTTTGGCACCCGACATCAGGATGATGGCGCCACCGGACGCCGCCATACCGAGGCACACCGTCGAAACATCGGGCAGGATCAGTTCCATCGTGTCGTACATTGCCATCGTGGAGGTCACTTGGCCTCCGGGGGAATTTACATAGAAGATGACATCTTTTTTGGCGTCTTGTTTCTCCAAAAAGAGAAGCTGCGCGATGACGGAGTTCGCAACGTCGTCATTGATCTGCGTGCCGAGGAAGACGATGCGTTCCTCGAGCAGACGAGAGTAGATGTCGTACACGCGTTCACCGAACTGCGTCTTTTCGATGACGGTCGGAATGAGCGTGTTCTGCGGTGTGAGGCGTCCACGAGAGATGCCCTGCGCGATTGATTGGATCATCGGGTGCATAGAGACGAGTGGAAGGTGAAGAGTGGAAAGTGAAAATGTCTATGTCTGATATTCATTTCTTCGTTCATTATTGTAGCTGAAAACCATCTTTCGCAGCAGTGTTCAAATGTAAAAGATATGTTTAATAATTCGAAAGAAAAGAATTCTTTTCATGATGGAACAGAGAAGATAGAGACGGAAAATTT
>CAZESZ010000069.1:0-5236 GCA_964514855.1 uncultured Candidatus Peribacteria bacterium | reverse complement strand
AGCTGTACACTGAGTTCAGCGGCATCTTCGATAGACTCTGGGGCTGCGTCGCGATCCTCGTGATCGGTCTTCTCCTCGTTCTCCTCTCGTACAAATTCGAGGCACTCAAAAATGTCTTCATGAACGGCATGCATGATCGCCGTACAGCCTAGAGAGCTTTCGCCAGAAGCGCCGCCCCCTTCACCGCCGCATCGGGGATCTCTCCGATCGCGAGCTGAGGAGCGCTGATGTCCTTGAGCATCCAGGTTTTCAGCTCTCTTTCGATCGCGGTGAGATGTGGTTTCATCGCACGACCAGCGCTGCCACCGAAGATGATGATCGACGGATCGATGGTGTGGGCCGCATTCACGATGAGCCACGCGACTTCACGGAAAATCTCCGGCTGCATGAATCCGCAGACCTGACCTTCCAAGTACTCTTCGGGAGACTCTGCGGCCTTGCAACGCTTTCCCATCGCGGTACCGGAGAGGAATTGTTCGACATCGCCTCGCTTGTCGTGCGTCGGGTAGGGCGGATTGCCGGGCCTGAGGAGCATGTGGCCAATCTCGCCTGCACATCCATGCGCACCGTGGTAGAGCCTTTTATCAATGACAATACCGCCACCAACCCCCGTACCGAACGTGACACCGAGAACGACAGCGTGATTTCTGCCGGAACCGAGGAGCGCCTCGGCGTACGCAAAACAACGCGCATCATTTTCGACGACGATGGGGAGGCGCGTTTCGTACTGAATGCATGCCGCAAGTTCCACACCCTCAGCTCCAGGAATATTGGGCATCGTGACGATTCTGCCGGTAGTATGATCGATGAACCCAGGAACCCCGAGTCCGATGGCGATCGTGCCCGGTCGCCTCAGCAGTGCGATCTCCGTGAGGAGCGACTGCTTCACCGCGGGAAACCCTCGCGATGCGTTTGTCGGGAATACCTTCAGCGCTCTCTGCTGCATGGTACGTTTGTCGAAAAGCGCGATAGCCGTCTTGGTGCCACCGAGGTCAATGCCGAGGATTGTCGATGGTTCCTTCATGATGTCGATGACAGCAATGCTTTCCGCTTTTCTGCGTACAGTAAGACCGTTTCGATATAGACGGCATGACTCCACGTCAGCGGTGAAACGGAAAGAGGTGCGCCGGTTATCGGGTGCAACTGTTCCGGGAGCATGCCCGCAGGAGATGCCTGTTTCACGACCCACAGAAGAGTCTCAAGCGGGTTTTTGAGATCATCCATCGTCTTCGCAACGGCAATCCGCCACTGCGCAAACCACAGCGTCGTGATAATCCAGGGATTACCGGGTACCTCTGCAGTCGGAGGGGTGACGGATTGATAGTAATCATTCACGTAGCGCGCACATCCCCCGACCGGAGAATGTACGGTGAGAGATTTTTCAAGGCGCAGAATCGTGCTGACGACGCGTGGATCATCAGCCGGAATGATGCCAAATTGCCAGAGAATGCCGATACTTGCATCCGGCGTGGTATCGCGTTCCACCGTCTGATCACCTTCACGTTTGATCTTTTTCATGAAACACTTCGTGCCCTCATCGTAGAGGTGAAAGAGTATCGCCTCCGTCATGCGGTCGGCTGCCTCGTTGTACCGATCAGCATGACGATAGTGGCCGAGGGCGGCGCTCATGCTCCCAGCAGCTCGTAATCCTGCAATCGTACAAGCAGTGGTATAGGTAAAGATACCTCGATGCTCTTCCCAGAGGTCGTAACTGGGGAGAGGAAGACCGGTCTGCGGCTCGGTGTAGCGAATAAGAAAATCCGCAGCGTTTTTCACGAAGGTCTGATACATCGAATGAAGGAACTCAAAGGACTGCGTTTTTTCACAATGTTTCCAGAGTGCCACAAGCGGCAAAGCTGTCTCGTCACCTTGAATGGGCAACTGCGACTGACGACCGCGGTACCACGGATGCCATGAACTACCGGCCGATCCATCAGGATTGTATTTGTGCAAGAGGTATCCCTCTTTCGTCTGTGCATCTTTGCAGAATTCCATGAAACGTCGAACGATCTCGTGTTCACCGGCGCTCGTGAGCGCCATCGACACAAATGCGCCATCTCGTGGCCAAACGTACGTGTACGTATCTCGGTTAAACTGCATGATGTCGCTGTCGTTGGCTGCAAGGATACCGCCGTGGTTATCAGACTGTGTGCGAATGGTGAGAAGGCTGCGGGTATACAAATCCCTCACTGTCTTCGGAATTCCATCACCAGGATCGGTGTGCGAACCGACCCAAGCGCGCCAGAAATTCCTGGCTGATTGCTTCACTTGCTCCGGAGTTTCCTCAAGGAGGAAATGCTGGAGATCGTGTACGTCGGAAATCTTCTGTCCTGCACACACCCACATGTAGACCCACGATCCACGATCACCCCTCGCCAGACAGTCGATCTCGACGGTTGAATCTACCGAACCCTGTTCAATGGGATAGCGTCCCAGAACACCATCTTCGGCATCGCGCCATGTTCCTTCCAGCCCACGATAATGAGACTTTCCAATGGAGAATGATGTGATACCGCAGTGGTCAATGTGAGTCTCGTCTCTGGATAGCGGGTGGAATTCGTCCGGAATGCCAGATGGCATGCAATTGATAGGATCCGACGTCGTACCGCCGACGAGGAAGTAGCGATGCTGGCGGTAGTGAATAACACTTTTGGTATGCGGCTCGAAGAACGCAGTGTCCTTCTGCTTGTCTCCGTACAGATAAAAATCATGGTGGAAGAAACACTGCACCTTTCGCTCCTGTCCGTCCAGCGTACGAATCCTGAATGACCGCACCAGAATGTTCTTCACCGGATCCACGAAATCTTCACTGAGAATTTCAAGCTGCAACTTTTCCGAGATCAGTATGGATGCCGAGACGAGTGAAGACTCGGCGTACGCTGGGGTGATCTTCCACGTACCATCATTCGTCCAGGAGAAACCTTTTCCGTCCGCTAGGAAACCTACCCGGTGAAATTTTCCGTACGTCGTATGATCCTCTTCGCCAACGTAGGGAAAGTAGAAATCCCGCAGCTGAAGGAACTCATCGAAGGTGGCGAGGAGTGTGCCGTTGCCGAGGACGAGTGAGCGAGGCATAAGAGAGAATTACGAAGTCAGAATTATGAAGTATGGGCGATATCTTTTCGTTGTGGACAGCGTTTCTTTTTTCTTAATTCATAATTCTTGATTCCCTTCCCAGCTTTTTGCAGCGCCAATCGCAAATCCTCGAGGGCATGGCTGTATCTCCTATACGCTTCGTACGGCGACTCGTAAGGACTGAAGTACTTATGGACATCACCGTCGGCCCAATACTTGGTGCAGAGGTAATAGAAGTGATCCGAGGTCTGTAGCTTGCGCCAGGTATCGAGCAGCACAGGATCTTTCCGCTTCTTCACGGCGTTCTCCAGCGCATAGATACCAGCGAGTGCCGCCTCCTGGAGATGATTGCCGCGCCATGCCGAGAGATCACGCTCGGTATCCGCCCACGAGACAGGCGCATGCGCATCCAGAACGGGAAGCCTTCCGCGACCGTACTTCACCGCCGTTGCGGACGGGGTCATCGTCACGATGCCCTGCGACTGAAACGCAGCAGGCAACGCCGCGAGAAACTGAAAGATGCCCGTATCCGCCCACTGGTGTTCTCCAAACGTCTCGTAATCCATGAAGAGATTGACGGTTCTACCGTGTCCATGCTTAATCCACTGCGTAAACGTGTCAGCAGTCAGTGGCATTGCAGATCTATGCGCGGCACCAAAGCGAAAGGCAATATCATCCGACAGCTGATAATTTTTGAGCAGTGTGCGCATCGTCTTGATGGGGGCAGCATGCATGCGATGACGAGCGATGATGCGGTGCCACTCGCGCGAGAGTGTGAAACGCGGTGGTGTGTACACGACGTTCGGTGAGCGACCGAGCAGAACGTGATCCGCACCTTCAGCGAGAATTGCTTTGAATCCCATGAGTCGCACGACTTCCGCAATTTCGTTGCTGTAGACCAGTTCGGTATTGCGGAACGTCGTCGGCGTGAGCTTGAAATATTTCTTGATTGCCGCTGAGTGCTTCTCGACCTGTTCACAGAATTCTTCGAGCGAAAAGAGGCTGGAGAGCGAGTGATAGTACGTCTCCGCTAAAAATTCGACCTGACCCGTGGCGGCAAGCTTCTGAAATGAAGCGAGAACGTCAGGTCCGTATTCAAGGCACTGATCCAGAAACACGCCGGACAGCGAAAAGGCGACGCGGAAATCTTTGTGCTCCTTCAAGAGTGTGAGGAGCAATGCATTCGTCGGGAGGTAACACTTCTCAGCAACTTTACGGAACACAGCCTCATTTTTCTCGTCATCGAAGTAATTCCCTGCCTGGCCGATTTCCGTGATACGCAGATCGCGCAGTCGAAACGGCTGATGAACCTGAAAGTAGAAGCAAACGGAGGGAGATGTAGGCTGTGAATGCATGACGAGAGGGTAGAAGGTAGCGGGTAAAAGTTATCGAATGAGGTTGTCGTAGACAGAGAGTATTTTTTTGCCCTGACGTGCCCATGTGAGATTGCTGAGAATGCGAGGTGTCTGAACGCGCATCTCGGCACGGAGCGGCTCTTCACGGAGCACGGTGAGGATGCAGTCGGCCATCTTGTCCGTATCCCAGAAGTCGACATGCATGGCATTGTGGATCACTTCTGCCGCGCCAGACTGCTTACTGAGCACGACGGGTGCACCGTGCGTAATGGCCTCGAGTGCGACGAGACCGAACGGCTCGGACACCGACGGCATGACGAAACAGTCAGCCTTCGCATAGAGCTTCTTTGCTTCTGCGCTCGTCACGCGCCCCGCGAAGATCATCCTGTCCTGCAAGCCGACTCTGCATGCCTGCGCTATGAGCTGTGGCAAGAGGTAACCTTCTCCGGCAATGACGAAGCGTGCCTGAGGACTCTGGTCGGCGACTCTGCGCGCCGCTTCAATGAAGTGCGTTGCACCCTTCTGCACCGTGAGACGGCCGAGGAACAAGACGAGTGGATGCCGCGTGTTCGCCGCATCGACCGGTCTCCTCTGCGCGTGAGTATCATGCGTGCCATTGTGCAACACCGTGATCTTGTCGCCGGAAATGCCATACTCACGCATGAGGAGACCTCGGGTGTACTGCGACACAGCGAGGACATGATCAGCCTTACGAAGACCAATAATTTCGCGCTGGAAAATCCACGGATTCGGATGAAACTCCGTACGATCCAGCTCTGTCGCATGGACATGAGCAACGAGCGGCT
>CAZESZ010000068.1:0-5246 GCA_964514855.1 uncultured Candidatus Peribacteria bacterium | reverse complement strand
CGGCAGGCAGGCTCAGTCCCTCCCCCGAGGGGGGATGCACTGTTTTTATGATTTCGTAGCATGTTCCCCCTCCCCTTTCGGGGGAGGGGGCTAGAGGGTGGGGGTGAGTGAGGCGGTCCTAACGCCCGGACAGCACACTCATCGGATTCACGTGTGTTCCATCTTTTGTAATTTCTATGTGCAAGTGCGCACCGGTGGTCATGAATCCCGCACCGTGTGTACCGGGTTTTCCGCCGGAGAGAGCAATCATCTGACCTGCACTCACGATGTCGCCAGGTTTCACGAGAGACAGAGAAACGTGTCCGTACAGCGATGCGTAGCCATTTCGATGTCCGACGAGCACATAGCTGTACCCCGTCGCTCCACCATCCTTCACTGCGAAGACGATGCCATCCGAGATCGACCGAACTGGAGTCGCCTGCGGTACCGCAATGTCGATAGCACGATGGGGAACGTGGAACACACTCTCGTACTCTACATCGAGGTATCCCGCCGTGATTGTTCCGGTCACCGGCCACACGAAGATAGGCGGCATATCTGCGGCGAGATCGTACTTTTCGGCCGCTTTCTTAGCATCGGATTCCTTCTCCGTGATCTGCGCACCCAGAGTCGCGATCTGTGCATCGAGATCGACGATCTTGGATGCCAGAAGAGACCTTTCAGCTGCCGCTGCATCGGCGCGATGCTTGGCCGCAATGTACGCTTCGGCCAGATCGGCAGGCACACCATCATGCATGTATGTGAGAGTCTCATCGATGAAGGTGATCGCAGCTTGTGCTTCGGAAATTTTTGATGCAAGCGTTCCATCGTTCGTATCAGTCTGCGAGGAAATCAGTGCCGCAAGTTCAATGGACATGTTCGCCCGCTGCAGTTTTTTCTCTTCGACTTTCTTGTAGAGCTTCTTGTCCGTATCTTTGGCCGCGACGGCAGCCTGAAAAGCTTTCTCGGCGGCAGCCTCAATGAGACTCATCGCCGTCACTTTGCGTGTGAGCACATCACGTTGGTCGGTACGCTCTTTCACCTGGGCCTTCAGCGGAGCGATTGCGGCATGCAGCGTGGAAAGTTTCGCCTCTTTCAGATCGGCATTGATCTGTACGAGACTCGCCTGCAGGGCCGCAATCCGCGCATTGGCCTCGCTCACTTCGCGCGCCACGTTCTGCAATTCCTCTTCGGTAAGCTTCTTCTCCTTCCAACTATTATCGATGAACTTCGACGTCGATTCGACGATGGTCGCGATAGCGCCTTGCTCTTTCTCCAGAATCTTGAGCTCGGCGTCGTACTCCTGCGCCACCTCCTGCAGACGCTTCTGTACCACGTCGGACTCACCGACGAGGACGCGCACTTGTCCCAGGAACTGCGCACGGGCTTTCACGACTGCATCGAATGCAAGCTGCCTATCGATACTCTCACCCAACGATCCGCGGAGAACGCTCTTCATGAGCGGTCCACCGGCGGCAGGACCGGATTCATGGAGCGCGATATTTTTACTCGTCATGTAGCGTAGAAATTGTACGAAGTTGTCGCGCTGACCGAATGCGACGGAATCGTAGAATGCTTTCGCAGCTTCCACGGCCTGCAACTGCCCCTGAAGCGCCTCCATGAAACGACGATGCTCAGCGATGTGTTCGCGGATCACCCTGCGCCTCTCAGAGGCTGTCTGCAGGTCTTTCCGAGCATTCGCCACTTTGCCATCGAATTGCGCCAAGGCCAATTCCAAGGTCGCGCGCTTCTTCGTGGTTTCGGCGGCCGCGTGCCAGAGCTGATTGAATTCGTCTTTGGTAGTCGAGAGCTGCTCATCGCTGGACGCCGCCAACACCGAGAGCGGAATCATGAGCGCCAGACCGAGAGCAATCCACCGGTTTCTCTGTGTTTTTGAGCCAAAAGACATCAGGATAGTGTACCACAAATACGCTGATAATTCCAGATCCCAAACACCAAATCACAAATGCGCCAGTGGAACCTGCAGTTTTGGAATGTGTGCAGTGAATTTTTTGATAGAATCCACGACGATGATCTATGCACTGACAGGCATCGTCCGAAAACTCGATATCCCCCATATCGCAGTCGACGTGTCAGGAGTCTCGTATGTGGCATCCGTCCCACACCCGCTCTGGGAGACGCTCCAAAACGGTGAGACGACGACACTCATCGTGTACACGTTCGTGCGTGAAGACCGATTGGAATTGTTCGGATTCCGGTCAGGAGGCGACCGAAGTTTCTTCATCGCGCTCCTCGGACTCTCGGGCATCGGCCCGAAACTCGCGCTGGAACTCTGCTCCATACCGCGCGAAATGCTGGCGGAAGCCGCGGAGAAAGCAGACGCGGGGATCCTCTCGAGCATCAAAGGCGTCGGCAGAAAAACTGCAGAAAAACTCCTGGTAGATCTGACATCGATGTTCGAGAAACATCCCGAATGGGCGACTCTCGCACCTGTGCCCGGCGAAAAACGTGCCGCATTCGACGCAGACGCCATCGCAGCTCTGGTCAGTTTGGGCTACGATCAAACTTCTGTCTTCGACGCGCTGAAGAAAATTCCCACTACCCTCAAGCGTACCGAAGACCGCGTCGCAGCTGCGCTGCGTTCACTGTAAGTCCCAGTTTTTTCTTCACTTTTCACTCTTCCCTTTTCACTTTTCACTTCTCAACTTTTCACTTCTTCACTTCTCTGCTTCCCCGATGTTGACGCTCGATATCAAAGGCACGCTCGCAAAGACCATCACGCCGAGCCATGGGATTCCGGACAGCGAATTTGCTGCGGTCCGAACGTCGATGCGACGGTACACAGAAGAATGGCTTTCCGAGAGGGAAAAAGGCATGCACGGCTGGTCGATGAATCCGTACGACAAAGATGCGATCAACGATGTGAAGCACCTCGTCGACAGCCTGAAATCAGAGAACATCCAAACCGTGGTCTGGATCGGCATCGGCGGCAGTGGGCTCGGGCCGAAAGTCATCCAAGAGATTTTCGAATCGCCAAAAACGCCAGCGCTCGTCGTCATCGATACCGTCGACCCCGCAACGCTGCAGATGCACCTCGATCTGACTGACTGGAAAAACACACTCATCGTCGTCGTCAGCAAATCTGGCACGACACTGGAAACGATGTCCGCATTCTTCGCGTGCTTCGAGCGCCTGAAGTCTGCAGTGAAGACGCATCCGGGAAACCGCGTCATCGCCATCACCGACCCAGAAAGCGGACCGCTACGAGCCTTCGCTAAGCAGAACCGGCTTCACACACTTCCGATACCGACCAATGTCGGCGGCAGATTTTCGATCTTCAGTCCGGTCGGCCTGCTGGCGATCGGCCTCCTGAAGGCGGATATCGGCCAATTCGTCCGCGGCGCCAAGGAGATGGATACGTACTGCCAAGAAACGACGATGGCGAGAAATCCCGCAGCGTCGCTCGCGACAGTGCAGTACCTCCTGGATACGAAGCGGCAGTACCCCCTCCGGGTCATCATGCCCTACGGTGACCGACTGCAGTCCATGGCTCGTTGGGAACAGCAGCTGCTGGCCGAGAGCCTGGGGAAAACCGACGGTTTTAATCCGATTCCAGTCGCAGCCATCGGTACCCAAGATCAGCATTCGCTCCTCCAGCAGTGGATGGCCGGACCCCGAAAAAGCTGGCACCTGTTTCTGCGGGAACTGGATAAACCGCGGCTGGAAGTGCCGAAGCATCTGCCCGATGCGTTTGCGTACATCGGAGGCAAGACGTTCGGACAGTTGCTCGATGCATGTTACGAAGGCACGAGCCAGGCTCTGACATCAGTGAAGCGTCCGCATGCGACAATTTCGCTCCAACGGCTCGACGAATACCACATTGGACAATTATTCTTCCTTCTGATGGCGGAAGTGGTGTACCTCGGTAAACTCTACCGTATCGATATCTATGGCCAACCGGCCGTGGAAATCGGAAAACAGATCACGAAAGGAATTCTGTCGAAAGGCCAGTCTTCGTGACGCAGTGACAGCGACTTGGTATATTCACAGTGGTTTTATCATTATTCCCCGCATTCCACATGGCTCTCCCCATCACCGATGCAGAATTCTCGGCCAAAGTGCTGAAGTCACCTCTTCCAGTTCTCGTCGATTTTTGGGCTCCATGGTGCGGTCCGTGCAAGGCCATGCTTCCGATTATCGACGAGCTCACGGCGAAGTACGAAGGAAAAGTCGCGTTCTTCAAAATGAACGTCGATGAAAATTCGGACGTATCGCAGCAATACAACGTCATGAGCATTCCGACGTTCGTTCTCTTCAAGGGAGGCGAAGTCGTGGACACGTTCATCGGCGTGCAGTCGAAGGAAACGGTCGCAGGAAAAATCGACGCGCTCCTGCAGTAAGCATGCACATCGTCCTCGGACTCATCGGCATCGCGTGCTCCGTCATGCTCATCGTCTACCGCGAGTCTGTGGGCGATATGTTGGGCGAACCGCTGTGGGCGGAGAAAGTAGGCGGCATCTACAACGTCGTCGTCATCTTCGCGGTGCTTCTATTTTTCTGGAGCATCGCCTACATGACAGGTACCCTAGATATCTTCCTGTCGCCACTGCTGAGACTCTTTCCCCACAGGCAAGCTGCAGGCACCGGCATACCGGGGACGGAGTTCTGAGCGATAACAGACTTCACCTGACCTTGCTGTAGCGTACATTCAAGTGTACACTTGAAGTACTTTTCCCAAGAGAATCATGACAAAAGATATTTCTATCAAAGAACTACGAATGCACCTTTCGGACATCGCGAATAGCGTCGAAAAAGGTGAAACGTTTCGTGTCATCCGTCGTTCCAAGCCGTCGTTCTACATTGTGAAGATCGATTCTGAAGTTCCTGAAGAGGATTGGGAAACTGTCGTAGATTTCACCAATGACGGAAAGAAGGCAGGTATGCCAGTAGAAGACGTCGTGAAAATTATAAAAAAAATACGCCGATAAGCATGGGAAGTATTGAAAAGCAGCTTCGCAAAATTCCGCATCCATATCGCGAACGCATCTTCACGGCGATCGAGAAACTGATGGCACGTGATTTCGCGGCACTCGACCGAAAGCAGTTAAAGGGATTCGATAGCATCTTCCGTATTCGCGTCGGAAACTATCGCATTCTGTACTACGACGATGGAGAAAGAATACTGCTGAAAGCGATTCTCAGAAGAAATGAAACGACCTATCGCGGTTTCTCATCGAAATGAATAGATGTTTGGCTTGCCATGAGTGATCCCGCGCATGCGGGAGAATCGAATGGTGGAGCTGAGG
>CAZESZ010000067.1:0-5544 GCA_964514855.1 uncultured Candidatus Peribacteria bacterium | reverse complement strand
TCAGAATGACTGCTTGATCTTGCCCTTTCTCAAAAGCTTGTTTGAGCTGCTCCAGCCTATCCTTTGTTTCAGTTGTCCCTCTCTCGATTTCGAGAGATATGTCTTCCGGCGTCTCAGAACTCTTGGATGGCATATGTGCTGGGGCAATAGAGTGTATTTTCGTTAAATATTATACCGCAAAATGCCTTTTTTTGGAAGATGTCCCTGGCCCCAGGCTCTGCTAGGGTAAGCATGCACTTTCCGCATCTCCCTCATGCATGTTGAACACTTCGAGAAAGGCGTCCGCTACAACGATCAAGAATTGATTCTGCTCGCGAAGAAAATCGGAAAACTTGCGACGTACTGCCGCTTTCTCAAGGACGAAGGCTCGAGTATCCGCGTCGAAGCTGAGAAGCGCGATACCAAGAAAGATCGGGATCAGGTGAAAGTGATGGTGACCGTTCGGCTTCCGAAGAAAGTTCTCCGTGTTGAGTCCCGCAAATACATGCCGATCGACGCTCTTGATAGTTGCATTGAAAAGCTGGAAGCCCAGATCATCAAGTACAAAGATCTGCACAGCGGACGATCGAAAGCTCGTAAGGCGGCACGTCTCAGCAAGAGTCTGGATCTTGTGGCCTAAATTGATCGGCAAACGCAGGCTGAAAGCCTGCTCCGGTGCTTGAAAGCCTGCTCCGAATTGAACCTGCTCCGGTGAAATCACCAAAAATGCTGAAAGCCTGCTCCCACTAAAATCATCAGAAATCGGGAGCGGGTATTCTACCCGCGTTTCTTATTTCTTGGCCGGAGCCTTGGCATCTTTGCCTGCAGCAGCTTTATCTGCTGGCTTGGCGCCAGCGGCTGGGGCAGCGCCCGGAGCTGCAGCGCCTTCAGCGCCCGGAGCTGCAGCGCCTTCAGCACCGACTGCGCCGTCGGCAGCAGCTGTGACAACTGGCTCGATGACCTCTTCCTTGCGTGGTTCCTGGACGATGACGATGGCCGTCTCAGGAGATTCGGTTACTGTGACGCCTTTCGGCAGTGTCAACTTTGCGACGGTTACGGAATCGCGCAAGTTTTCCAGTTTCGTGAGATCGATGATGAAACTTTCCGGAATATCCGACGGCAGACACGTGACTTCCAGTTGACCGTGTACGGTCAGTAGAACACCGCCGTGATTCTTCACGGCCGGACACTCGCCTCGGAACACGACCGGAACGTGCGTCGTAACTTTCTTCGTCATGTTTACGGCGTAGAGATCGATGTGTTCGTATGCGCTCGTGACAGGATCGAAGCTGATGGCGTGGATGAGGCAAGGGACTTTCTTACCGTCAATATCGACATCGATGAGCGTATTCTCTCCTGCTTGTACGTACACGCCATGCAATTCTTTTGCATTGCACGTGATGGCTGTGTTCTTCATCGCGTTGCCGTAGATGACCCCGGGCACATTGCCTGCTTTGCGCATGTCTTTGACATTGTGCGCCGTATCGCGACTGCTCACCGAAAGAGGAATTGCCTTCTTCATAGCCGACGTACTGTAGTGACCGTCCCGGCCAAGGTCAAGCGCTCTTACCGTGTTTCGGTGTATTCGTTGGGTTTGAAAGTCCCCATTTCCAGAAGTACTTCACAGCGCTGGCGAGGTGAATACGAGTCGTTTTTCGGGTCCACAATGATAGAACATTGCTGCCGCTGAGGCGCCCCTTTCGGTCCAGAACCTTGAGTGACGAGAGATAGATTACTTTTTTGCCCAGTGCGTGAATCCTTCGGCAGAGATCGATGTCCTCGAAGAAGAGGAAGAATCGCTCGTCGAATCCTCCAAGCTCTCGGAAAAGATCCCTACGGAGAAGGAGGCACGCACCCACCAGCCAGTCTACGTTCACTAGCGGGGCGGACAGGAGCCGTGCACGATCTGCCTCGTAGGATCTGTGCCATCGCAGCGGGAACATGCGCTTTTCAAAGAGATCCTTCGGGCTCGGGAATGACCGAGCAGAAGGACGAAGAGAGCCGTCGGGGTACACGAGAGCGGGTCCGACGACGCCGATACTTTCGTCACTGCGGAGCGCCGCGATCATTGCTTCCGCACCATCAGGAGGTAGCACATTATCCGGATTCACGATGAGCAGGTACTCGCCGCGCGCGAGAGCAGCAGCAGCATTATTTCCTCGTCCGTATCCGAGATTTTCATTCTCTTCGATGATGCGTACTCCCGGCAGTCCGGAGAGCTGGGCGCGCATAAAGCCGATCGATTCATCCAGCGAATGATTGTCGACCGCCAGAATTTCCATGTCGGACGCAATCGTCTGTTTGCACAGCGCTTGCACGCACTTCACCGTGTCGCGTGGCGAACGATAGTTGAGCACGATGGCAGACAGTCGTGGATGTTTTTGCATCGGATGATTGGAGGAAGTATAGGTGTGGTGTGGTTCTTCGCGCTAGGATACTTGTGTGACGTCATCAGTGTCCGATTCTCGGCGGGCGATTCTGCGCAGGAGAGTTGCCAAAGTTTCGACGAAACCGGGAGTGTACCGCTGGCTGGATAGCGCAGGGAGTGTGCTGTACGTCGGTAAAGCGAAGAATCTCAAAAAACGCATGACGACGTACGTCCAGGATGGCGCGAAGCGTTCGCCGTGGACCGAGATGATGGTCCGGCAGATCGTGGATTTCGATACGACGGTCGTGCGCAGTGAGCTCGAGGCATTCATCCTCGAGAGCAATCTCATCAAGCAACTGCGACCCAAGTACAACGTTCTCCTGAAAGACGATAAAGGATACGTGTACGTTCGTGTGTCCCAAGAACGATACCCACGTATCGAGGTTGTGCGGCGGCTGGAGAGCGCAGCAGGCGACGCGACGTATTTCGGACCGTTTCTGGGAGCCAGGAGCACGCATCAGACCATCGAAATGCTCGATTCCATCCTCCGGTTTCGTGCGTGCAAGAAATCCCTCGATATGCTCAATCATTCGCCAAATATCGGTTCACTGTCCGGAGGAGCTCCGTGTCTCGACTATCAGATCGGCAAATGTTGCGGGCTCTGCATCGGTGCGGTGTCGCTCGGAGAGTACACTGAGCGAGTCGCGGTTGTGGAACAATTCTTCCGTGGCCACGTTGGTTCCGTGAAGAAGCTGGCCATAGAGGACATGAAGCAGGCATCGGCTGCCAGGAAGTTTGAACGTGCTGCTCGGATCCGTGATGTCATCCGATTCATCGAGGACCTCGAGAAACGGCAAGTCGTTTCCGACGTGTCGGGCGAAAATGCGGACATCTTCGGCATCGCGCTGAGTCACAGAAAAATCCACGTCGTCTTACTTCGCGAACGTGATGGAAAAGTCATCGAACAGTTGGCATTCGCGCTGAAGGGGGAGGCTGACACCGCGGCTGAGGCATTGGCGCAATTTCTGCCGCAGTACTACGAAGACACGCAGGATCTCCCCGATACGATCATTCTTGGAGAATCGCTGCCCGAAGCCGAATTATTGACGACTTGGCTGGGTCAGAGAAAGGGGAAATCCGTGAAGATCATCGTGCCCGAACGAGGGAAAAAATCGGCGCTCCTCACGATGGCCGAGACCAACGCGGAAGAAAAAGTGCAGCAGCAGTTTGCCGCGTGGGAAGCAGAAAACAATACTGTCGAACGAGCGCTCACAGAACTCGCGTCACTTGTCCGATTACCCGAGCCACCGCGGAGGATCGAAGGCTACGATATTTCCCATCTCGGCGGCACTGCGACGGTCGGGAGTATGGTCGTCTTCGTGAATGGAAAACCCAAGCGCGAACACTACCGCAGCTTCAACATGAAGACGGTCCAAGAAGGTGCGATCGACGATTACAAATCGATGAAAGAAACGCTCCGGCGTCGACTCGCGTATCTCAGAGATGATCTGAAAACTGTCGTTGCTCGTCTCAAGAGTGACGGTATCGTCATCGCCGCAGCGAAGAAAGCAGATCAGAAAACCATAGAAAACATCATTGTGTCAGAACCACGCCTGAGTCCTGCAAAGATCGATTACCGCGATTTCATCGTTGCTCGGGCTGGTGAGAATATCGTGGCAACAGCCAGTATGTTTTTGCACGAAGGCAAGATCCTCGAGCTCAAGTCTGTGTGGGTTCACAAAGATTTTCGCGGAAAAAAATTAGGCCAAATTTTATCACGCTGTCTTTTGTCCAAACTCAAGAAAGGCAAGGTCTACACGATCATCGATCCACTTCCTCATCTGGAAGAATACTACGGCGAACTTGGATTTCATCATCTGCACACGCCGCCCGAAATTCTGATGCAGAAAGAGCAAGCATTTCATGCAGAGCATCCGGATCATCCGCTCGGAGTCGTATTGGCGTACGAGCCGGCGAAACATAAGGCCGATGAATCTTTCCTCTCGCGTCCTGATCTCCTCCTCATCGACGGTGGCAAAGGTCAGCTTTCTGCAGCAAAAGAGGCGATTGACGCACTCGGTCTTATGATTCCGGTTGCAGGCCTCGCGAAGCGTGAAGAGGAAGTCTTTCTGCCCGGCGAGTCCCTTCCTCTCGTCGTGTTGCAGGATTCCCCGGCGCGCTTCCTCCTGCAGCGCGTCCGTGACGAGGCGCACCGCTTCGCCAATGCGAAGCGCGAAAAAAGACTCGATCTCACGATGATGCGTTCCAAGCTGGATGATGTGCCTGGCATCGGAGAGCGTACGAAGAAATCCCTTCTGCAACGCTTCGGCTCGGCCGATGCAGCGATCGATGCGCCTGACATCGAGCTTCTTTCGATCATGACGCAGTCGCAATTGTCCGAGCTGCGCAAGCTTTTTCCGGGTCACATTTCGTGACTCCGTTCGTCGACGATGATAGTATGAGTATCTCTTCCCAACTTCCTCATGAAAAAACTCACCTTTCTCCTCGGTACAGTCGGCGGCGCGATGGCAGGATACGTCTTCAGTAACAAGAAACTGCGCAACGAAATGATGGGCGCGAAAGATTCCAGTGAGGCTGCGAAAATTCTCGGCAAGCACCTCTCCAATGACGGTCAGATTGTTGCCAAGGAAGTGCGCCAGCTCGCGGAGCAACACGGTCTCGATGATCGCATTGCCGATGGTAAACAGTACGTTCAGGAGTACTACACTTCTGCGAAAGATGAGGTTCAGAAGTTCCTGGGCGCGAAAGTAAGAGAGGCCAAGCGTGCGGTCAACGGTGTCCGCAAGTCCACGCACACGGTTCGCAAGGCGGCGACGAAGTCCACGAAACGCTAATTTCGTCGAATTCATTTGCCTTTACGCGCAAGCTGGGTAGAATCCTCGGCGGGCTCGTGAAATTAGTCGAAGAGGGTTCTCCCACAAAGAGTCCTCCTCTTTCTCCTATGTCTACGAAAGCGCCGAAAGCTCGTACGAAGTACATCATCGTCACTGGAGGCATCTGTTCATCCCTCGGGAAAGGTATCGCGACGGCCAGCATCGGCGCCATCATGAAAGCGTGCGGATTTACGGTCTTCGTCCAAAAACTCGATCCGTACCTCAATGTGGATCCTGGAACCATGAGTCCATTCCAACACGGCGAGGTCTTCGTCACCGATGATGGTGCGGAGACGGACCTTG
>CAZESZ010000066.1:0-5562 GCA_964514855.1 uncultured Candidatus Peribacteria bacterium | reverse complement strand
ATTTTGTTGTTACCCTCTTTGCTAAAAGCTACCCGCTATCTACTACCCGCTCACCCTTGCTACACTGTAAACCCTATGGAAACCCCCGCCCGCATCTCCCTCGTGATCCCGGTCTATCAAGGTGAGAAAACTCTGCCAGTGCTCCTCCAGGAAATTCTCCCGATGACGAAGGAAACGGTGACGAAAGATGGACACCGATTTCTCGTAAGCGAAATTGTCCTGGTCCACGATTGCGGCCCGGACGATTCGGGAAAAACAATCACGAACCTGGCAGCCGCGCATCCGTCCGTGAAGCCTGTCTGGCTGAGCAAAAATTTCGGCCAGCATCCAGCCACGCTCGCAGGAATGGCGAGTACGACTGGCGATTGGGTCGTGACGATGGACGAGGATGGCCAGCAGAATCCGGCCGATATCGCTGCTCTACTCGACAGTGCGATACATGAAGGGACACAACTCGTGTATGCACGACCGCTGAATCCGGCACCGCACGGGCTGGTTCGCAACGTGCTCAGTAAAAGCGCTAAGAAAGTCGCGACGTTTCTTCTGGGAAATCCCGATATCGCTTCCTTCAATAGTTTTCGCCTGGTCCGTGGGGACATCGCACGCAGTCTCGCTGCGTACTGCGGCAACGGTGTCTTTCTCGACGTCGCGCTTTTTTGGATGACCGGGAGAATTGGCCGAGCACCTGTCACGCTACGTCGTGAACAGGATCGACCGTCGGGATACTCGTTTGGAAAACTCTTCGGACACTTCTGGCAGTTACTCCTCACGTCCGGCACACGGCCGCTTCGGCTCATCACGGTCATGGGATTTGGATCTCTCATCCTTGCGGTCTTCATCGCGGTGTATGCTGTGTATGCAAAATTTTATTTGGTCGTTCCGGTCCAAGGTTGGGCGAGTATCGTCATCGTCGTCGCGTTCTTCTCGGGATGCATCCTCACCGCACTCGGCGTCATCGCGGAGTATTTGGCAGTCACGATGTCCATCGTCATGGGCAAACCGCTCTACGTCGTCACCACTCGTCCGACCCCCCCGCGCAGAACCTCATGAAGGAAGCCATCTGGATCATCGGACACGGCTTGCTCGGTTCCGCAGTACGATCACACATCAAAGCTGGGCACTGCGAAGCTGAGGTCTTTCCGCAGGAAAATTTTTCGTGGACTGATTCGTCGGCAATCGCACATGAATTCAAGACTGCAGCTACTCGCTTCAGCGAAATCGCACAGCAATGCAGCCGCTACCGGATCTTCTGGACCGCAGGACGCGGCATCATGAGTACTCGTGAAGAAGACATGAAGTCCGAAACGGCCAATCTCGCCTTGTTCCTGCGCACACTCGACGCCGAAACACCTCTGAAGAACATTCCCGGAATACTCTGCTTCTCCAGCTCGGCTGGCGCAGTCTACGCAGGTTCGATGGACGATGTCATCTCGGAGACGTCAACTGTTGCACCGACGACTGCCTACGGACGCGGAAAACTAGAGCAAGAAGCGCTCCTCACGGCATCGGTACAACCGAACCGGGGTGTATTCATCGCACGATTGTCGAATCTGTACGGCCCGGGACAGTCGCGCACGAAGAAGCAGGGACTCCTCACGCACATCGCGCGCTGCATGCTGACCCGCACGCCCATTCACATTTACGTACCGTTCGATACAATACGAGACTACATACATGTCAGTGATGCTGCGGCGGATCTGATAAACGCGTCCGCTCTCGTACAACCAAGTGAGTGCATCACGAAGATCATCGCATCCGAAGAACCAACGACCATTGCCGCCATCATCGGATTGTTCCGGCGTCTCACGCGTAGAACTCCGCTCCTCATCACCAACACCAACGAAATCGGCGCAGCCTATCCGCATCGGATGCGTTTTGCTTCAAATATCCTCACAGAGGCAAGATCCACGAAGCGCATCAGTCTGGCGGAAGGCATCGCTGAAACATGTGCACAGGGACGTCTGCAGTACGCGGCACGGGGAGTGTAAGGTCTTCGACTATTTTTTTATCGCGACGACCCGGTACCCATGTGCCGAATAGAGTTCCGTACTTCTTGTAAACAAGCTGCGGTATTCGCTGGTCTGTTTATCGGAAGGAGTGACGATGACGTAATCGAGCGGATACAATTTCATTTTTTCCTCGAATGACAGAGCGTAGTACCGTTCATAGTCTTTCACGTGCTCCGCCACGAGTTCATCGGGCAAGGCATCGTAGTTTCCTCCGAGTTCACGGTAGTAACCGGAATAGATGCTACTACCCACCAACCAGCGCATGGACGTAGGGAATTGCTGACGCGCTTCTTCCGGGGTGAGGCCTGCGAGCCATAATGTGAAGAAGAATGAATCACGGATCCGTTCCGTAGGGGCGAGATAATTTAACGCCTGAGAAAATGTGTACACATTCATGGATGTGTAGATCGGCACAAGATCCAATAATGCATTGTCGAGCGAGTGAACAACCGAATCGGCTGGAAGATTCTCACGGACAAATGCAAGGACTGGTGCATACGCCTGTTTTACTCCCCATTCATTGCGATACGTTCCGTAGGTATCTCGCTGCTGCATGAAACCGAATGTGACGGAAAAAATGATAGTACCCGCAATCAAGCTGCGATATGCCGCAACCGGTAGCCACTCACGACACGCGAGTAACACTATAAGAGTTGCAAGTAATGTTCCGAGAGGTTGTATGAAATACCAGTGGTAATGCTCAGGGAACAGATGCTGACCCGTGAGCAGTTGCTGGTTCATAGCGATCAATCCTCCGAAGGCCAAGGCCATGACAAGCGGCCACTGCTCCTTCCAGGCAATGCGCTTCCCAAAGACGGAAATGAGAATGAGCGCGATTATCCATACGCCGAACGCTGGCTCACGCGAAGGAATGAGACCTTGCCTTCGCGATGTCTCAAGGTACCAGGGATGCTGCATAAGTTCCGCAAGATGCAGGAAGTAAATAGTGCCCAGAAGCGCAAAGATCCCGAAGAAAAGAAGAATATGGAAGAGGCGCTTCGTATCCTTGTGCCAGGCGTACCACAGAAGCAACAGTCCGACGACTGCGAGGAGATATGTCCAAGCATAGAAATAGGCGTAGAGAAGAAGAGATGTCGTGAGTGCTGCGAGCACGATCCATACGATGTCCGGCTTTCGTACCCACTGTGAAAGAAAAAATATCGTGAGATACACCCACGACATCGTCCATAGCGGATTCACAGGGCGGGCAAACCGAAGCCAACCGAAGACGGTGAAAGAACCAGAGGAAAGAACCTCAAGGAGATTCCACGGCGCACTGAATGCAGCGGCTGCAAAGAGCATGACAGTCACCGCAGCCAACGACTCATACCGCCGATTCGTTATGGCATGCGCGAGCAAAAAAGCGACGATGAACACCGCAAAGGCACAGAGCCCTTTCAGGAGAATGAAATTGAGAGCCGGCTCGAACGGCATGAGCCGTGAGATCGTCGCTAACGTCCATTCGGGAATAGGCGGCTGGATGGATGGCTGTTCCTTTGGAGCAGAGAGGTAGGCATTTCCGAGTCCCGGATGTCCGTCGAGGATTTCACGAAATCGGACAGCGTAATATGTTTCTGCGTCGGTCGGCATTATTTCGATCCCCTGAAAAAGGTACTGACGATCAAAACGTTGGAGAATGTTCGGCACGACGACGGCGCACGCAAAAAGAAAGGCGAGCACGAAAACGGACAACCACAACAATCTTTGATGTCTCATAAATGTTCCCGGCAAAGTGCTAGATAACGGCACAGAATGCACTATACATTACGAGATGAGAGGCAAATCGCTGAAGGGCTATCGGTTCCTCGTATGCGCCAGAAGACCCATGCCAAAAAGAATACAACTTCCAATCAAGAATTGAACCGCAAGAAGGAGCCCAAAAGCATCTCTAGCAATCAGAAATTCAATAAATGATGTAAGGGAAAAAACTCCAAGAATACCGCTCATAAGAACAAAAAGTTTCAGTGGATTGTAGGTAACGATGACCTCTGTGATGTACTGGAGAGTGCGAAGAGAGTCCCGAATAATGCGAACTTTTGATGTGCCACTGCGTACTCCGTATTCAATGGGAACGTAGTGAACAAATTTTCCTGTCAGAAGGTAGATGAGAGTAATCGTCGTCGTAAAACTGAAGCCGTTACAGAGATCGGACTCGAAGCCAAGAACCGCTGTTTTCCGAAAAACGCGCAAGCCAGAATTGATATCCGGTACATGACGTCCAGTCGTAAATTCAACCAGCCATTGAAAGACGATTCGCGCCGGCATCTTGAGAAATGCCCCTCGATAATGCTTCCCTGTGCGGGCACCGACCACCATGTCGAAACCCGTCTCGACGTGTTGCACAAATTCCGGGATTCGTTCCACCGGATACGTACCGTCCGCATCGGTAATGGCGATGATATCGTTCGTCGCAGCACGAATGCCGTCCTTCAGGCTCCGTCCGTAACCGCCCGACGATGGATGACGAAGCACGACGACACCCTTGGCGCGTGCGATGTCACCGGTGCGATCCACCGAACCATCATCAACCACGATGATCTCTGGTTTGGGAAAGAGTGATTGGAGTCGATCGATAACCGCAGCGATGCCGCCTTCTTCATTGAGTGCCGGAATAATGACAGAGTACGAAGTCATAGATGGCGTGTGAGGCGCTTCAGCAGCAGATCATAGCCGATGCCAGCTATCGCCGCATAGCAGAAGAAGACAGGAAGCATGTACCGCGGTGTTGCGTCAGTGAAGATGAAAACGCCGGTGTTATACGCAATAAGCACCAAGAGAAGTAGTAATCGCCGATCTCGTATCCGTACAAGACCAAGCAGAAAACCAATGGCAAGAAGTAGCTGCGTCAACGCCGCATAGACATTGTACGCATGACTCCATCCGCCTCCGACGTACGGCACATGCAGCTCCAGAATCTCGAAAACAGAGAACCAGAGGTACCATGGGAAAAACCGTGCGATTTTATCCTTTCCACCAGTTGCGGTCGCTTCATATGACGCTGCATCAGACGTGTCGTCTGCAGGCCACCTGAGATGCATGAGGCCGTTGTGACTGCATGCAGACGATCTACCAGTCCAATCCCGCGATATGTATTCTGACCACAGGCACCAAAATGGCTCAAGGCCGCGAATGCGCTCAGCCTGCTCACCACGGACGTACCACATGACTGCTGCTCGACGGCTATCGATAATCCTGAACTGTCCGTCGTACGAGTAGTTCCGCAGCCCCCACAGTGAGACAGTGAGAACACATACAGCCATCATCACGGCGACATTGTTCAGCGGGCGCTTTTGAGTGACCCACGTCGCGAAGAGAAAGAACGGCAAGAACACGAACGAGTAATACGTCAGGATGACAAGCCCCAGCACAAGTCCCATCAACACTGATGTACGCAGAGTCGTTTACGTCAGCCAGAGGCCAGCAAACACAAGCAGAAGAGACATCACAAGGCATTCACGGTACGCAGAGAACACCGTATGCAATACGGAGCCCGACGTGAGGATCAGAAGAAATGCGATACCTGCAGCGCGCGAACTGGTGATACGTGCAAAAC
>CAZESZ010000065.1:0-5564 GCA_964514855.1 uncultured Candidatus Peribacteria bacterium | reverse complement strand
TGCGCACCGCCAGCGCGGCATCGGCAATGATCCCGCAGCCGGCGGCATCGTCGAACGCGCCGGTGCCGAGGTCCCATGAGTCGAGATGGCACGCGGCGAGGATCGGCGGCAGGCTCGAGTCGCTACCGGGGATCTCGGCGATGACATTGAAGCTGGAGTCGGCCTTCGTCGTCTCCACCTGGAGTTCCATTGCGAGCGTCACCTTCTCGCCGAGCTTGATCGAGCGGAGGATCCGGTTGTAGTGTTCGGATGCGAAGACGATCTGCTTTGACGAACTGGTCACAGGTGTAGATGCCGTGAGACTCAAGGGTTTTCCGACGCCTCTTAGCGATGCCTGTGATGTCTTCTACGGATTTCCCCATGAGCAGTTTTTGTCTGTCCTCTGGCGTGATAGCAACAGCGCAGCCGAATGGTTTTGCAGTATCGGATGCCAGCTTGGCGAGCAGCTTTGATGAGGAGATGCCCACCGTCACGGGTACGCCGACTTCATAGAGGATTCGTCGCTGAAGCTCTCGAGCAGCCTCAAGGGGGGCCTTCTTGTGGACCGATACAAGTAGCGACGCGTCGAAGAACAGTTCGTCGACGGAGTAGTACTCAACGAGCGGGCTTAACTGCTTCACAACGTCGAGCATTCTCCGCGAAAGTACCTCATACCATTCGAAGTCTCTCTTCACGTAGATGGCTTCGGGGCAAACCTTCTGCGCATCCCAAATGGGCATCCCCGTATGAACGCCTCTCGCTTTCAGCTCATAGCTCTTTGCGATGATGCAGGCACCCCAGTTCCCAAGCACCCCTACTGGTTTCCGCTCAAGCTCTGGGTGACGAACCCGCTCACAGGCGACATAGAAAGCATCGCCATCGACGTGGCCGATGATCTGCTGAGTTACCGTGCGCATCCGAGGCGGGAGTGTACGCTCGTACACCTATGACGAAGCAAGACCATTTTTCATAACTCGGTCAAAGAACTACAATCCGTAGCATATGGCAAAGGACTATAGCCGCAGGGAATTAGAAGTGGTCTCCGCTGTTCGCATGAGGTGCTGGGGAGTGGATGGATATAGTGAAGGACCTGAAGCACCCGTAGAAGCTCCTCTTAACAGGCCAGTTGATGCCTTAGTAGTAACTCTACGAAACGGGTTCAGACAAATCTCATGCATGTACGCCCGAAATTCGGAAAAGGTAGCGCATTGCGCTGCAACCGCTGGAGAGGGTCGTAAATGGCTACCTTGGTGCCTCTACGAGAATCAAGAACGTGAGGAAACTACTCAGCTATCGAATAGCCAAGCTGAAGAATCAGTGAATGAGGAATCTCAAACGATTTCGAGAAATAACAGGGGAGAAACAGGAGAAAACAATGACGAAACAACGAAATGATTGATGTGTAAAATGACAGTCATGGGTCTTCTAGGATGCGAAAACATCAACTCCGCTCGCTCGGTCAGCATGATTGATCTGAAGAAGTGGGGCTACCTTGAACCGAGATCACATTCCCAAAAGGGGACTATCATCTGGTCGAGAGAAGGGAGACAGACAGCGAGTATTGGAGTGTCTGTTGTGATTGATTCCACAGAAGGCAGTTACATGAGTATGCAGTACCGATCCCAGAGCCATGGCAGCTCTGAATGGGCGGACAGGGATTATCGCGTTCAACTCGAGGCACTCCCTTGCCGTTACGGAGGGCGAAAGTGGTTCTTCCGATGCCCCTTGGGACATTGTCAGCGTCGTAGTAGGTACCTCTATTGCTATCAGGGCCTCTTCATCTGCCGACGATGTACGGGGCTTTGGTACGACTCACAGACCTACACAACGAACCAGTACCGCCTTCTACAGAACCTCTACGATGCCGAGAAGCTTGAGTACACCCTGAAGCGGCGCTTTTACCGAGGGCAGCCGACCAGGAAGTACCGTCGTTACCTAAAGCTGAGCCACGGGATGGATCGTCACCAGAAAGCCGAGCTCAAACGTGCACTACTGATGAGTCACAGGTAGACTGCGGAGGCGTATCCACACGCGAAGCCCGTTTCTCGCCCAGAATCGGGCTTTTTGATACTGTTTCTTTCATGGGCGTAGAAGATTTTCCAAAAATCGATCTGGATACTGAGGACATAAATGAAGTCCGACGATGGGTCTCAAGAGTTGACCTATGGCTCGTCGAAAACATTGAATGTCGTTTCGTATCTAAAGCTCAAACAGCCACGAAGAAATTAGCTGATTTCGCAAACTGGGCATTAGACGATTGGGAAGCAATAAAGACTGGAAAGGTTTATGTGCGTGTCGATTCCTTCGAAATAATCGATGGGAAATTTGTGAAATTCACCGCGGAAGAAGTGGCGAAGAAATCTGAGATTGCAAGGGTGGAAAAACTGGCAAAAACTCGCCAGGATCACATGAATCGTTTACCGCGACTGAGATACCACCTGAGAATAGTCAGTACATATCTGAAAAAAATTCAGGAATGGAAAGACATGTCCAAGAAACCAAAAAGCAAAATTAGTAACCTTCCGCCGATTAACTATGAGATATCCCTCGAAAATGAAGTAATTCGAGACAACCAGGGGAATTTTTACAACTTGAATCAAAGTCATTCAGGAGATTTTCGAGTATTCGCAATCGCCATTTTTTCAGGCGCGAGATTGATGGAGTCAGAAGTAAAAAAGATGATTGGAATAAATGTGAAAACGGGTCGGAAAAAGTATGGAGGAGATGCGGATGTATTTCTCTATCACTACAAGAAACGGATGAGCAGCGGAAAAGTTGGAAAAAAATTCGAAACTGACTGGTGCATTAGAGACAGAGACCCTCGTAACCAAATCATGTATTACCTAAATCCGAAGTATCGAAAATTGGTTACACCTTAGATTATTGGCTGCATACTGCGTTTTTTTTGAGATTCCCTAAATTCCCTACACCAACCTACACCCTGTTTTTTCCTTTCTATTAAGCCATAGAATCATTTGTCTTGGTGTAGAGGTTATACCGTGAAGAGTGACGAATTCGCGCTTAGAACGTGTCTGCGTGATTTACGTCCATGTCCGCTATTGGCTTCCCGCACTAGGAAGAGGACCTCCATAGGGGCCTGATTCGTCAACAAATCCCTATTTCCTTCCCCTTCCCAATCGTGAAAGCAGTCTACCAAACAACCATAGGCGGTCGCACTGAATTCTCTCCGCCCAAGTACAACATCTGGAGCTTCCTCGATCACATCGAGAGACGCCGACCCTCACTCCTCGACCCGAGGAAGCACGGGAAGCTCCTGATCGAGCTCGCTCATTATCTCGGCCTTGAGCCCGATAGATGGAGCCGAAACCTGGGGCCGATTCTCTGGTTACTTGAGATAAGTCCCGATGTTGAGAGGGCATGCAGGAAGTTCCGATCCAATGCCTTCTGACACCCCTTCCACTGGCGGCGCCCGCTTCAACGTCCGCTCCCTCGAGTGGGACGAGGGGCAGCGCCGCCAGTGGGTTCAGGAACTCGCGAAGCTGTGTATTCAGAGCTTCTGCAACCAAGAAGAGCCTTCCAAGTCTTCACCGTGACAGTCTCAGAAGGTACTATCGGCACCGTGGATACGACCAAAGCAGCCGTAACATATTCGAGGGTGAGTACCGAAGGCCAAGTCGATGGCTTCAGTCTCGACGCCCAGAAGCGTGAGACCAGGAAGGCTGCGGAGAAGCTGGGGTGCAAAGTGCTAAAGGAATTTGTTGATGAGGGCGTAAGCGGCACGCTTGAAGATCGCCCTGCGTTCACGGAGCTCCTTCGCTTCTGTGCGGAGAACAAGGGTCGGGTCGGATACGTCATCGTGAAGGACATCGACCGCTTCTCGCGTGAGACGCTTGTACACCAGATCCTCCGAAGGAAGCTTCAGGTCTTGGGAATCAACCTTTTCTCGATAAATCAACCGAGCATCAGCGAGAACAATCCTCAGGCACGGTTCATGGAGAACATCTTCTCCTCAGTCGCGCAGCTCGAGCGGGATCAGATCGTCCAGCGCTGCCTCTCGGGAACGAAAGAGGCCGTCCTGCGTGGCGCATGGACCTGTCGGGCACCGTACGGCTATGACTACACCAAGACGGTCGACGGCATGCCCACGCTCAAGATCATTCCTGAGAGAGCAGAGGCTGTACGAAAGGCTTTCCAGATGTATTCGGAGGGGGCACTCCTTACGGCTATAGCCGAGAAACTGCATGCTATGGGGTACCTCACGAGTGGCAGCAGGAAATTCAGTAAACAGAGCATCGACAACATGCTCAAGAACCCCGCCTACATCGGTAAGGTGAAGCATAGGCAGTTCCCTGATCGCTTGATCGATGGCCTCCACCCCGCAATTGTGTCTCAGGAAGTATGGGACGTCGTACAGCGGCGCTTCGAGAACCGCCTTCCGTTCCCCACGAAACACAAAATCAACCCTGATTTCATTCTGACGAATATCCTTCGCTGTCCTGAGTGTAATGGCCCGATGACGGGCGCCTCACATCGAGGAAAGAGCGGTGCGAAGTTCCCGTACTACCGTTGTCGGGTATCTGGATGCAAAGCGAAGTTCCTGAAGCGTGATAGGGTCCACGAACAGTTCCGCGAGGTACTTGCCCATTTACGTCCTACAGAAGAGATGATTCAGCTCATGGAAGAGAGCGTCGTAGCCGTCTGGCGTGAGAAGTGGCAGGACTCCTGCCATGAGAAGGCGAGACTTTCCCGACAAATCACCGAGCTCGAGCAGAAGCGAGATGCGGTGGTCGACAAGTTCATCACGGGGAAACTCCCCGAGGACCTTTACCAACGCCATCTCGCCAAAGTTGATGATGAAATCGTGAAGGTTAGTCAGCAGCGCGAGGAGCATGTCCTCTCAGAGCAGCAGATCCGAGAGCTCCTGGAATACTCCCGCCGCTTCATCACTTCGCCTTTAAACACGTGGGAGCGTGAGCCTCTGGACCGCAAAAGGCTCCTTCAGCGATTCGTCTTCCCGACAGGCCTCCGCCCCGAAAAGGACGGTACGATTTTAAACCTCGAACTTTCGCCACTGCTAAAGCTAATCGACGGGTCTGTGTCCTCTGAGTCTAATATGGTGGAGCTGTGGGGAACGATTTGGAACTCGGACAGCTCTTAAAGACCGATGCGAATAATATAGCAGACAGGCTGCTACAGCTGCAAAATTCGCTAGAGTTCGTTTTGTCAGCACTAACCAAGCCAGCACTGCAAATTTGTACTCTAGTAATGTGAATGGCAACAGTGTCAATGAGCTGTAGGGAAAGATTTGGAACTTTTTCAGATCAACTTTGTGAAAATTGGTACGTCTTCGGACTCATCTCCGAAGCGATTTTCCATGTTGGATCTCCATGATGCGGCGTTGAAGCCCCGAATTTTGCCCAATGTGCCCGTTATGCCGAGCTTCTCCCAAAATAGCTGTCTTTCCCGCCTCGCGCGCTCAATCACGTCTATATCGAAGATACCGGGGTTCTGTACGGCACAGATATCGAATATCTCTATGTTGCAGGGAGGAAAGCACTCATCGCTCAGCCCCTGCTTGCAATGCTCGATGTAGTCCTCGAGCAGCTTCTTCTTCTGAGCGACTG
>CAZESZ010000064.1:0-5748 GCA_964514855.1 uncultured Candidatus Peribacteria bacterium | reverse complement strand
CCGCCAACTACTACCCGCTACCCGCTTCTCAAGATGCGGATAGTGTAAGATCCAACCTCGTGGCCAAAGACTACTACGCAATCCTCGGCGTAAAAAAATCCGCGACAGAAGCGGAGCTAAAGCAGGCCTACCGGAAGCTGAGCCGGGAACTTCATCCAGACAAGCATAAGGGTGATAAAGGAAAAGAGGCCAAATTCAAAGAAGTGAATGAAGCGTACGAAGTGCTATCGGATCCAAAGAAACGCGAGTCGTTCGACCGATTTGGGACTGCTGACGCAAGCGGTTTCGGCGGTGGGGGTGGGGGAGGCGGAGGAGGATTCGGCGGATTTTCGCAGGGTTTTGAGGGGATGAATTTCAATGGCGATCTCAATGATATCTTCAGCAGCTTCTTCGGCGGGGGAGGAGGGCGGAGGAAACAGGATACACGCGGCCGAAGCGTAGAAGTGGAACTTTCCATTCCTTTCTCGGACGCGGTGCAAGGCGCCGAACGGACCATCACATTTTCCACCCACATCGTCTGTGACGAATGCGCAGGATCCGGGAGCGCACGGGGAACGAAGACCGTCACGTGCACGCAGTGCGGCGGAACCGGAAGCATCACGAAAACAGTTCAGTCCCTCTTTGGCGCGATCCGACAGAGCGTGATCTGCGAGACATGCAGCGGCAGTGGAATACGTGCGGAGAAACCGTGTAAGCAGTGTTCCGGCGCCGGGCGTACGAGTGGAAAGAAAACGGTGAAGGTGCGGATTCCCGCAGGTATCGATGATGGGCAGACGATGCGGCTAACCGGAGAAGGCGAAGCAGGCAGGCATGGCCAGCCGGGAGGAGATCTCCTCGTGCATGTACGGGTGGAACAAGATCCGCGATTCGAGCGCCAGGGTGATGATATTCGTTCAACGCTACCGCTCACGGTCATCGATGCTGTGCTCGGTACCGAGGCGGACATCGAAACCGTTCACGGAACCACCAAAGTCTCGATCCCCGCAGGAACGCAACCGGGGCAAGTACTTCGACTCAAGGGCAAAGGCATGCCGGTGCTCAACGCAGGACGTCATGGGGATCATTACGTGACCGTCGATGTTGTAGTACCGACGAAACTGAGTCGTGAAGAGAAGAGGCTGTTCGAGGAACTCAAAAAAGCTCAGAGGTAAGAGCTCCGTACAACAGAACCCTGATCACACATCCAAGTTTTCCAGCCCATCATCTGCTGCCATCACCGGCGATAATTCTTCGCTGACGTCACCACTCGGTTCGGTCGCACCCTTGCCACTCTTCAAGCGAATCACAACCTGACGGTAGTCACCTTCGCCGATACTTTCCGTCGCAAGATCGGAGAGGGCAGGCATAGAGGAAATGTGCGTATGCACGACGCGGCGGAAATACGGACTCATTGGCGGTAACGTGACATGGGCTCCGGTACGACGGACGAAGTCCGCTTTCGCTTCAGCGATCTTTCGGACTTTTTCTTCCTGCATCGTGCGGTAGCCATCGACATCGACGACGATGAACGGCGCGCGCTCAAGATTCTTGGCGGTGCGAATCATCGACTTCACGAGGTGCTGCACTGCATTCAGGGTTTCTCCATGCCAGCCGATGAGACGGCTCGCCTGGTCTGTCACGATGTCCACGCGCAGCATATCGCCATCTTTCTTCACCGTGACGCCACTGAAAGGAATACCGAGAAGCGTGAGAAGGTTGCCGGTCGTTTCGATGATCAGGTCATCCATCGAGGAAGAGGGTACCGAGAAAGTGAGTGGAGGGAAAGAGATGAGACAGGCAAGAATTATGAATAAAGAATTAAGAAAAATCGAAATTCATCATTCATAATTCGTCATTCTAAAAGAAGGGCTCTTTATGTGAGCCCTCCTCTGATATCAGTACAACAGAAACTAACGAACGGCATCCTTGAGCGTCTTGCCGGCCTTGAAGGACGGAACTTTCATCGCTGGGATGGAGATCTTCTGCGTCGGGTTGCGTGGGTTCACGCCCATACGAGCCTGGCGCTTGGAAACACGGAATGTTCCGAAGCCGGTGATCGTCACGTTGTGGCCCTTCTTGAGCTCCTTCGTGATGGTACCGATGAGTGCCTCGAGGGCATCGGAAGCGGCGCGCTTGGTGATGCCAGCGGCGTCCGCAATAGCGGCGATAAGATCCTGCTTGGACATGGGATCGGGGGTAAAAGAGATAAGATGGTCAGAATTCTACTCATGAAAATCGCATCTGCAAGCCAAAAATCACTTGCAAAACCCTTGATTTCCGCTTTCGATCGTGAATGTGGCTTGTGGAAGCCGAAAGAGAAGAATACAACCTGCGAACATTGTTCTGACATTATTCACGTCATGCGATGATCTGCCTTTTCCGTCAATGTTTTTTGCTGTTCCGCATGAGGACAGAACAACGTTCTTCTCTCTGCATAAAGCTTCCTACCAATCACTCCAGAGTTCCCAATGGGAGCGGGCATTCTGCCCGCGGGTGTAAAGAGGAAAATAGAAGCATGTTCCAGCGTCACCCGATTCAGAACGGAGTCCCGATGTTCATCACAACGAATACCCAGAATCGCAGAAAAGTTTTCGCAAATCCGGCCTATGCGAGGGAAGCAATCGATAGTCTGTATCGAGTACAGCACTTCTATCCGTTCTTGCTCTTCGGCTTCGTCATCATGCCTGACCACTGCCATTTTCTTCTCAAGGTCCCTGAACCGTTATCCATCTCGACGATTATGCGAGTGTACAAATATGGAGTCACTTTCAATCTAGGTATTGGAGCATTCTGGCAATCACGATTTCATCTTCTTCTTCCTGATGATTGCTGGACGATTCTCAGACACATCCACATGAATCCGGTCAAAGCGGGGCTTTGTGCAACAATGGAAGATTACCCATGGTCTTCGGCGTCGGGAAAATGGGATATCAGCAGCCTGGAAAGATGACCTGTTCTCGAGAACCGCGGGCAGAATGCCCGCTCCCATTTTCTGAAACTCTCAACTTTCTGAAGCTCCAATTTTCTGAAGTTGAGCCCACTCACATTGCTAAATTTCTCTACTTCTTACTACTGAGGCCGGACCTATTCCAAGTAAACCATCACCTCATTTTTATGCGACCCTTTGACAAAGCTCCGTACTTCCCCGATCCTCTCCGTTGATTATGAGCAAACATTTGGTGATCGTCGAAAGCCCGACGAAAGCGAAAACCATCAAGCGGTTCCTGGGCAAAGACTACGTCGTGGAGTCCAGCATGGGCCACATCCGCGATCTTCCGACGAGTGAAATCGGCATCGATGTCGACGGCGACTTTGAGCCGACGTACGTCATCCCGAAAGAGAAGGCGACAACGGTGAAGAATCTGAAAGCGGCGCTGAAAGAGGCTGATGAACTCTGGATCGCAACCGATGAAGACCGCGAAGGAGAAGCCATCGGTTGGCACTTGCTCCAGGCACTGAAGGTGAAGAATCCCGAGAAGATCAATCGCATCGTCTTCCACGAAATTACCGAAAGCGCGATCAAGGAAGCCATCGCACATCCGCGTCACATTGATCAGAAACTCGTCCATGCGCAGCAAGCACGCCGCGTCCTGGATCGTCTGGTCGGTTACACGCTCTCTCCTTTCCTGTGGAAAAAAGTCTACCGAGGACTCTCCGCTGGCCGCGTGCAATCCGTCGCCGTGCGACTGATCGTGGATCGCGAACGCGAGATCCAGAAATTCAAAGCTGATGAATACTGGACGATTCAAGCCGATCTCAAGAAAGACAGCGGCGAAGAATTTTCAGCCGATTTCAAAGAAAAGAACGGCGAAGCATTCACCCCGACGAACGAATCCGAAGCGAAGAGCATCGTGACTGACATGGAAGGCGCACCGTTTGCGGTGAAATCCGTCGACACGAAAGAGCTCAAGAAGACGCCACCTGCACCGTTTACGACCTCGACGCTGCAGCAGGAAGGCGCCAGAAAATTGGGCTTCTCGGTGAAGCAAACAATGGTCGTCGCACAACAGTTGTACGAAGGCGTGAGTCTCGGTAAGGGCGCAGGCACTTCCGGTCTCATCACGTACATGCGTACCGACTCGGTGAACCTAAGCGAGAAAGCTCTCGCCGACGTGAAGGAAACAATCGAAAAAAATTACGGCCGTGAGTACGTCCTCGCATCGCCGCGCATCTACAAGACGAAGGCAAAAGGAGCTCAGGAAGCACACGAAGCCATTCGTCCCACAGAAGTCAGTAGAACGCCGCAGTCGCTTGCAGACGTACTCGATGACCAGCAGCTGAAGCTGTACACACTCATCTGGAACCGCACGATGGCAACCCAGATGGCAGCCGCTGAACTGAAGCGCGTCGGCGCCGACATCGAGGTGAGGGGGAAGAAGCATGTGTACACATTCCGCGCGACCGGACAGACTGTCCTGTTCGATGGATTTTTGCGTGTGTACTTCGAGGACAAAGATGAAGAGCAGATCGAGAAAGATAAAGCGGCTGGCGAAGCCGATGGCGAGAAATTCCTACCTGAACTAAAGGAGGGCGAGAAGCTCGAACTCGACAAGCTTACGGACGAACAGCATTTCACGAAACCACCACCACGGTACACGGAAGCATCGCTCGTGAAAAAACTAGAAGAAGAGGGCATCGGACGACCGAGCACGTACGCTCCCACGATCTCGACAATCCAGCAGCGCGGCTACGTCTTGAAAGAAGGAAAACAGCTCTCGCCGCAAGACATCGCATTCACGGTGACCGATCTTCTGGCGGCACACTTTACGGACATCGTCGACCTCAAGTTCACGGCCCGGATGGAAGAGCAGTTGGATGACATCGCCGAAGGAAAAGAAGAGTGGGTTCCGTTCATGCGTAGTTTCTTCGGGCCGTTCAAGAAACTCGTCGACGAGAAAACGAAAGAGATCAAGAAAGAAGATGTGCTGAAAGACCGCGAACTTGGGATCGACGAGGATACCGGCCTGCCCATCGTCGTGCGCACCGGACGCTTCGGCGCGTACGTGCAGCTGGGACTGTGGGACAAGGAGAAAGGGAAAAAGGCCAAGCCGAAGGCCGCGTCGCTCTTCAAAGAGATGAAACCGGACACCGTGACGCTGGAGCAGGCGAAGGCACTCCTGTCGTTCCCACGAAACCTCGGAAAAGACGAGCACGGCAACGTCGTCGAGTTGCACCTGGGACGTTTCGGACCATACCTCAAGGCTGGTGACGCCACGGCATCGATCCCGAAGGATCAGCATCCGTTCACGGTCGACCTTCCGATGGCGCTTGGGTTCATCGCGGCGAAGATTCAGAAGACGACCGCAGGCCCGCTCCGCACACTCGGTACTGACCCCGAAACGAAAGGTGAGATCACGGTGAAGGACGGCCGCTACGGACCGTACGTGACCGATGGAAAAACGAACTGTTCGGTCCCGAAGAAAATGGACGCGCAGACGATTACGCTGGAAGAAGCTGCAGCACTCCTCAAGCGCAAGCGTGAGGCCCCGCCCAGCAAATGGAAAGGCAGGGGGGGGTGGAAGAAGAAAGGGGAGTAATGATGATTGGTTTGGCAGGCGCGGTAGGGATCGAACCTACGACCCCAGGTTTTGGAGACCTGTGCTCTACCAACTGAGCTACGCGCCTAGAGAAACGATGGACATCGAAAGATCTGCCGCACGAGCATACGTTTGTTTGCTCCTATGCGGCAAGACACTTAACGCACAAGTGCTCTGTACCCCCACGCAGCGAGAATGCCGCCGAGGATTGGTCCGATGACGTATGCCAGAG
>CAZESZ010000063.1:2410-5965 GCA_964514855.1 uncultured Candidatus Peribacteria bacterium | reverse complement strand
TCCCGAGGGAAGATGGGTGATACGAATCGCGCTCTCGGTTTTATTCACGTGCTGACCACCAGCGCCGCCGGAACGATACGTATCGATCTTGAGGTCCTGGGTTCGTACTTCGATGTCCACATCCTCGGCCTCGGGAAGAATCGCGACTGTTGTCGTGGACGTGTGTACCCTGCCTTTCGCTTCGGTCTGCGGAATTCGCTGCACACGGTGAACACCGGACTCGAACTTCAGGTCTCCGTATACACCCGCACCCTCGATGCGCGCCGAGGCTTCCTTCACGCCTCCCGCATCGGCTTCCGAGACATCCAAAAGTTCGGTCTTCCAGCCGCGCATTTCGGCATATTTCAGATACATCTTCAGTTGCTCGGCGGCAAACAATGCCGCCTCTTCCCCGCCTGCCCCAGCGCGCACCTCCAAAATGACGCTCTTCTCATCATCGGGATTCCGCGGGATCAGAAGCCGCCGCATTTTCTCGAGCAGCATCGGCATTGCCTCGCGAGCCTTCGCAGCTTCATCTCTGGCGATCGCCGAGAGCTCTGGATCATCGCCGAACGAACCCTCGTCTTTTACAGCCTGCTCCAAAAGCAGGTACTGGTCGTACATCGCCTCGAGAGGCTCGAGCTGCTTCATACGACGCGCGAGCCTCGTCACTTCTTTCTGGTCACCGTACACAGCCGGATCCTCCATCTTCGTGCGGATGGTTTTCAGTTCCTGGACCTGCAGCTTCACTTTCTCGATCATGCAGGAATTGTAGCGGAGAAATTCGTACGACTGTTACTTGGACCTGCTATCCAACGCATCGAACGTGAAACAGTGATGTCCAGCCGGATGATTCCAGAAGATGTCGTAACTCAAGTCTCGCTCCAGATGAAACGTAGCGCAGACGTTAAACGATGTTTCCTGGCGCACGTACTCATACGGCTCGCCAGTCTGCGGATCAGTCAGGCTGATCTTCGTGTACTGCGCGTTGTCGGCAACAGTCTGCAAGTCTTTCGGCAGCGGCTTCGGCAAGATTTTCGTCACACCGACAGGATTGGGGGCGTAGCGAGATTCACCGTACACTTGGTTCAGAATTTCCTCATGGATTTGGCGAATATCGCTGATGCGCTGTTCATCGAATTTCTGCTCACGTCCGTAGGAAGGACTTCCGACGATGGCAATGCCCCACACGAATGTCAGGACAACGATGACGGATGTGATGAGGAGGAAAAGTTTGTGCATTGTACTCTCGGCATACTTCTTCGGGTCCATGCGGACGACGGAGAAGTAGTACCAAAATGGCATACCGCTGAGCACGAGGATGGCGATAATCTTGAGGATGAATCGCATGGAGAGTTCGCCATTGAGAAGATAGAAGAAGAGCGTAATGACATCACCAATGAGCGTACAGGCTGTCACGAAGAGTGTGAGATACGTCAGCCACTTCCGGATGCCAGAAGCGAGTTTTTCGGGATGAAGTATGAGCTCGCGATGCAGCACGCGAGAAAGGAAAGCGAAGAGCGGAAATGACACCATGACAACTGCAAGAGACCAGCGAATACCCGAAGCGTCGGAATTTGCGTAGATATCACTCATGCCATTTGCAGCGTCTGGGAAGTAACGATTGATGTACGTAAACACCAAGACTATGGTCGCGATGACCGTTGCGTAGAGCGTCGTGAACGTCAGAAGATGGAAGAACGCGTCACGAGCTCCGCCGCCATCACTTGGGACCGGCACGGGCATATCCAAGGTTTCGGACGCAAGTGCGGATGAAATATCTTTCTCTTTCCATCCGGCGGACAGGAGGAGTAAACGGACCGTCTGGAGATCCATGCCTTTGGAGGTTGCATGAGCGATGAATGTGTTCAGTGAGTTCGTCATAGAAATTTTGGAGAAGGTAGAGCGTACGTAGTGAAAACGTACATAAGTGTTCATATCGTACACGTTCCGCTCTTCTGGTACAGAAAAATCCTGAAACGAACCTTCATAATATAACGCTCAACGACAGTATAGGTTTTCAGCAAAAATTCGCTTCTGTAACCGACCACCACGCTTACATTGCAAATTCATTTCTTTATTGTCCAGTATATAGAGTGAGCATTCAGCAATCCATGATTGTATGGTAAAATGGTAAGAATATCTCACACAAAAAAAGCGATCGTCAATTATGCTCAAACAAACCCAGCGCAGGCATCAAGCTCCACAGGAAACTGTCAGGCGGCAGTGGAGCAAGTCCCTTGCATCACTCATCGTGGCCCTCATTTTCATACAGGGGAATGTATCGTATGCGTTCACGCCGTACGCGTCGGAGACTGTTGTGACAGATAGCGGCTCTTCGCTGCGAGAAGAAATGACGAGCAGTGGCACGCAAGCCGTGCATGATGACGCTGGCGAACCGGAGCCCGATGCACAGATCCTGCTCCCAGACTCTGCATCCGGGAGCACTGACGGCCCCGAAGCAACGCCGTCCGACAGCGGCGAGATCGCTGCACAGCCAGTGGTGCTTCAGAAGACGCTGAGAGGATCACAGCAGTATCCAACGAACTTCTATCCCCAACTGACACTCTCCGGAAGCTTGAGCGAATCAGAGCGTGAGACACTGCAGCAAGATCTCCGAGTGCATGCCGAAGATGCGTCGGGCTCGTCGCTGACACTCACGCCGATCCTCCGCCTCGATGGCAACAATGTTCGCATCGTGCTCATCCCTCCGGCAATCTTCCGTCCAGGGACCTATGCGATCACGCTGACGCTGGTATCCGGACAAGGAATTCTTTCGAGGCTCTCCCGCCTCATTGGCATTGCCGAAGACAACGTGCTGTACGAAGGGACGGCAAGCATCGGCATGCGCGCATGGAATACGGATCGTGATCGGTACATCGCAGGGGAAACGGCATTGATCGGCCTCGCAATGACTGACGACCGACCCTGCATCGGAGAAGTGTTGTCTGCCGCTCTGCCAAACGGTACGACGGATCTTCGGACAATCAGCGGCTCTCTGCGTGGCGATTGCGGTCCGAAAGCTTCTGACATCGTACTGTCTTCAGTCGGTGAGTATGCACTGAGCATCAGCGACGATAGCGACGATGAAGTTCGTATCGTCACTGCAGACAGTGCGCCGTCACTCATCCGCATCCAACGATCCTCGGTTACGACGGCGTTGCCAGGTGAACGAACAAGCATGAGCATCACTGTTCTCCCTGCAGCAACGTTCATCGGTACGGTCACCGATGCCGTCCCCTACAAGCCGCTGTCAGATGATGGGACAGCGAGTGTCCAGCGGAGTGGCGATGTCTATCTCATTTCGTGGGACAAACGTTTTGAGGCCGGGGTGCCCGTAACGCTCTCGTACGCATTCGACATGCCGGATGACAGTAGTCCGACCGCTCTCATGATCGGACCTGCGATGGTCAACGGCGAACTGGAGTCTGCCGTGCAGACATTGGAGGATATGACTGTCAGCTCCTCCTCTGCCGAGTCCACAGAATCATCCGCATCGTCCATCACGCAGTCATCCTCTGCGTCGACCTCAGTCGAATCATCACTGTCATCGCCTGAGGAAGTCCCGACTTCATC
>CAZESZ010000063.1:0-2310 GCA_964514855.1 uncultured Candidatus Peribacteria bacterium | reverse complement strand
CTTCATCCTCATCGACGTCGGCCTCGGTCGAATCATCACTGTCATCGCCTGAGGAAGTCCCGACTTCATCGTCGTCCCCTGCCTCAGAAGCAGCGTCAGAGCCAACCTTGGAATCTGCTGACCCGGCACTTCCTCCGACTGACGACGGTACTGCTACGGAACCTGCGGACGAAAACTTCTTGCAATCATTGCTCCGATTCCCATCACGCGTGATGGCACGCATCGTAGAAGGGCAGGCCGTTGCCTCAGCCGATATCAGCTTCACGGAGGAACGACAATGGCAGATGCTCTCCGTCACTCGTCGTGCAACCGTGATGCCACACCTCGACGATGCAGGAGCGTTGGAACTCACGCGAACGAAGGCAGTGTTCGAAGCGAATGAATCCGCCACATTCCGACTGCTTGACATCGAGATAGATGCAGACGCAGTGGAAAACAGCAACGGGAGGCTGAAGGCTGACGCCGCGCTCGAAAAAGTCGCACTGGCAAGCGTGAGCGAGGATGATCTGAAAAACGCTCTCGTCTCACAGCTTGTGCAAGACCATGCCGAGAGAATTGCGCTGGAACTTGCAGAAGACTCCGAGACATTCAATGTCGTACACCATGCGACAAACGGACGCCGTGATGCCGTGCAGAAATCTGTCGAGAGAGCACTGCAGAATACGGCAGACATTCAGGAAAACGTCGCATCGATTCTTGGAGAAGATCCAAACATTCATGCGCTCGCTCAGCATCTTCTGACCGACGATGTGCGTGAAGCCATCGTGCATGATGCCATCTCAGGCAACACGGATACGGTGACGAATGCGATGAGTGATGCACTCGTTCTCGCAAACATCAGCACTGCCGATGAAACTCTCGCTGATGCTGTCAATGCGCACGCGTCAGTGGCTGCCGTGATCGCCGATGGAATGGACGATGTGAGCAACAACACTCCAAACACTTCCGTTCTCCACGTCACACTCACCGACAAGAACGGCCGGACATTCAGTCCGAAGTATCACTTCCAGAAAGGCTCCGTGATGCTCGTGCTGGAACCAGAGCGCTCGTTTACACCTGGTCTCTACACGCTGGATGTCACGGTGACGAACCCCATCACCCACGAGCAGCAGACCTTCACCCAAGACTTCGCGTGGGGTGTGCTCGCGATGAACCCGAACCAGGACCGCTACACCGTGGGCGACGCAGCGCGCATCGACATCGGTGTCCTGGATGACCGTGGCGAGATCGTGTGTGATGCAGATCTTTCTCTGCTGCTTGTGTCACCGTCGGAGAAACATCTCACACTCACGACGAAGGATCAGTCCATCACGACCACTGGCACCTGCGGAAAGAAAGAAGCAGGATTCATCGAACCGGACTTCACGACATTCTTTACTCTTGAGGAAGCCGGAACGTACCACCTCACGCTGACGGCAGCGACTGCACATGGGGATCGGCAGATTTCCTCTGATCTCCTCGTTCTCCCCGCTTCAAGCGCTCACCCATTCTCGATCTCTCGCAAGGCCGCCACGCGTCTCTGGCCCTTTGCAAATTCTCCGATGACGATTGGCGTACAATTTAACGAAGATTTTTCAGGAACCATTCGGGATAGTGTTCCAGAAGGATTTGCGATTTCTTCGATCAGCGATAACGGAAGCGTGAGTAATCTCAAGCAGTTACCGGATGGCTCTGGCAGTGGCTACACCATTGCCTGGCATGGCTCGTGGCGAGCGGGAGAAACCGCGACGTTCCGCTATGTCTACGACGCGCCTGACATTTCCCCACAGTTCTATCTTGCGGGCCCGCTCTCAGTCGGTGAGGAAACCGAGTACAGATATTGGCAGATCGCGAATGACGGTGACGGTACGACGAACACGCGTACGTGGGATAACGGCGGCGGAGACGGACTCTGGTCCACGGCCGCAAACTGGAGCTCTGATACGGTGCCAGACTCGGATGACATCGCGTATTTCGGTGCAACGAGCACGGCAAATGCCACGATCAATGGAGCGTTTGCAGGTATGGTGAAGGATCTGAAGGTGGCCCCTGGATACACCGGAGTCATCACGGTGCTGCGGAATCTGACGCTCTCGGGAGGTTCTGTCACCCTCAGCGGAGGAACTCTCTCCTTCTCCACGGCCGGACGCACACTCAAAACCAATGGCAGCTTCACGACGTATCCGAGAGCGATTCTCACTGCCGGTACAGGAACCATCATTCTCTCCGGCACAGGTTCCAGTCACACGCTGACTGGTACCGGTTCCTTCAATAATCTCACCATCAATAATGGACTTGTTGGCTATTGGAAGTTCGATGAAGGCACAGGGT
>CAZESZ010000062.1:0-6060 GCA_964514855.1 uncultured Candidatus Peribacteria bacterium | reverse complement strand
GCGCCTGGTTTGGGACCAGGAGGCCGCGAGTTCGAGCCCCGCCGTCCCGACCAATGTGAGTTCATCGAATTATCCATCTTCAATACAGTCATCCGATGCGGTATTCGGGAAAACTTCATGGCACTCTGCTGGTCACGCTTTTTCTACTAACTCCCCTCTCCGCCGCAGCTCAAACGCTGCAAATCCAGCCGAGAGTTGTCGATGCTTCGTGGATGGTAGAAGAAGCTCTGCGAGACAATAAGGGCCGCGCGAAGACGAGCCTCGAAGGCAATGGCGCTTTCCTGAGACTCACGTACCAAGCATCACAGCCGCTGACGATTACCATGGTTCCACTCTCAGACGAGGGAAGATTTGTGCCGAACGATTATCTGCTTTTAACATTACCGCAAACGGATGGTGCTACTGCCGACATTAACCTCACCGTGTCTCTCGGATGGTCACCGGGAAATACCGTGTGGCTGCTGCATCTTCTGACGAAAGACGAAAATGCGAGTGCAGGATTCATCGCAGTAGAGTTCCTACCGGCAACACCAAAAACGATGATCTCTGCTTTTTTCCGGCACGCCTTCAAAACAGAGCCGTACACCCCCAGCAGTTTCCACGCACTCCACGGATATCGGATCTTCGCGCTCGACGGGACAATCCTCGCAGGAATTCTGCTGATTCTTGCATGCATAATCGCTGTGATCGTCGCGAAGAAGCAGAATAAGCTTGTGGCTGCTTTGCTCATAGTTCTGACGTTCCAGGGCATATACGGTCTGCGCTTTGGGCTTGATCTACTGCGGTTTTCTACGGAACACCTCTCGGGATTCTCGCGTGGTCTCTACGACGAAGCCGGTTCTGCCCACCAGATAGCGCGCGCACTTCGGGAGCACGTGATGGATAGCAAAAAAGCCGAATCAGCTACAACTGTTTTCGTCTGCCGCAGTGGAACAAATTACAAAGAGAAAATTCTACGATACGCTGCGTACCCTATCGTCATCACATCAGAGGAAGCATCAGCAGAACATGCCGACTACGCCCTCGTGATGGACGCCGACGAGTGGCGCGTCGATAACGATTCGCTGCACTGCGCAGATCTGACACTGCGCGTGCGTACCGTGACCGATTTCCCAGACGGCTCTGTCCTCTTCGCCATCATCCGATGATGCACGCATTCATCCCTTTCCTCGAAATACTCCTGCTGCTTCTGATCAGCGGCACCGCGCTTGCGCTGATCCTTCTCCCGGAAGCATCGATGACGCTAGCCCTTGCGCTCGGGCTTCCGCTTGGGACATTCACGAACGTGCTACTGATCTTTACATACACCGTTCTGGGTATTGCCCTGACACCAGTGACGATCATCCTCGGTCACCTCGCGATCGTCGCAGTACTGATGACTCTCGTGTATCTGCGTCCGATTGTGCTCATGGATTTGAAGCGGCCAGAGGCGACGCCAAAGAAAAAATTACGCCGACTGGAAATCATCATCGTCAGCGTATCGCTTGTGATTATCGCAGCGAATACTGCCTACAGTGCCGTTCATGCGCTTCTGCTTCCCACCGCCCAGTACGACAGCACGACGAACTGGACGATGCGCTCGCAGATTTCATTCGTGGACCACAGAATTGCATTTGATCCGACGGAAATCCGCGGCATGGCGAAGCCGCAGTATCCGTTCCTGTTTCACTCGCTCCAGATCACAGCAAATCAGGGTCAGCCGCGCTGGAATGATACGGTTGCAAATGCGATCCTGTATCTTCTGAGCCTCTCGACATTCGGTGCCCTGTTTCTCATGCTCAGTGCGATGCGTGGAAGAACGCAGGCACTTGCAGCCGTCACCGCCATCATCGCAATTCCGCTCATCGGCATGCATCTGGCGCAGGGCTACGGTGACCTGAATCTGCTGCAGTATTTGCTCTTGTCGCTAGCCTGTCTGGGTCTCTGGACCGAGAGCCAACATCCGAGAAAAGGTCGCTGGCTCGTGCTCTCGGCGGTCTTCGTCGCAGCATCCGTGTGGACGAAATCGGAAGGATCAGTCTTCGGACTTCTGCCATGGCTTCTGACACTCGCTCTCGTGTGCGGGAAGAACAAACTCATCTGGAGATCATCGCTGCCGGCGATCGCAGTTGCTATTCTTCTCTCGCTGCCCTGGCCGATCTTTGCATGGGCACGAGAACTGTCATTGACGCCACACAGCTCGGATACACTCCTACAACTCCACCCAGAAGCCGTAAAAGAAGCACTCATGGGACTGTTTGGACGAGGTTCCTTTGGCATCACCTGGTACGGGCTCATCATCCTGGTTCCGATGATTGTCGTTGCCGGATGGAAACATCATCCACTCATACAACGATCATCTCTGGTGCTTCTTGTTTGGGGATCTGTGATGTCTCTCGAAATCCTCTTCATCTATCTGTGCACGCCGAACGTACGCTTTCTCATGAACGCAGAATCGTTCTACCGTCAGATGATGGTCCCTGCGGCGATGCTCATCCTGACCTGTGCCATCTGCCTCAGAAAGCCTGCAGAAAGCGTTCACTGAAGAAAGTCGTAGTTCCCTCGCGGTGCCGTTCGCCTCGCGTAGTCGGCTTGCTGATGCTCGTTGCCGTCTTTGAGCTTCTTCAACTCGGCCTTCTTGATTTGATCTTCTTTATCCCACTTCACTTTGTTCGCACACCAGTTGCCGAAGCGCTGAGCTGTGAAAACGAGTTTTCCTTTGCTCATGCACCAATCGATGCACCGATCTACCTCTGCTGTCATGCCCTGTACTCGTCCGTAGTACCGATTCACGGTCAAGTAAAAATGCTGCGGCTCACATTTCTGACACTTGAGCCCGACGAGCTTGCACGCATCTTTCGCATGCACGGACAGTTTCTCCGCGAGGTCGAGTTGAGTACGAGAAAGTTCGATCGGCATGGTGAGGCAATAGTAGCAAACGATGTCCTGAGGACAAGAATCAGACCGCTGACGCTGTTGTCTCCATAGGTACAGAGGCACCTATGCCGAGCATCCTTTCAGCGGCTTTCCGCGCCCGCAGGACGAGGTCAACATCCAGCAAGTTGCCAAAACGAAATTCCGGAATACCGCTTTGCCTGAGCCCGAAGATCTCGCCGGGGCCACGCAGCTTGAGGTCGATCTCGGCAAGCATGAAACCGGAATCTTGCTCCTCCATTGCCTTCAAGCGTTCCGATCTCGCTTGTTCCGGGCTCGTGGTGAACAGGAAGCAGTAACTCTGATGGTCGCTCCTGCCCACACGTCCGCGAAACTGATGCAGCTGCGAAAGTCCGAATCGTTCTGCACCTTCGATGATGATGATCGTACTGTTCGGGACATCGATACCGACTTCGATGACCGACGTAGAGACTAAAATATCGAACTCTCGTTCTTTAAACTGCCGCATGATCTCGGTCTTCTCGTCGCCGGTCATTCGGCCGTGAAGTTTGGCGATTCTCCGGTGTGGGAACGAACGTGTGAGCCTCGCAACTTCTTCTTCGACGTTTTTGACATCGGAGAGCGTTTCTTCTTTTGACGTATCGATGAGCGGACAAATGACGAATGACTGTCGACCTTCGGTGATCTGCGAATCGATGAAAAGTTCTACTGTCTTTCGCCCACTCGGCGCTGCGACTTTCGTGATGATTTTTTTACGCATACCGGGCTTCTCCATGAGGACCGAGAGGTCATGATCTCCGTACGCAGTGAGGGCAAGCGTGCGCGGAATCGGCGTTGCGGTCATCGAGAGAAAGTGCGGACTCCCCTTCTCCTTCAGCCTCTCGCGCTGCTGAACACCGAACCGGTGTTGTTCGTCGACGATCGCGAGTTTCAAATCCTTAAAAATAACTTTGTCTTCGATGAGTGCATGTGTACCGATCACAAGATCGATGAGACCTTGGGAAAGACTACGCCTGATGTCATCGGCTTCGGCCTGCGGCACGGAACCGGTGAGCAGTGCCACCGTTGGCTGGGCCATGGACTGGAGGTGATCGGCCTTGATGCCTTTCTCCTGATACTTTCCGCTCTGAATGTACGTATGCATGGTGACAAGTAAGCGCGATACCGTCGCAGCGTGCTGACGTGCCAGAACCTCGGTCGGCACCATGAGCGCACATTGGCCGCGTCGCGCCAACACTTCGGCGATGACCGCGACCGCTACCAGCGTCTTGCCGGAACCGACATCGCCTTCGAGGAGCCGGGACATCGGCCGATCTTTTTCCATGTCGAGGAGAATCTCGTAGATCGCCGTACGCTGCCCGACGGTCGGCGTGAAGTTGAGCGACGCGAAGAATGCTTTGATGAGCTCAGCATCGACTGGTATCCGGATGCGATCTTGCCTGTCACCCTGCCACTCCTTCTTCCGCTCGAGTGCATCGACTTGCACCGTAAATATCTCTTCGAACGCCATACGATTCTTGGCTTCCTGGAGCATTTCCGGAGTCGTCGGCGCGTGGAGCTCTCGGATCGCAAGACCGCGAGGCATCAACGTCTCCTGCGTCAGGACATCCTGCGGCAATGTTTCTGGAAACTGCATCGCGGTTTCCAGTACCAGTGCTACTTTTTCCCGAAGCCAACGAGTCGTGATCTTCTCCGACTGTGGGTACACGGCAACGATGCGCCCGGCATGGAGTGGGATCGCGCGCGAAGCGTCTTCAAATGTCGGACTCGCAAGAACGAGCTTATATCCCTTCTCCATAATCTTTCCAGTGAGCGTCACGTGCTGACCTTCCGTAAGCATGCGCATAATATGCGGCTGGTTGAACCACGTGACCTCGGCCCATGCACCGGTCTCGTCCACGAACTGCGCCTGGACAATCACTTTCCTACTTCTGGTACGAACCATCTTCAGCTTGCGAATGCTGCCCCGAAGCGTCGTCTTTTCTCCGAGCGGTGCATCGGCAAGTGTCGAGACCTGGCTCAAGTCCTCGTGCGCTCGCGGAAAATACATCAGAAGGTCTTCAATCGTTCGAATTCCCATCAGGCCAAGCGCATCGATAAACGATTGCGTAGTCTTCAGCAGAGCCGACGTCAGGGGGTCCTTCAGCGTCATCAGGCACGAATTGTACACCTTCAAATTCTGATCCACCGAACGCGCGGATCCCGCTTCCACCAGGTCATGTGCCTTTTGGCGTACGCCCGCGCTCCAGCACTTATGAGATCCGCAAGCCTTGAAACATCGACAGAACCAGCTTCCAGTGCCTCGAAAATCTCGCGATATCCCACACTCTTCATAGCCGGGTCCGAAGCAGTAGTCCCCTGCTCTCGCAATCGCCTCACTTCATCGATCCATCCGCGTTCCAGCATCTGTGTTGTCCGTGCGGAAATCTTTTTATGAAGAATGTCGCGGGGCACGTCCATGCCGAACATAAGCATATCGTAGGCAGAAGGCGTCGACTTTTTCTGGGAAGATTTCGTCCTGCCTGTCGATTCATAGATTTCCATCGCCCGCACGACGTAGACTTTGTTCTGCATCGGAAACGATGCTGCGCTTTCGGGATCTATCGCAGAAAGTCTGGCGAAGAGACTTTTGCCATGATCGCTGTCGTATTCACGTTCCAGTCGCTCACGAATCGCCGGGTCTGCGGGAGAAATTGGCTCGAGGCCATCACTGAGCGCAGCGACGTACAACATCGATCCTCCGACGAGCAGAGGAACATTGCCGCGTGCATGGATCTCTGCGATAACGCGTTCGGCTTCGCGCTTGTACCAGGCAATCGTACAATCCTGCTTCGGATCCAGAACATCGATGAGATGATGCCGGATACCGTGCATTTCGTCCTGCCTGATCTTGGCCGTGCCAATATCGAAGCCACGATAGAGCTGCCGCGAATCGGCATTGACGACTTCCGCTGTTTTCTTGAGTCGCGAAAGCTCCTCAGCGAGCGCAATCGAAAAAGCAGTTTTGCCACTTGCCGTTGGTCCGATAATCACGATGAGCGGCTTTTTGGGCTGCGCACCGAGAAAATTTTCGAGTATCTGCTGCCAAGAAAATATATCTGCATTCATCAGAAAACAGTGTAATGGCTTGCTATATGCATTTCTGTAGAAATGCAAATTTTCCGTCTCTATCTTCTCTGTTCCATC
>CAZESZ010000061.1:0-6123 GCA_964514855.1 uncultured Candidatus Peribacteria bacterium | reverse complement strand
CGAGAGACGCATCTTTTTCGCGTTTGTCTCTAGAGTGCTACTCTGTGGCCATGGATACCATTTTCCACAAAATTCTCCGCAAAGAAATTCCGGCGAATGTCGTCTATGAGGATGAGGATGTGTTAGCGTTTCATGATATTCATCCGAAGGCTCCGCTCCATCTGCTCTTTATCCCGAAGCACTTCGCTCGATCTATTGCGGATATCACGACCGAAACCGCGCACCTTCCAGGCATGCTCATACTCAAGGCTCAGAAATTTGCGAAGGAGAAGGGGATCGACGGTTACAAGCTCACGTTTCACGTCGGAAAAGGCGGAGGACAGGAGGTGATGTACCTCCATCTTCATTTCATGAGCGAAAAGAAGTTTCGATAAGAATTATGAATCTTGAATTATGAATTACGGAACGGAATGATCCATCCCATAATTCATAATTCTTACGTCATCATTCAACGCTTACGCAGAGTATCCCGCAGCCTTTGCCTCTTCTTCGGTCTTGAAGGTCACGCGCTTGTCCTCAGCGATCTTCTCTGCGGCGGCAGAATCGGCTGGGTAGTACTTCTTTCCGGACTTCGATGCTACCCACGCACCAGTCGCTTTGCCCCTGTGCGGGGCAGGCTCCTTAGAATCGTTGGACTCCTGTTCCTTTGCTTCACGCTCTTTCTTCAGGCGTTCCAGCGTTGCGGCGTCGATGGGCTTCAGGGCCTTGATCGAAAGGCCGATGCGGCGTTCGTCGATATCAATATTGATGACCTGTGCTTCTACTTTTTGGCCGATCTTTAGGACTTCTGCTGGGTCGGTCACTTTCTCATGGCTCAACTCGGTGAGGTGGACGAGGCCGGTGATGTCTTTCTCGAGTGAAAGGAACGCGCCGTAGTCGGCAAAACGTACGACCGATCCTTCGACTTTCTTCCCGACCGGATAACGTTCTGCGATCTCTTCCCACGGATCTTTCGTCATCTGCTTGATCGAGAGGCTGAGTTTCTCGCCGTCGATGCCGATGATCTTCACGCGAACGCGGTCGCCGACGGATGCAAATTCGGATGGATTTTTGACGTGGCCCCAGGCGATCTCCGAAATGTGGACGAGACCTTCCAGTCCATCGAAAGCGACGAAGAGACCGAACTTCACGATGCCTGAGACGATGCCGTCTTTCTCGGAACCGATGGCCAGACCTTCGAGAGCTTTTGATCTTTCTTCTGCCATCGCTTCGCGCTCTGAAACGACGATCTTTCCGGCGGCTTCATCGAGCGTGATGATTTTCACCGTGAACGTGTGACCGATGAATTTTCCGAGGCGCGAGATGATCTCGGACGAATCAGCATTATTGACGCGCGGGTAGTTGGCAGGTGAGAGCTGCGAGACGGGAAGAAACGTGCGGATGCCATCGATATTGGCGAGCAGACCTCCTTTGTTGGCTTCCTGTGCAGTGAACTTCATGGTCTTATCGTCGGCGACGAGCTTGTGGAACCGATCCCATGCTTTCTGCTGGCTTGCCATGCGTAGCGACAGCACAACCATGCCTTCGTCATTTTCTTCCTCCAACACGAGTGCTGCGACTTGGTCACCTTGGTTGAGATCCCGAAACGTATTCATCGAGTCACGCAGTTCACGGCCGGACACAATGCCGGTCGCTACTCCTGCGAGGTCGATGAGCATCTTGTTCTTGCCCTTGAAGATGACCGCACCTTCGATGAGTTCTCCAGGCCGGGCACGGAACACTGGCGGCGAATCTTTCAAAAGTTCCACCATGACGGCGGACTGAGTCTTTCTCTTCTGGGCGGTTTTGGCCATAAAAAATCTGGGGTGCAAGGGGAGGAGTAAGAGGGGATCTGGCGCTCTTGCACGAGCAGCGACGGATCGAAGGGAGTCTACACATCTGTCTTCTCTCGTGTCAAACTGGCTCCATGTTCTTCGCATTCGCACTTTTATCGAGTCTTGGCTACGTGCTGCAGACTGTGCTTCTCGTTCGTTTCGCGCGGAGCATGGACGCACTGAGCTTGGTTTTCTATCGCAATATCTCGTTTGTCGTCACGCTTCTGCCGCTATTACTTGGATGGAAGTCGGGTCAAGAAGAGATGCTCCTGCGTCATGCGGGACACTTCGTGCTCGCCGGCGTCTTCGGGGCACTGTATCTCTTCTGTGTTTACGAGGGGATGCGCTCGCTCAGTGCCGGAAGCAACAACGCTCTCACGTCTGCATCCACGACCGTTGCCATACTGATTGGCAGTATGTTGCTCGGACAGCACCTCACCGGGGTGTCGCAGGTACTCATCCTGGCACTTGCTGCCTCTGCCGTCGTTCTAGGCTTCGGTCATCAGCATTTCGATCATTTGGATGGACGCGTCGCGCGCGGTCTCTTTCTCTCCATCATTGCTGGGATACCGGGTGCCGGGACGAAGATGCTGCTCGCGCGGATTACGAACGATGTGAATCCGCTTGTTGCAGGATACGCGTGGGAAGTGTCGATCGGCCTTGCGAGCGCGGTGCTTATCGGATGTATTTTCCTCTATCGTGGAGAGCATGTGCAGCGTGTATCGATCAAAACTGCACTCGGCATTGCACTCGCAAGTAGCCCCACACTTCTTGGGACTGGATCCTTCGCACTCGCTATCACATTGGGTCCTCTGGGGCTGGTACAGGCCATCGGCGCTGGTTCATCGCTCGTGCTCATGGGCGTGCTGTCGGCGTTCTTCTACCGTGAGCACTTGACGCTTCGTCAGTGGATTCCCATTCTCTGCATCGCTGCATTCATCGCGACTCTGCGACTCTCGTCGTGAGGTTGTTCTCAGTGATTACAGCAAGGCAGCCTTGTCCGAATGTAGGTCTGCGATCGTTTGAAACTTCTGCTTCTGGCTTGTGATCGGGTTGTAAATGCCATAATAGAGCTGCACGAGCTCTTCGGTCTTCAGGCGCCGCATCGTGATGCCGACATTCTCGAGTCCGGACTGGATGAGCGTGACGCGGTCACGGAGGACTTTTGCATACGAGCGGAATTCTCGGCTGCGCTGGAGCGCCTTCGATCGGGAATCGTCGACGTTGATCCACTCGAGGAATCGTTGGATGAGCCCGCGCTTCGTCTTGCTCGGTGTATCGACTGGAACGACGACATAGAAATTTTTCTGCATGATGTCCGCAATGTCGACGAGCTTTTCCATGAAGTTGGCATAGTCCACCGTCTGATCTTTCATGAGCGGACTCATCTGCTGCTCTGCTTTTTGTTTCAGGTTCTGGATGTACGGATCGATATTAAGGCGCGTTGATCGGACCAAAATCTGGATCGGGAAGATGATTGTATTGAGAAATGACTGGTATCCGGCGATGATGCCCTGCTGCTCCACTTCGCTCTTCAGATTAAAGTTGAGCGCATTGACTTTCAGCACGGCGCGCAGACCACCGTTTTTCAGGACGACGGTATCTTCTTTGATTTCGGCGATCGGCAGATAGCGTTGCGTCGAGACTGCGAATCCCTTTTTCTTCATGCGAACCGTGCTTGGTACCGCAGCACCCTGTCCAACGTTCCCCGATGTATCTGTGGATACGGTCATGGTCAAATGGTGGAACTGCGAATAAGGCTTTCGAAACGTCCGACGTTCTGGATGGTATCGATGGATTTTCCGAGATCGAGTCCTTCGGTGCGAACCCGCTCCGTGCGCACTGGGATGGACGCGTCGTCATGTTCGTACATTCCATGCACCACGTTCTCTGAGATTTGTGTCTGGATCGCTTCCGTCTGGATCGGGCTCGGGTTATCACGTGTCGTGATCTTATTCAGTTCCTCCTGGCGTTTCTCCAACTGGCGCGTGATATCCGACAGCTTCTTCGCGTTGCTCTCGGCTTTCACGCTCGCTTCGACGATTTCTTTTGCATGCTGACTTGTGATGAGATTGATGCTGATGCCAGGGTATGAGCTCCAGTAGCGTTGCGATGGTTTATTGAATCCTTCCAGGCCGAGCAAAATGATATTGAAGAGGCTCAGGTCATTGATCCTCACGAATGCGAATGCTGCGGCGATGGCTGCAGGCGCCCAGCACGCTCCGAGGATCATGACATTCGTGATGCCGGCTTGCTGCGCCGACGCGAAGAACGCGTAGCTGATGCCGGTGCCGATCCCCATGATGAGAAGATGTTTCAGTGTGATCGGACCGATGATGCGGTCCTCCACGTACACGTTCTGCGGGATTTTGACGGCTTCGATAGCCATGGGTTTTGGTATGAGGAAATCTATCTATTATAGCAGAAAGAGGCTTTTTTTACCAGAGGCCTTCGTAAGGCCAGCAATGCGCGTTTGGCACAATAGAGACGCGCGATTCGCGCGTCTCTACCATGAGACGATTGCTTACGCAGCCATCGCTTTCTTCTCTTTCTTCTGCGCCTGCCTGCCGGCAGGCAGGGTTTTCTCGCTTGTTTCATCGTGCATGAGGATGAGTTCATCCTTGCCACGGCCGACAACTTTGATTGTGTCGCCCTTTCGGAACATGCCCTTGAGGATGTTCTCAGCGATCTGGTCCTCCAATTTGTCTTGGATCGTTCGGCGAACAGGACGTGCGCCGTACTCCGGGTCGAAGCCGAGCGTACCGAGGATCTCGATAGCTTTGGTGTCGGTGACGAGGCCGTAGCCCTGCTCTTTCAGTCTAGCTGCGAGCTTATCGACGTGGAGCTGGACGATCTTGCGGATGTTTTCTTGGGAGAGCGCATTGAAGACGATCGTGTGATCGATACGGTTCAGGAATTCCGGGCGGAAGTGCTCCTTCAGCTCCCTCAGGACTTCCTGACGTTTCTCGTCGTAGATTTGCTCCTCGCGTCTGGCGTCGTCACCCAGCTTGAAGCCGATTTTACCCGCTTCTTTCGTCAGTTTGTCGGCGCCGATATTGCTGGTCATGACGATGATGGTGTTGCGGAAATCCACGACTTTTCCCTGACCGTCGGTGAGCTGTCCGTCCTCCATGATCTGGAGGAGGATATTGAAGAATTCCGGATGCGCCTTCTCGATCTCATCGAACAGAACAACGGAGTAGGGTTTGCGGCGCACGGCTTCCGTGAGCTGTCCACCTTCCTCGTACCCCACGTAACCAGCTGTCGTGCCGGTGAGCCTGGAGACGTTGTGACGTTCCATGAATTCCGACATGTCGATCTTGATGAGTGCGTCATCGCGCTGGAAAATTTCCGTTGCGAGCGCTTTCACGAGTTCGGTCTTTCCGACCCCGGTCGGTCCCATGAAGAGGAAGCTTCCGATGGGGCGGCGGGCATCGGCGATGCCCACACGGCTGCGGCGAATGGCGCGTGCGACTTTCTGGAGCGCGTCATCTTGGCCGACGATGTGCTTGCGGAGTACGTTCTCGAGCGAATTCAGTCGCTTCGTTTCGGATTTCATGAGTCTGCTCACGGGGATTCCGGTCATGCGAGCGATGACGGCATTGATGTCGTCTTCGTTGATCTCGACCGGTGTTCGAATGTCGCCGTCTTCTTGGGAGAGAAGAATTTTCTTCTCTTCGACGAGTTCCTCCTCTTCTTTTCGAAGCTTGAGGGCAAACTGGTACTTCTGTTCGCGAACGGCGAGCTGTTTCTTGCTCTCCAGATCTTTCAGTGCCTTCTCCACTTCCTTCAGACGAGGGGAGTGATCATCCTTGATGTGAATGCTCTTGCCGGCAGCAGCTTCATCCAGCACATCGATCGCTTTGTCCGGGAGGAATCTCTCGGTGAGGTAGCGCTTGCTCAGCTTCACGGCTGCTTCGATAGCATGGGAGTCGATATGCAGCTTGTGGAAGCGCTCGAACGTTCCCTTGAGTCCGGTGAGAATCTTGATGGCATCCTCGATGGACGGTTCCTCGACCATGATGGACTGGAATCGACGCTCGAGTGCTCGATCTTTCTCGATGCTCGTCCGGTACTCGCCGGTAGTCGTTGCCCCGATGACCTGCAGAGCGGAACGACTGAGTGCCGGCTTCAAGATATTTGCTGCGTCGAGCGACCCTTCCGCGGAACCAGAACCGACGACGGTGTGGAGTTCATCGATGAAGAGGATGATTTCACCCTTGCTATCCGTTGCTTCCTTGATGATGTCATCGAAACGCTGTTCGAATTCGCCGCGGTACTTGGTACCGGCCACGATGCTGCCCATGTT
>CAZESZ010000060.1:0-6176 GCA_964514855.1 uncultured Candidatus Peribacteria bacterium | reverse complement strand
GACCTATGCCTTTCGAATGCCGGAAAGGTCGCAGACGATATTCAAGGGATGAATGGCATGTTCCGGTTCCTTGCCTGCCAGCCATTCATCAATGCTCTGGAAGCTATCGATGAACATCTTGCGCATCGAATCGTCAGCATAGAACGCAATATGGGGGGTTGTGACGACCCTCGGATGAGAGACGAGTTCTTTGTTCTGTTCAAAGTTCTGTTCATGTTCCAATACGTCGAGCAGTGCATAGCGAACCTTTCCGCTCTTCAGTGCATCCAACAACGCGGCAGAGTCAATCAATGATCCTCGAGCGGTATTCACAAGGATGACCCCGTCCCTCATTGATGCGAATGCAGTTGCATCGATCATGTGCCGCGTCTCCTTGGTATCCGGCACATGGAGCGTAACGACATCGCTTTGGTCGAGGAGCTCGGCGAGCGACACATACTTCACGCCGAATCGATCGATGATCTCGATCGTTCGGCACTGATCGACCGCCAGGATCTTCATGTCGAAGCCGTAGGCTATCTGCGCAACTCTCCGTCCGATCTTTCCCATTCCGACGATGCCAATGGTCTTCCCTCGCAACGCCATGCCCCGAAGCCCATGGTAATCGAATGTACCGCTCGTCACTTTCTTCTTTCCCTCGGGCACATGACGCAGTGTGGAGAGGAGTAATGCAAAGACGTGCTCTGCAATGACGTGCGATCCGTAGTCGGGAACGTTGCACAGAGTGATACCTCTCTCCTCGCATGCACGAAGGTCAATGTGATCATAGCCAACAGAGCGTGTGCACAGGAGCTTGAGTTTCGGGAGTTTCTCGATGATGGACTTCGTGAACTGTGTGTTAATGAAACAGGATATTGCTTCTGCATCTTTGCACGCGTCCATAAGTTCCTGCCCGCTCAATACATCTTCGATCACCGTTGCTGTAGGAAAATGTTCTTTGACGAGCTTCCGATCTTCCGTATCAACTTCGAGGAATGTGATGTGGGTCATGGACGGCAGTATATCCTGCATCGCCATACAATAGAACGGCTACCCGCACCACAGCATGCGCCTACATGATACAATCGTCGATGGCAACGATGTCTCGGATACGATGCTCAACGCAAAAGACTCCTTCCTGGTTCCGTACTCTCGCATCATGCTCTCCTCGCTCCACATCATCTACGCCTCAACCAGCGGCAACACAGAATATGTCGTCCATGAGGTGGCTACGTGCATCCAGAGAACGATGCCGACTGTCGAGGTCGAACTGCAACGTGCGGAACTCGCACAACCCGAGGATCTCCTGCGGGGCGACGTCGTCATCCTCGGTTCAGGCACATGGAACACCGGTGGTAGCGAGGGGCAGCTCAACATGTACATGCATGCACTTCTCCATGATCGTGCGAAAGAGATCGATCTGAAAAAGAAGCCTCTGACGTTTATCAGTCTCGGCGATGATCGCTACTACTTCCGTACACGTTGCACGGAGCACTTCCTTCGTTTCCAACGAGAACATAACGGCACATTGTTCGTACCGCCACTCGTCATGGTGAACGAACCCTATGGACAAGAGGAGCGCATCCGTCAGTGGACGGAAAAACTCCTGAAGCACATGAGCACGGCACATCGTTCTGATGAGAGTAGGGATCGATAAGAACGTCAGTTTTGTGATGAGCCGGATCAACATTACGTCACACTTTACAAGTCTCTACTAAAATAGTACAATAAACTAATGCGTGAAGATGCAAACATCAACGAAGTACCGAATCCTGTACCAGAATATCATACGAACTTTCTTGCGTACCGGTCGCTCGCACTCGCACATGATCTTGTCGAAGCCGGCAAAAACGCTGGCTGCCTGCATGCATCGGACCCTTCATCCGCAGGAATATTTGCCAATGCAGTGATCACTGGTCAGAGGAATCCGATCACGAAGGAGATGGAACGAGTGGCGCACGAGTACTGTGCCGCATCAGCATCGAATCCAGTCCTGCAAGGAGCTGTGTTGAAGGAAGCATATGCATTACTCCAAAAATCTGCGCACGATCACCTCAGACACGCCATGCGTGAAAAGCCGTTTCGTGGCGTTCGCAGGTTCCTGTATGAACTAGATATTCCTATTCAACCTCGTCTCACTATCGAGCATAAACAACATGACCTAGAACGAGCATTCCTCTTGCTGGCCATGGATGTGCTGGAAAAATGTTTGCGGACACAAGCGACGGCATTTTCAAAATCTCATCCAGACTTGGATTACAGGTCTTTTGCACAACACGCATCAGACACATTTTTTAGAATCATCCTTGGAAAATCCTCCCAGGCTGGCAAAATACAAGCGAACGTCTCAGGAGACGAAGTGCCAGAGGTCACTGGCGATAGTGCAGCGATTCGCCAAGCTTGTCAGGATGAGGTCACTGCATTCATGACAATATACGCGAAGAATAGACCGATACGAGGCGCAGTCCTTTCCATGACGAGAAAGCTCGCAGAAGGATACCGCGTTCGGGACGACCTCGATGACGAAGGAAATCCTGTACTCTCCTCTCTCGCAGAGAAAATATCTGAACGCATTCTGCGTATAGTTCGTCTTCCAGTATCAGGGAAAAGATTTTCTGCCTATAAGGCTGTAAATCAACATTTCTACGGAATCATTCTTGACGTTCTTGATGGAGCGATTAGAGAACAGAATAAACCCCAGTAGCATGAAACGGACATCCTAGAATTGTTTCAAGAACCTCAGATCGCCGTTAAAGAAGAGGCGTAGGTCGGGGATTTGATGTCGGATCATGATCATGCGTTCGACGCCGAAACCGAACGCAAAACCCTGATATTTTTGAGGATCAATGCCAACGTTACGGAGGACGTTCGGGTGTACCATGCCGCACCCGACGATCTCCAGCCAACGACCTTCACGGCTCTGGGACTCATCCCCTCTCCAGCGCATGTCCATCTCCAGGCCGGGTTCGACGAATGGAAAGTAGCCAGTCCTCCATCGGAATTCCGCATCGGCGGAGATGAGCTCGCGTACAGCCTGTTCCATGACCGCTTTCATGTTCGCCATCGAAACTTTTTCGCCGATCATCAGTCCTTCGATCTGGTGAAACATCGGCGAATGCGTAGCATCCGAATCCTTGCGGTAGACCTTGCCAGTGCAGATCATCCGAAACGGCGGCTTGTGGGTTTCCATGTACCGAATCTGCACCGGCGACGTATGCGTCCTGAGCACCGTACGATCCAGCGACGAAACCCAGAACGTATCCTGCGCGTCACGCGCCGGATGCGTCTCGGGAATATTGAGCATATTGAAGTTGTAATGCTCGGTCTCCAGTTCTGGTCCGCGCGCAGAATCGAAACCCATGCGACCGAAGACTTCCTCGGCTTTGCGAATGAACTCGTGCACAGGATGCAGGTGTCCTCGCTCCGCCACCGGAAGATCGAGTGTGATGTCCAAAGAGTCGCTCGCCGCTAACGATGCAAGTTCAGCTTCGGCCAGGGTTCGCTCGCGTAGCGAAAATGCTGCATCGAGGTCAGCTTTGATGCGGTTCATCTCCTGGCCGCGAGTTTTCTTTTCATCGAGTGATAGCACACCCAAGTCTTTCATCGCCACGGTCAGAATACCTGCTTTCCGTCCGTAGAGCTCCAGGCGCAGCGCTTCCAAGGCTTCCGGGGTAGGCGCAGCTTCTATCTTGCCAATGTAGGAAGCGTAAGGTTCGGGGAGTGACATCGGCAATAGGATAACGTTCTTACGACAAGAGTGCCATTTCGATCAGAAAGAAGATGAGGTAGATCAGGAGGCCGATCCACCACGTCAGTATTTGCAGGAGGAGAAAGAGAAAAAGCAGGATCGTCGCGCCTCCCATGAGCAAACCTTCGCGGAGCGAGATCGACAATTTTCGTCCGGCGTCCATGCCTTCGATGGAAAGACGACTCCACGCTGCGTAACAGAACAATGTCCCAAAACTCGCGACAGTCAAAAAAAGTGTGAGGAAGAAGAACGGCACCGCAAGACCCGGTGCACTGAGCGGGCTCACGCGAAAAAGGATCACAATGAGCGATGTCAGCGAGAGGAGTGCGGCAGCAGTGATGCGTGCGAGGATGGAGGTCACGAGGAAACGAAGAAATAATGAAGTGAAAAGTGAGTGCGGGTTGCTACCCGCGAAAGTGAGTGCGGGTTGCTACCCGCTGATCGTTTTCAGAAATTCTCCGAGTGCGCGAAAATCCGATACCAGACTGGAGCGAAGATTGCCGTTATGGAGCGCAGCGGCAGGATGATAAATGGGAAAGAGAGTCATAGAATTTGCCTGCCCTGAGCCTGCCGAAAGGGTGAGCTTCAGAGGCTTTCCATGGGTCTCAGTAATCGTCTTCGTCGGAAAGAAATGCCCAAGCGAATGCCGGCCAAGCGTCACGATGACCTGCGGCCTAACGAGCGCGATCTCTAGCATGAGCCACGGCATGCATTGTTCTTTCTCGATGGGCTCTGGATCACGGTTGTTCGGCGGACGAAACTTCACGACATTGCTGATGTACACGTCCTCGCGCTTGAGTCCGATAGTTCCAAGAAGTTCATCGAGAAATTTTCCGGATGCACCAACGAACGGTCGCTTCAGCTCATCTTCTTTTTGGCCCGGCGCCTCACCGATGAACATCACGCGCGCATGAGGATTACCTTCGCCGAGAACCGGATTCGCGGTCTTCGCGAGATCGCAGCCTTTCCAGGCCGTCAGTTTTTCTTTGAGCGCATCAAGCGTGAGATCCATACACGGATCATACCAGTTCCACGGAGCAGTTTCTTTCAGTACTCGGCCTTGATCTTCTTGATACGATCGAGAAGTTTTTCCTGCAGAGCTTTGTCACTCTCGGCGAGGATTCTGAGTGTTGCAAGTGCAGCGTTCTTGTAGCCCGTGACGGTCATGACCGGAACATCGGATGGCATGCGGAGACTGGAATGGATATCGATCATGTATTCTTCGTTACTCGCATGCGGAGGGCAATTCACGACAGGGTGAACGCACGAACCAGCGACCACACCACCGAGGCCATTGCTCATGCCAACACACGTCACGACGACCGTCGGCTCTGTGCGCGCATTGAGCTTCTCGATGACGTGCACCACTTTCTCGGGGACTTTGTGCGCCGATGCGACGATGATCTCTGACGTGACGCCGTATTCGTCGAAGATCGCCGCAATCTTTTTGGCGAAATCAGTATCGACTTTGGAGCCGAGAAGGAAGGTGACAGTGGACATAGCCGGAGTGTACAGTGAAAAGTGGAAAGTGGAAAGCCTGGACTGCGTGCGGAAGATAGTTGAAACAGCGTCGAAAGGCACGTAAGGTATGCCGGCGTCGGGGCTCTAGCTCATCTGGTAGAGCGCTTCCATGGCATGGAAGAGGTAAGGGGTTCGAGTCCCCTGAGCTCCACCATTCGACTCGGCGCTACGCGCCTCGCTCATGGTAAACCATTTGGCTCGCGCTCGTAGCAAGTCAGGAAGACACGAAGCCTTTCTGATAGAATTCGCTTCTCAGCAACTTCGTTCCGTCACCGCATGTTCCACTCTCTCGTCCAACAGGTCGAACCGCTCGTGCAGAGCTACGGCGCGATCGGCGTGCTTCTCGCGAGTATTCTGGAAGAAATCATCGCTCCGATCCCTTCGACACTCGTCGTCTTTAGTTCGTCGGTCATCCTGACACAGGGACTCCAGGGATGGACTGCGATACTCGCGATTATTCTAAAAATCGTGCTGCCGGCCTCCGTCGGTATCACAATCGGATCGCTCTTTCCGTACTTTCTCGCGAGAATCGGCGAACGAGTGGTCGTGGAGCGCTTCGGAAAATACCTAGGCCTCAAGTGGTCTGCCGTCGAAGCGATGCAGAGGCGCAGCGAAAAAGCGTCGTCGGCAGAAATCGCGATTTTCATCACACGAGCGATACCGGGATTACCATCGCTCGCAGTCTCTATTTTCTCCGGACTAGCGCGGATTCCGGTCGGAAAATACATCGTATGGAGTTTCCTCGGATGCATTCCGCGAAATCTCATCCTCGGTCTTGCCGGATGGTGGGGCGGACGACAGTACGGCATGGCGATGGAATTTCTCAGCAATATCGAAAGCCACATGCTGATTCTCATCTTCGCGGTCATCATTGCAGTCGGCATCGGCTGGATCCTCTTCGAACACAAGCGTCGGAAAAAAAGAAGAA
>CAZESZ010000059.1:1899-6232 GCA_964514855.1 uncultured Candidatus Peribacteria bacterium | reverse complement strand
CGCTACCGACCCATGTAATGAACACATGAAGTGTAGCGCATTTTTCTACAAAAAATCAGTCTTTTCAATGTCTAGTAAATCCGCTCTTTATGGCTTCTCTGTCAATTCTACACAAAATCCAGCCTTGTGCAGCCTGCGGTCAGCACTCTAGAATCTCGTTTATCTACTACTTCTTCCCCTATTTCCCATGATCGTTCAGTCACACGTTAAGGAAACTCTCTCCAAGATGGATCTCCGCTGCGGCGGCGACTTCTGCGATGCTCTCGCCAAGGCTTGCGAGGACCTCGTCAAGAAGGCTGCATGGCGCTGCAAGGAAAACAAGCGCCAGACCGTCTACGCTTGCGACTGTTAATTTCGTTTCGCTATCAAAAGCGCCATCCCTCGGGGTGGCGTTTTTTATTGCCTATCCATTGCGTGATGGTAACGCGGCCTGGAAGGCCGCGCTGAATACATGGTCAATTTTTGGTGAACGTAGCTAAGCTGAACGAATTCATGTTCAACCTTCAGCCACCCTTCCAGGGTGCGATTCCGCGAAGCGCTTTTTGCTATTCGTAACGCAGCGCCTCCATCGGGCTAAGGCTTGCAGCCTTGCGCGCAGGGAAGATGCCGAACACAAGTCCTGTTCCGATGGCCATCGCTAGGGCGAGAACAATGGACGAACCGGAGAGAATGAAGGTGATGTCACCGAGGGCTTTCGCAGCGATTTTCGTGAGGAACCATCCGAGGAATATCCCACAAGAGAGTCCGATGGCGCCCCCCGTGAGCGTCAGGCTGACGGCTTCGAAGAGGAACTGGAACAAGATATCGCGGCGACGAGCTCCAAGGGCCTTCCGAAGCCCAATCTCCCGTGTACGCTCTGTCACAGAGACGAGCATGATATTCATGATACCGATACCACCGACGAGGAGTGAAATTCCTGCCACGAGAGCGAGAAACACCGTAAGACCCAACGTCACAGCGTTGATCGTGGAGGTCACTTGCTCTGCACTACGAGCGATGAAGTCATCTTTGTCTGGATCATTCAGGGGATTCTTGATGCGGTGACGTTGGCGCAGGAGCTCGGTGAGATCCTGTCGTGCAACAGTTGGGTCGCCCACTGCACGCATCGTCATGTACGTGAGATGTCTCTGGCCAGTGACGGCACGAGCAGTTGCAAACGGAACGAGAACAATCTTGTCAAAATCCTGTAAGAGGAATGATCCCTTCTTTTTGAGAACGCCAACAACGGTGAATGTTGCCTCGCCAATAGTGATGCGTTTGCCAACTGGCTCAGCATTACCGAAAAGGTCTTCTGCAGTCTGTGCTCCTATGACCGCTACTGTCGAAGCGCCTTGCTCATCGCTCTGGGAAAGTTCACGCCCCCGATCCACGACGAGACCATAGTTACCGGCAAACTCGTTGTACGCACCCATGATCATCGGTGTGATCTCCTCTTTTCCATACTGAATGGGCCGACCAATGAGAATGGCTGGCGACACTCGTTCAACTGTGGAGAGCCCTTTTACTGCACGGTAATCGTCATATGAAAGACTCGTGAGGTTGCCGCCAAATTTATCAAACCCTGTCGGAATGACTTCCACCATATTCGTACTGATGGACGCTACCTGCGCAAGAATGTACGCCTGAAACGTACGACCGATACTCACCATGAGAACAACCGATGCAACGCCGATGATGATGCCGAGCATGGTGAGCAGTGAACGATTTTTGTTCACGAGAATTGCTTTTGCTGCAGTGCCGATAATATCTTTCGTGAGCATAATTATTCGTAACGGAGAGCTTCTATTGGATGCAGTGCTGCTGCTTTACGTGCAGGAGAAATGCCAAACGCAATACCTGTTGCAAGTGCCATGAGAAACGAAATGACAACCGCGCTGATGGAAATAGCAAAAACATATTTTTCCAAAAAATTCTGCACAATCATTGCGAGGGCAAATGCAGCTCCGATGCCGAGGATCTGCCCAATGACACCGCCGAGGATTGTGAGGAAAATCGCCTCGAAGAGAAACTGAAACAAGATGTCTCCCCCTTTTGCACCTATAGCCTTACGAAGCCCGATCTCACGAGTTCTCTCTGTCACAGACACCAGCATGATGTTCATGATGCCGATACCTCCGACAATGAGTGATATCGCTGCGACTGCCGTGATAAATAAGGTGAGGCCAAGTGAGACCGATCCAAGAATCTGACTCGCCTGAGCAGACGAGCGGACAACAAAATCATCTTTTTTATCATCATCGTCCGGATTATCAATGCCATGACGACGACGCAAGAGCGACTTTACGTCATCGAATGCGAGGTCAAAACTGTCGGTTGCAACCATCGTGATGTAGTTAATGTACTTTTGTCCGGTGACGTTTCGAGCAGCCGAAAACGGTACATAGATGCGCTCATCGGCATTCTGGAAAAACTGTGATCCTAGAGCACTGGCGACACCGACGACCGTGAAGTGGTTATTGCCGACTTTCAAGCGTTTTCCAATGGGATCAATCGACCCAAAGAATTTTTCAGCACTATCATGACCAAGCACTGCGACGGCCTTCCCTCCATCGCTATCTTCCGCATCCAAAAGCCTTCCCTGTTTCGCAGAAATATTTTGATTGAGGAAGAAGTTCTGCGTCACGCCAAAAACCTGAGGAGTACCCTCCTCTGAGCCATATGTCGTGCGTCCTGGGATGAAGATAACAGGCGCCACCTGATCAATGCTCGTGAGCTGTTCAAGCTCACGAAGATCCTCGAACCGAAGACTGTCAAAGCCTGACATGACCCCTTGGGCTCCACCTTCCTGCTTCCCGGGAAATATAACCATACTCTTCGGACCAAGACTGGAGATCTGACTGAGGATGACCCCCTGCATACTCTGGCCGACGGAGCTCATGAGCACGACCGAACCGACCCCGATGATGATGCCGAGCATCGTCAAAAGAGATCGCATCGCGTTCACGGTAACCCCCTTGAATGCCGCACGGAGAGTATCGGAGAGGAGCAAGGAAAGTGAGAAGTGAAAAGTGTAGAAGTGAAAAGTGAAAAGAGTAGAAGTGAAGAACGATGGACGAATATTTCTACGAGAACAATGCAAACGATCATTTTTCACTTTTCTCTTTTCATTTTAAATTGCTCGTCTGTCCGGCAAGCACACGCCTGAAGTCCGACGAATCAGTCACGATGCGCCCATCGCGAATGTGAATGATCCGCCGGGCATGTTCCGCCGTCGTGCGCTCGTGGGTGACGAGAATGATAGTATGACCATCCTCATTCAGTTTTTGCAGTGCCTGCATCACGGCAACACCGGATGCGGAATCTAGGTTCCCCGTCGGCTCATCGGCAAAAATTACATCCGGATTTGTGACGAGAGCTCGCGCAATAGCGACGCGCTGCTTTTGTCCACCGGAGAGCTGACTACTCAAGTACGTGGAGCGATCTTGCAATCCAACTGTTGCGATAGCTGCTTCGGAACGAGCCACGCGTTCGCTTGCTGCAATAGTTGGGTGATACAAGAGAGGAAGCATGACATTTTCAAGAACGGTCGTACGAGGAAGCAGATTGAATGCCTGAAAGACAAAGCTCACGCGCGTTGCTCTGATGCGTGCGAGCTCATCATCATTCAATGTCTGTGTTACAGTTCCTTGAAAGAGATACTGGCCTGAGGTGTATCCATCGAGAAACCCAATGATATGCATGAGGGTTGATTTTCCTGACCCAGAAGGACCCATGATGGCAACGAATTCTCCTTTCTGAATCTGGAGATTAATATCGTACAACACTGGCGTGAGAACACCGTCGTTCTCGTACGACTTGCAGAGGTTTTTGAGCTCGATGAGAACAGGTGATGCCTTCGTCGTCATTGCTTGATGAGAACGATGACAACATCGCCTTCGTTCACACCGGTCACTTCGGTACCTCCTCCTTGGCCTTGCATGCCCATGGTGACAGCCCGCTCCTCAAACGTCACACCGTCTTTCTTCAGAACACGAACAAGTGTAGCTCCTGTCGCTGATTCGATAATGGACCGCAATGGGACGGAGATGACATTGATACGCTCACCAGTGGTGATCTCAGCATCGCCGGTCATGCCAACTTTCAAGCCATCAGGCGGTGAAAGAAAATCCAGCTTCACGCGGTACTTCGGCACGCCGTCTTTGTCCGTCGCGGCGGTATCGATGAATCCGACCCGAAGCGGAAGCGGCTTTCCGCGGAACGCATCGAGCATGATGGACCCAGTTTGTCCAAGAATCACTTTTGGAATGTCGACTTCAGACACGAACATCTCGATGCGGTACGGCGTCGTTCCGAGCATGGTGACGGAAGGCTCTGAGGTCGGACGGATTTCTCC
>CAZESZ010000059.1:0-1799 GCA_964514855.1 uncultured Candidatus Peribacteria bacterium | reverse complement strand
GTCTCTTTCGACGTATTCGTGAGATAGGCGGTGAGCGGAAGATTGGCCAGAATGTCGTACGCTCGGTTGGCGATATCCGTCGACTGCGAGACAAGCGCGCGCGCGCGACGCAGCTTCTGCAGTGCATCCTGATAGTTGAGCGGTGCGCCCACATTTTGGGCAGCCGTAATATCAGTTTCCAGCGAGTGGATGTTTACGATGAGCGTGTCGTACCCGATTGGCTGCGCTTTTGTGACTGCGTCTGCGACATCGTTGGCGTTGAAGACACCGCGTATCACGAGGAGAGATGTTTTGGACGTCGCCAGCTGTTGCGAGATAGTGCTGCCGACGGATGACACTTGACCGGAGAGATTGATATCGACTTCGTTTTTCAGGGTCTGAAGCTGCGACACCGCAATCGTGAGATTGGCTTCGGCATTCGTCACCGTTTGTTGTGCGACCTGGAGCGATGCACGCTTGTTATCGACACCGGCCTGCGCGATGGCGATGTCCTCCGGACGACTGCCCTGTTCGAGGGCCGTGAGCGCCGCCTGAGCGGACTGGACGCTTGCCCTGGCACCAGCGATTCCGGCCGAGAGCGTTCCAGATCGTAGTGAAGCAAGTCTCTGACCAGCCTTCACGCGGTCGCCTTCTTTGACGAGAACTTGAGCGACGACATCGATCGACGAAAACTGCAGTTGCAGATCCTTTTCTGAGACGACATTTCCAACGGCTTCGACCGTCTGCCTCAGGTCTCCGCGCCTCGCAGCCTCGGTAACGTACACCGGCTGCTCCGGACGCGTGACGGCGTACACAGCCCAAGCAACAAGCACGAGCACGACGAGTGCAATACTTCGCTTCAGATGGCTCCGAATGTAGCGGTACGCACGCGTGGAGAGGCCGAGAATGGACGCCAAGACAGGATGCATGATAGAGCAGTCATTCTAGCCAAAAAGACCCGGTTTAGCAATGGGTGAGTGCCTGCAAGGCTTCGGTGATCGCCATGGACGATGGTTTCATCACAATGCCCTCTCCTGCGAGTTTTGCACCGCTCAGTTCGCAATTACTTCTGGCCGCCTTCACGACATCGGACAGATGATCCAGTGTCAGACGCTGGAACTCATGCGCCGGATCGACTTCTTTCTTGTATCTGAGCATGATTTCGTACGGTGAGACCGGACCAGGGTTCACGACGTTATAGATGCCGGTCGCTTTTTTCTCAATAAGTTTTTGGAGTGCAGAAAAGAAATCCGGCATGTACGTCAGAGAATTTTTTTCATCGAGCACGTGTTGGTACTTGATGAGTTTTGTCAGAAGATTGCGCGGACTCTTCGTGCCATCGAACGGCATGCGGATCCGAAGCTGCAAGACCGGAAATGGCTTCAGGAGACGATCGCTCATCGCTTTCGTCAGTGAGTAGAAGCTGCCAGTGAAATTTGGCACATCGTCTTCCGTGTATCCGCCGGGCTTCGATCCACTGTAGATGCAGCCGGAACCGACGTGCGCCAGATAGATGCCTCGCTTCATACATTCGTCGAGCAGGACGAGTGGTCCTGTGACATTGGACCGAAGTGTTTCTTCCTTGTGATCCTCACACCAATCCACATTCGGTTTCCCGGTTTTTCCAGCAGCATTGATGACGATCTCGGGGTTCAGCTCATCGAAAGTTTTTCGCACTGCAACCGGATCGGCGATGTCGATGTTCGGCGTCTCGGCATCAGGATAGATCTCCTTCAGCTTTCCGCCGAGGTAACCGCCGCCGCCGAAAATAACAATCTTCGTCATGGGCGCACATCATAGAATGGCGAGAGACTTTTGAG
>CAZESZ010000058.1:0-6286 GCA_964514855.1 uncultured Candidatus Peribacteria bacterium | reverse complement strand
GCGCGACACTGATAATGTCGAGGTCGGCTGTTCAAATCAGCCATCGCCCACCACAAAAATCTACAATAAATCTCTGTTCAACATTTGTGTTCAAAAATGATTTCGTCACAAATCTTTGAGCTTGTACAAGGGAAAAACTTGCACCTAACTTGCCAGAATTCTATAACGAGCATGCTCTTATTTCTTCCCTTTTCCGTTTATGTGTCAGAAAAGTCTCTTGGGCACTCTCGTCTGCGTGCTCGTCGTCGTCGGCGCTTTGAACTGGGGCCTCGTCGGTCTTGGCTGGCTCGTCAACGGCTCCGACTGGAACGTCGTGCACATGCTCCTCGGTTCCTGGATGCAGGTCGAAGCAGTGGTGTACGTCCTTGTAGGACTCGCTGGAGTCTACAAGTTGGTCATGTGCAGCAAGAGCTGCTCTAGCAACGGAAGCTGCTGCAGCAGCACGAAGCCGATGTAATGGTCGATATCAACGAAACGAGGCTCCTTCAGGGGGCCTTTTTTCTGAGCGAAAGAACGTGTCGATAGAGACGTCATTGGGCAACTTTTTGCCATGACGGACGATATCGGTCACGAGACCGCGTGCGATGTCGATTGTGAATGCATATGGAATGTCAGCATCCTTCTCGGCAAGGAAAATACCGGTGACCGCAACGGTCTGAGTATCGGTATTCGGTGTGATCTCCGTCGTGACAGCCATCAGTGCTCCATGGGACATCAGAATATTTCTCGCGAGTGCGATGAGCTCTGGGCCAGACCAATGCGTGCTCACGCTCCGCGCTACATCCGGAATGTCAGGAGCAGTGTCGGCAGGAAGATCCCCGCGAGCTATTACTGAAAGCTCGGCATCGATCTCGGCTCGCGCAGGCCCAGAAAGCGTCGTACGGAGAATGGTCCCAATCGATGTGAGTGCCCGCTGCCACAGAAGCGACTGCTGCGGATATCCGGCGCGCGCGAGACGCTGGGGAAATACCGCATGCTGGCGCAGAAGTGCGGCAGCTTTGCTGCTTTCCGTCAGCCCAAGAGACAGAACGCTCTTTTCCCACTGCGCAATATGCGGCTCAGCAACCGGCTCCTGGAGGGTCATGACGAGGTGTGGCAGCATTGAAACGAGATTCATGGAGAGAGATCTGTCTTCGGAAATTTCCTGTGCGATGAGTATCGATACGTCGTCATCGGTCGTGGATCCTTCCTGGAGCAGCCGAAGCAACAGAAGCCTCTGTGCACCACCGGACACATCCAGCGTATCTGCGAGACGACGCATCCGAGAGAAAACGTCCATCGTTATCCTGGTACCCCTGAGCATCCTTGAAAGCTCTGCCTGCACGGAGTCACGGTCGGAAGCATCGGAACGAACTGCTGGAATCACGGACTCGGGCAAGAGTTTTGCGGCCTGCAGACGATCACCATACCAGTCCGACGGAACTGTCGCCGACATCGGGGTGATCGATGCATCATTCGAAGCACTAAAGGACACTTGCATCCCAGGCACGAGGACGATGTCCTCAGATGCCGTCTGGAGAATGATCGGTCCAGTGAGCGGTGCGACTGTCGTGGACGTGTCATCCTGGATCGCAATGTACGAAACCGACAGCGCGTGTACGCTGACATTGTTCAGATCCAGCCTACTGAGCCCCGCAGAGCGCATCAGGACCTGCCCTCGCAGAAGCTCCGCGTGGTCGCCACTATGGGCAACGTTCAGGACCGACTCAGGCTCAAGTGTTCCCGCGAGCATCCAGCGAACCTGAAAATCACGTGGTGCATCGCTGGCTGCATGTCGGACTTCCGATGCATCGGCGAGGCTGGCACGCGCGCTCGGTAATACCCTATCGACACTGGCTATTGCCAGCGTCAGGAACACAACCAGGGGTACTGCCACGACATGACGGTGTTTTTTGGTGTGCATGAAATCCTCATATTCTAGCAGAAAAACCTTCTTTTTTGAAGTGTGCGATCACCCCGAATGCCGTACGATGACACCATGCGCATTCTCGGCGTTGATCCTGGACTCAGTACCGCAGGACTCGGACTCATCGAAACCGATGAAAATGGCTCAATGAAGGCCTTGGACTGGCTTGTCATTAAAACTGTACCTACCCTTCCCCTCCCCGACCGACTCTTCGAACTCGCGACCGATTTGGAAGAATTCCTCCGTGAAGCGAAGCCTGATCTTGCGGTTGTCGAAGAGCTCTTCTTCGCGACGAATAAGAGAACTGCGATGGACGTCTCGCAAGCCCGCGGCGTCATCCTCGTAACGCTGAAGAAAGCGGGAATCGAGATACTCAGTGCGACGCCGCTGAAACTGAAGACCGCCGTCACGGGTGACGGACAAGCGGATAAAAAACAAATGCAGTCGATGGTGAAGCGCATCTTGCATCTGTCAGAGACGCCGGAACCCGCGGACGCTGCGGACGCGCTGGGGCTCGCGATCTTCGGCGCCCACATCAGGCGTCAGATGGGCGTCACTTCGCCATCCGCAACACGGTAGATCGCAAGTCCCTTCGATTGTGGCACGCCGTGCGTGGACGTGATGAAAACCTGGTGATCTTCGAGGTGCGTGAGGAGTGCCTCTTGATGATCCTGATCAAGTTCCGAGAGAACGTCGTCGAGGAGAATGATGGGGCGTTCCTTTCGAATCGTCCGAAAGAACTCTGCGTGTACGAAGAGGAAAGCGAGTAACATGGCTCGTTGCTGTCCTCGCGATGCAATGGAAGCGATGTCCCTGCCTTCATCTTCGATTCTCCAGTCATCCCGATGCGGACCGGTCGTCGTCGTCTGCAGAATGACGTCCCTCGAACGAAACTTTTGCAGAGACTCAAGGAGCGAAGTGGTCGGATTCTCGCCGGAAGAGCTGCCGACCGGAATGATCGCGATACGTCCACGCCTCTCCGCGAGTCTCGACAGCTCTTCGGGGAGGAGGTCGCCGATCGTCACGAGAGCGTCGTTTCTGCGCGTCACAATTTCCGCTCCGGCTGCTGCAAGCTCGGAGTCCCACAGATCGAGCTCGTTCTCCTTGGCCTCTCCCTGCGCGATACGCTTGAGGAGTGCGTTCCGCTGCTTCAGGACACGCTCGTATTCGAGTCTGAGAGCGGCGTAGTCCGACCCCAGCTGCGAGAGAAGCGAGTCGAGGAAATTGCGGCGAAGGGACGGCGGACCGGTGAAGAGATCGAGGTCTTGCGGTAGAAAAATAATCGTCGGTACCACACCGATGAACGAGAGAAGCGGTGTTCGGACATCGTTGATGAAGTACGCTGATCCCCTGCGCGGCGTCGTTTGGAAAATGCATTCGACAGTCTTCGATACAGCGTCGTCGCCAGTCACGACGGCACGGATTCTGAAATGCATATTCCCGAAACGGATCATGTCGACGTGATCTGCTTTCAGACACGACCGTCCGTGGGACAGAATCGAGATCGCCTCCACGATATTCGTCTTGCCGCTGCCGTTATCCCCAAAGAAATACTGCCGCGCCTCAGGACCGAACGTGAGATCGAGAGATTCGTACGACCGGAAATATTCGAGGGACAGAGAAGAAATGCGCACGAACAGAGATTACATTGATCGGTCGCCTGCGGCACATGGGGATTTCTCGTAATCCACAAGGACATCGTGAATAACCTTCAGATACGCCTCACGTTTGATGTAGTGCGAGAGCTGCTCGGGGAGCACCCAGACGAAGGAATCCACTTCTTTCGCGTCCACGATGACCTGCGCATCTTTCCGCGCCCTGATGACGACGAAGCAAAGCTTCTGTCCCGCGTTCACGGGATTGTGACGGCGAACGAACTCCGGAGGAAAGTCGTAACAGTACTGACAAGGACTCGTGTGTGCGACGGCATCGTACGACAAGCCTGCCTCTTCCTGGAGCTCGCGGAGTGCCGCCTGCTCGGGCGTCTCCCCTGCCTCAATGCCGCCCTGCGGCAACTGCCACGCATCGTGCTTGCGCGGTTTATGGACGAGTAAAATGGAGTACAGAGCTTTGCAGCCGTCCGGAGCGCACGCCGTAGAGGGCTTGAGGACGAGCGCGGCAACGGCATGGCGATACTGTTTCACGCAAAAATCTTACCGTGAACGAGCGGCGCTTCCTAGATCACGACTAGCTAGAGTGCTTCTCTTCCTTCAGTTTAATGTTCTGGCGGGATCCATGCTTGTTTCCGGGAATCGTGCATACCCAGCAAAACTTCTTGAGCTTTCGGAAATCAGCTTTCTTGGACTTGAGGACACGGAACGAACCGATCCGCGTGTTGCAAGTTTCACAGTAGCCGGCGAAGACAGTGGCTTTACCGCGTGGCATAGCCGGCATACTTTACTTGGCCATCACCAGCAGTGCAAGACCAATAAAAACGACTGAAAAACTGGCGATCTTGAGCTGTACGGACTGTCTCGTCAGGAGCTCCTTCGGCAGCTTCTCGGCAAGGAACAAGCCGAAGATCCATGCCATACCCATGACGACGAAAGGCTGAATATTGCTAACGATGGTCACGAGCGATAGCGCGCCGAGTTGAAATGCGCGTGCGCCGAAGTACTCTGCTGACAAAAATGCAACGATGACGAGCGCGTTGAGTGCGGAGAAGGTCCATCCAGAACGCAATGCTCGTATGCCAGCACGTCGTGCATCGGATACGAACCAGGGAACAGTGAAACCAAGTATCTCCCGAGAAATGAGCATCCAGAAAAAAACTGTACTCGGGGAAACGGCGGCATTGATAGCCGCTTTCTTCATGATGTAGATGGGTGCGAAAAGAACTGCAAGAGTCATCAGTAACCATACCGTGTGCCGAAGACTGACGTGTTGCTGATAGAAGGAGATGAAAAGAACTCCGGAAAGGATGAGAACGGCACCTACCGCCTGTAGCGGATGCCATGATTCGCGGAAGAAGAGGAAGCCAGAAATGGCGAGGATGATGGATAGAAGTGACCACGCGATATTCGTGACCGATACATCAATGTGTTCCAGGACGTGGAAAAATTGCAGGTCAGCTGCATATCCGACCACACCCATGAGGAGCAAGATACCGATCCATACAATCGGTGCCTCGAGCCGGAGAAAGAATGCGAGCACGCACAGCATCGGCAAGCTCCACATCGACTGACACCACATGAGCGTCATCGGACGCTTCTCGTAATGGTGAACGAGAATCGAATCCAGAACGTTCACCAGCGCCCAGCCAAACGTACCGAGAAAAACGAAGAGGAGCCACATAGAAGTAGAGTATACAGATTCTCGAGACGTAAAATTTTGGGTCCCTACAAGACTAGCAACTGATATTTCAGTGTCCCGCCTGCAGATAATGAAACGCACTATTCGCTGCGACCGTGCCTTCACCGGCCGCAGTCGTAAACTGCGCGAAGTGATTACTACCGCTCGTGAGATCGCCTGCCGCGAAGATACCAGGGACAGACGAACGCTGTGCTTCATCAACTTTCAGGAAACCGAGTGGATCGACCTCGCAGCCGAGCTTCTTCGGAAGGTCGACAGCAGGATTCGATCCGATCTCGATGAAGACGCCGTCGACGGTGAGAATGTCTGAGTCACCGTACGGCTGATCGAGCTTGATGCCAGTGACCTTGGCGTTACCGAGAACTTCCAGCACATTGCGTTCGAGGACGAACTCGACATTCTTCTTCTCCTTCACCTTATCGACCCAGAACGGCTCAGCGCGGAACGAATTCTTGCGGTGCACGAGATACACTTTCGCGGCCACTTGAGCTGCAATCGCTGCTCCTTCCACAGCGCTATCCCCTCCTCCGATGACCGCGACGGTCTTGTTCCGATAGAAGAACGCATCGCAGGTGGCGCAGTACGTCACGCCTTTGCCGGAAAATTCGGCTTCGCCCGGAATCCCGAGGTGACGTTTGTTACTTCCAGTCGCGAAGATGACGGTTTTGCCATCGACAGTCTGATCCCCTTCCATGAAGACCCGAAAACCAGCGCCTGTGGTGAGCCCTGTCGAACCATCGATCTTCTGAACGTCCTTCACGTACGCGATTTTCATCGTCACCTGATCCGTGAAACTCATCGCATGTGCCTTGAACTTCTCCATGAGGTCCGGACCGCGGATCTCGATCTCGCCCGGCCAGTTGCCGACTTCGGCAGCGGTATTACCCATGCCTCCCGCCTCAGCACCGACGAGGAATGTCTTCAGCTTGTAGCGCGCGCAGTAGATGGCGGCGGTGTATCCGGCGCAACCGAGTCCGATAATGATGACGTCCTGCATGGCTTCATCTTGCCTGATGACGCATCTCGTGCACAATCCAAGCGGGAGGTGAGAGTAAAAACTTGCATTAT
>CAZESZ010000057.1:0-6330 GCA_964514855.1 uncultured Candidatus Peribacteria bacterium | reverse complement strand
CGCCACATTGACATTGTGGAGGTCACAAGTTCGAATCTTGTATTGCCCACCATTCTCCAAAGAAACATACGAATACAAGCGCCACATTGATAGATTCAATTAGTCTTTTGTGAAATACTGAGACCGTGCTTTTTCAGAAACGTACATCCAAGGACGGCGCAGCCAGTATTACGGACTTCGGATACCTTCCGTCCGACGCTTGCTATTTGGATGCTGCGTGCCAGACGCTGCGGCCACAGCAGGTCATCGATGCCGAGCGAGAGTACTACACGCACTACAACGCGTGCGGTGGACGTGTGAAGTATCGGTGGGGCGAGATGGTGGACGCCAAGGTAGCCGAGGCAAGACGTCGTGTTCTTCGGTATCTCGGAAAGTCCGAGCGCGAGTACTGCACGGTGTTCACGCTCAATACGAGCTACGGCATCAACCTCGTGCTCCACCAGTTGCCGGAGGACTTTCGTCGCATCGTCACGTCGGACATCGAGCACAATTCCGTCTTCCTACCGTCCATGACATGGGCAACAAAACGGAAGGCAGAGCGTATCGTGCTGCGGCGCGCTGGGGATGGGGGTCTTCCTGCACTGTCTGCACATCTCAACAACAGCGTTGTCCTCGTGAATTCGATGTCGAATATCGACGGACGTCTGCTCGTCAATCTGCGCGAACTCGCTGACACGACACACGCGGCGGGTGGCATTCTGCTCGTGGATGCGGCGCAGGGATGCGCACATGATGTCGAGAGACTACGTGAGACCGACTTCGATGCAGCGTTCGGCTCGGGTCACAAGATGTACGGACCGTCCATTGGTTTCATCGTCATTCGACGGTCGCTTCTTGATCGCATGCATCCGTTCTTCATCGGCGGAGGCACCGTCAGCGACGTGGAGGAGAATTCGTACGTACTGCTTCGTTCCGCAGAGGAAGCGCATGCACCTCTTGAAGTCGGTCTCCAAAACTGGAGTGGCATCATCGGACTCTCAGCGGCACTCGAGTGGCAAAACCAGCGTGCAGATCTGCACGCACGCGAACAGGAATGCGCACGGCAGCTCTTTCAGGGTCTTCGTGCGATGCCCCGATTACACCTCCTGAATCGCGTGCCGAGTCCCATCGTCAGCTTCCACGCTGATACGATCGACGCCCATCGCATCGCGCTCTTCCTCTCGGAGCAGAGCATCATGTGCAGGAGCGGATACTTCTGCTGTCACTCTTACCTCAAGCATCAGTGCGGCCTTCCTCCTCTGCTGCGTGTTTCCATGAGCCTCTCCACAACACCTCGTGACATCGACCGCTTCCTCGGTGCGATGTCGAAAATTCTCTCTGCATTCTAATGTTCTGCATCGCCGCCTTCATCGTCTTCGCTATCCTCGCCGTCTTCTCGGCGTCGTTTCGGCCTCTTGCGGGCAAGGCCTGGCACTGCGTGCTCCGGCGTATCACGCTGCGTCCCTGCGATATCAGCTTTGGGGAAGAGATGAAAGGCAAGCTCATCGGCAAGCTCATTTTCACGCATCCACGGCTCGCACGGCACCTCGATCGGTGGATCGAAGTGATCTCATTTGTCTTCGTCGTTCTCAGCGTCTGGAGCTTGCTCTACGTCGCGAATGCCGGGCTCAATCTCTGGGTGTACGACACATGTAACCCGCGGAGTGCCGAATCGTGCTCACTCTCCGGTGAGGCGTGCGGCGTTGATCAGGCATCACTCGGTTTTCTTGATGCGGCGAAGACCGGAAGGCTTGGTGAGTGGGTGCTGGGTCCGGTTGTGCGTTTCGGCGAAACGTTCTCGAGGATTCCGGATCGTCTTCGGTCCTGGGATGCATATGAGTTCGTAGCACCGACCGCCACATATCACCGGACTCCCGATCCAGAGAAACCGTACGTGCTTGAGGTCATCGATCCCGGATGCCGATTCTGCAAAAAGCTTACGAAGAATCTTGCGGAAGCCGGTGTGATGGATGCAGCGAATGTCACGTACCTCCTGTATCCGATTCCGCTCGTGGCGACTGGCGGTTACAAGTTCCCGCATTCGTACGTTGTCGCTTCCTACCTGGAAGCAACGAAGCGAGTGCCGCTTCCAGGAGGGGGTGGTGTATCTGGAGACTGGCAGCTTCTGGACCGATTGTTTGCCGATCCATCGGGCGAGACTGATTTGCAGACTCGCATCAACATCGGTATGACTGCCCATGAGGTGGACGAATTACTCTGGAATCTGCTCAAGCAGATCGGTTACAGCGACGCTGATGTTGCGAGGATCGCAGCTTTTTCTACCTCGCAGGAGGTCAGCGATAGCCTCGCCGCACAGCGACGGATCGTCGAAGAACGCATTCGGACGATCAAAATCCCTACACTGCTTTTTGCAGGACGGCGTTTCGACAGAGTCGTCTCCACTGAGGCGTTGAAAAAGAAGCTCTGACCGCTTTGACACTTCAGCACTACCTACTTTTTTGCTTCGAGAAGCAACATGAAGTGGGTGTGGAAAACTTCTTTGGTTTCCACACCTCTGGTAATTTCGCTCCCTGCCTCGGTTCGGATTTTCCCCACGGCTCCATGACGATTCTGATCTCCGCGCTTGCGTTCATCCTGCTCCTCACGCTTCTCATCATTATTCATGAGCTGGGGCATTTCGCGCTCGCGAAGATCTTCAGGGTGGAGGTTGAAGAGTTCGGATTTGGCTTGCCGCCCCGCGCGCTGACACTTTTTCAGAAGTCGGGTACCGTCTTCAGTCTCAATTGGGTTCCTTTTGGAGGCTTCGTTCGCCTGAAGGGCGAAAATGAAATCAATCTGGAGAAGCGCTTCGTCCAGGGCAGCTTCGCTTCAGCGTCGATCCCGGCGCGCCTGCTCATTCTCTCGGGCGGCGTGATGATGAATTTCATCCTGGCATTCACCCTCCTCACGCTCGGGTTTTCCGTCGGACGTTGGGTGCCGAATTTCTATACGTCCATCGAGGAACTGCAGAGCGCAGCTCTGAAGGGCGAAATTTCTCTCGAGACCGGCGTCTACATCACCGGTGTCTTGCCCGGCAGTCCTGCTGCTAGAGCCGGTATCGTCAAAGACAGTGCGATTCAGAGTATCGATGGTCAGAAAGTCGTGAGTCCGACCGATGTCGTCGCCTACCAGAAGGACAAGAGTCGAGTGATGTACGAGCTGATGGAAGGTACGGACAAGCATATCCGCAATGTCGAGGTGCAACTGAGTGATGGCAAATCCGGCGTTGAGATCTCGGCGTTCGCGGCCAAACTATCAGCTCCGCGCCGTTCGATTGGCAAGGCTGTGCAGCTTGCCGGAAAGGAGACGCTGTTCATGGCAAACCAGACTGTGATAGGCATCGCGCATCTCGTAAAATCACTCCTCACCACAGGGCACGTTCCGGACGGCATCACCGGTATCGTTGGTATCGCAGTGCTCACGTACGGTTCGGTGCAGGAAGGCTTCATGACGTACCTCCGACTTGTGGCTCTCCTGAGTCTTTCTTTAGCCATCCTCAACGTTCTGCCGCTTCCGGCACTCGACGGTGGGCGTTTGCTCTTTGTCCTCGTGGAAATGGTCATTCGGCGTCCGCTCAATCAACGCTTCGAGCTCATGACGAACGCAGTCGGATTCTTCCTGCTCATCGGACTCATCGTCATCATCACATTTAATGACGTCATTCACTTGTTTTAGCTTCACTATCTTACTAACCCTGCCTACCGGCAGGCAGGCGCTACCCGCTACCCGCTTCTCGCTCGCATGACCTCTTCCGTAGACCTTGATCTCTGGCTGAAAGTCCTTTCGTTACTGGAGGAGAAGCTGCCGAGAGGTCAGTTCATCACGTGGTTTAAAGACACGACGATTCTCGGTCGCGAGAATGACAATGTCATCATTGGGCTTCCTCTGCCGATGTTTCTGAATTGGCATCTGGAGCACTACCGTACGATGACCATCGAGGCGCTGAAGCAGCTCGACCCGACCATCGATCAGATCGTCTATCAGGTCGATATCGGGCTGAAGGATGATGCGCTCCGCACGCTTCGCCTCTTGGAGCATTTCCCGGAAAAAAAGAAGGGCCGCAAAGTGGCGGGACGGGCTGAGGTGAAGATTTCCGAAGGAATCTTCAGTAAAATCCTCAATCCGCGCTACACGTTGGAGAATTTCGTTGTCGGACCGGACAACCGCCTCGCGCACGCCGCGTGCTCAGCAGTCGCGGCCCAGCCCGGAGGAAAATATAATCCGCTCTTCATCTACGGCGGGGTTGGCCTCGGCAAGACACATCTGCTGCAGGCCACTGGCAATGCGATCCTGCGCACCATGCCGAACGCGACGATCCTCTACACAACGACCGAGGACTTCACGAATCAGGTCATCGAGGCGATTCAGCACCAGAAGATGGAGCAGTTTCGGCGCAAGTACCGCGATGTCGATGTGCTCATCATTGATGATGTGCAGTTCCTCGCCAACAAAGACCGAACGCAGGAGGAACTGTTCCACACGTTCAACGCGCTCACCGAAGAGCGGAAACAGGTCATCATCAGTTCGGACCGTCCACCACGCGAACTCTCGATTTTGCAGGACCGCCTCGTGTCACGCTTCGAGCGTGGGATGATCGCCGATGTCGGTGTACCCGACTACGAGACGCGACACGCGATCCTCTCCGAGAAGACCCGAGAGTTCGGTCTTCTACTCGATGAAAAAGTTCTCGGGTACATCGCGGAGCACGCGACGAAGAGTGTTCGGCAGCTGGAAGGCATCCTCATGCAGGCGGTGGCACAGTACGAACTGGAGCACTGCGTGCCGACGGTGAAAGGTATCGCCGACATCATGAGAAAACTCTGTGAGCCGCTGCATCAGCAGAAAGACGAAGACGTCGGATTTGAGGTCGCGCCCAAGCAAGCAGTGTCGTTCCAAGATCTTCTGGAAGGCGTCAGCCGGTACTACTCGGTATCGGTGGGGGATATGCTTGGTGGATCGCGTGTGCGTGAGGTTCTGCTTCCACGGCAGATCGCGATGTACATCGGCAAGAAGCACCTTCGGATGAGTTTCGTGCGGCTTGGCGAGTCGTTCAGTAACCGCGACCATACGACCGTCATGCATGCTGTGGGAAAGATCGAGAAGAAGATTCAGGAAGATGCGCAGATGCTCAGGGAGATCCGAACGATCGAGCGGGAGGTTGGACTGACAGTATGAATGAGGTGTGAAGAATGAAAGGTGACGTGCATCAAAAACAATTCAGTGTTCTTCCTTATTGATTTCTCTGATACTCTTTTTCCATGCCAGAAGCCCAGGTTGACCAGCTCTACAAACTTCGCCATTCGCTGGCGCACGTTCTGGCGCAAGCCGTGACGAAGCTGTGGCCAGGAACGATGATCACCATCGGCCCGCCGATCGAGACGGGGTGTTACTACGATTTTCTCTTCCCACAGCCGATTTCCGATGCTGATTTTCCCGCGATCGAAAAAGAAATGCGCAAGATTATCAATCAAGGTCAGACGTTTCGCCGAGACGAACTCTCCGTGAAAGATGCCAAGACATTTTGGCGAGAGCGGAAGCAGAAATTCAAAGTCGAGCTCATCGACGATCTCGAGAAGAACGAGAAAGTGACGACGGTCACGCACTACGCGAATATCGGACCGAAGGGTGATGACGTGTTCGTCGATCTCTGTCGTGGAGGGCACGTGGAGAGCTTCAAAGAAATTCCGGCTGACTGTTTCAAGATTATGAGTCTGGCTGGCGCGTACTGGAGAGGGGACGAGAAGCGCGAGCAGCTGAGCCGGATCTACCTTGCGGCGTTTCCGAGCAAGGAAGAGCTGGACGCACATCTGGCGATGATCGAGGAGGCAAGGAGAAGAGATCATCGCAAACTCGGCAAAGAACTGGATCTCTTCACATTTAGCGATCTCGTTGGTCCCGGCTTACCTCTCTGGACCCCCCGCGGTACGATCCTCCGAAACGCGCTCGATAACTTCGTATGGTCGCTGCGGGAAGCCAAGGGCTACATGAAAGTTACGATCCCACACGTCACGAAGAAAGAACTCTACGAGACGAGCGGTCACTGGCAGAAATTCAGTAGCGAACTCTTCCGCATCACGACACGTGAAGGCCACGAATTCGCGATGAAGCCGATGAACTGTCCGCACCACACGCAGATCTACGCGTGTCAGAAGCGCAGCTATCGCGACTTGCCCCAGCGCTACGCCGAGACGACGACGTGCTACAGAGATGAGCAAACTGGCGAGCTGCATGGCCTCTCGCGAGTGCGAGGTTTTACGCAAGACGACGCGCACGTTTTCTGTCGTCAGATTCATGTGAAGCAGGAGATCCTCAATATCTGGGAAATCGTCGATACGTTTTACGCCGCTGTCG
>CAZESZ010000056.1:0-6492 GCA_964514855.1 uncultured Candidatus Peribacteria bacterium | reverse complement strand
GATTGTACGCTTTTTCGACGAGCTTCGAAAGGGTGCAAGGCCTTGGGGATTTTGTACACAGGCCGAAAAATGGCGCCGATGCCGCGGCGTGGTGTTCCTCGGCTGTTTCGTCTCTTTGCCTATTTCAGATTACGGTATTTGGTGAGAGCGTTATTCCAAACATACCTAATGCTTTCTTGTGTCTGCTCTGGCACGTTGCGCCGAGTGAGAATAATCGTCAGAAGCATGTGAGGAATATCGTTCGCTAGGTTCATCGAAACACTTATTTTCGCCAATTCATCGAGGCACTGAATGAAGAGGGTAGGCTGTTCAGTCCTAGCCATTGTTTCTACAGCCGATTGCATACTCCCAATGAAACCTTTGATAGCTTTATCGTTGATATCCCGCTGCGCCATCATCACGGACATAGAATCTATCACCTCTTTCGGTTCGATTACTTCCCAAGATTCTGGACTTGCTCGCTGCTTCCTCTTGTCCAGAGTTAATTTTGGTCGCTTATTTCTAGGGGCAGCTTTTTTTGGGACACCCATGCGATGACTCACTTCGCTCCGAGTTTTTTGAAGGATTCTACCCACATGTTCTTGTGCAGTTTTTGCAGTATCTAAAACTGCAGCCCAAGTAGAAATCTCAACTTTCTGGCTCGGATCAGAGACTTGCTGAAAGATGCTATTCATGATTACGAGCAATCTTTTCCTGGCTTGCTGAGGATTTTTATTGCCGGATTCTATCTGCCCTCGTAATTTCGTCCCTTCTGTAAACAGTTTCTTCACATCATCAGGCGACTGGGTCTCGGTGTGGAATTTTCCCATCGTATGATCACTATAGTATCGGAATATATTTTGTCAAATACATGGGGGCGAAGTCGAACCGATGCTACTATCCATCCATGATCGACCTCGATCTTCTCCGTCGGAACCCCGAAATCTTCGAGCATGCGTGCAAGGTGAAGAATATAAAAATCGATGTGCATGCGTTTCTGAAGTTGGATGAAAAGCGACGCGCGGCGATGGCAGAAGCACAGAAGATGCAGGCCGAGCGTAATGCAGTGAGCAAGACTGTTCCGACCATCAAAGACAAAACCGAGAAAGAAAAAGTGATCGTCGCCATGAAGAAACTAGCCGACGAACTGAAAACGGCTGAGGCGAGCTTGGCAGTGCTCGATGCAGAGTGGACTACGATTTCTCTACAGTTGCCGTCGCCGCCACTCGCAAATGTTCCGGTCGGAAAAGATGACACACAGAACGTCGAAGTCCGAAAAGAAGGCAAGATTCCATCATTCGCGTTCGATCCGCTCGATCACATCGCTCTCGGGGTGTCACTCGATATTGTCGATCTTCCGCGTGCGGTGAAGATCGCCGGAGCGCGCACGTACTTCCTGAAGGGCGACGGTGTTCGTCTGGAAATGGCGGTGCTCGCATTCACACTGGATTCGCTCGTGAAGAAAGGCTTCACGCCATTTTTGCCGCCGCTTCTCGTCCACTACGATGCGATGATGGGAACCAGTTATTTTCCCGGTGGCGAGGAGCAGGCGTACGCAGTCGGCGTCCAGAAGCAGCGCGGCCAGGCCATCGAATCCGACGAGGCGTATCTCATCGGCACTTCGGAAGTGTCCGTGACGAGCTACCACAAAGACGAAGTACTCGACCTCGCTGGACTGCCGCGTAAATATTGCGGCATCTCGCCGTGCTTCCGCCGTGAAGCCGGTACGTACGGCAAAGACACGCACGGTCTGTACCGCATCCATCAGTTCCAGAAAGTCGAACAAGTTATTCTCTGCGAGAACGACGCCGAGAAGAGTGCCGCGATGCATCGAGAAATACTCCAGAACGCCGAAGACATCCTGAAAGCACTCGAGCTTCCGTATCGCGTGGTCGATGTCTGCACCGGCGACATGGGTCGCGGACAGGTGTACAAAAACGACATCGAAACCTGGATGCCCAGCAGAAAAAGCTACGGCGAAACACACAGTTGTTCGACGTTTTACGATTTCCAAACTCGCCGTCTCAACATCAAGTACAAGGCAGCCGACGGCACGAAGAAATTTTGCCACTCGCTCAATAACACGTGTATCGCGTCTCCCAGGATTCTCATTCCGATCCTGGAAATCTATCAGCAAAAAGACGGTTCGGTGACCATCCCGGAAGTTCTGCGGCCCTTCATGGGCGGGCAGAAAGCCATCGTGCCGAAGACGTGACAGTGACTTTTTAGCATCTTGCTGCCACTTTCTAAAGGATGGAGAGTATTTTCTATCCGCAGGTATTGACGAATAGTAGAATTGGTATATTAAATTATTTCACCCCTCGTTCATGTCTCTCACAACACTCAAGGCAACGTCTGAAAAGACCGCAGATATTCCGCGTTTTCCAGCCACAGCCGCTGATCAAGCTATCCCAGAAATATCCAAAGAAATCACGCAAAGTGCAATTGATACCTTCTTTGCTGGTCATTCTTCAGATGCAATCCTCGGTGATGGTCGTGCATTGGCTTTCGAAGCAAGGGAAGATGGAGAAGGGCATCCGACTCTGGCGCATGCTCAAGATTTGCATTCGTAGAGTAGTACGTGCCATCGGCATCCGACTGCGGACATCGCGTACCACGCACCGCTCGGACACCGTCGACCAAGAGGTATTGGGGCTCCTGGAGCTCTGGAATGACGCAGGGTAGCCTGGAAGATGCGGTACACTCGGTGTGTATGCGCACCCTCTTCACGCGTTTCCCTTTAGAGTCTGCTCGTGGCGGTGCCGAGAATCAGACAATGTGGCTTGCTGCTGGACTCCGCGGGCGTGGGCATGAGGTTAGCTTCCTCGGAAGTTGCCCGGTTTTGCTGCAGACATTTTCTGCATCCGGATTCCCCGTCCAGAAACGTACGATCGGTCCACCGCCCGTGACGAAGTGGCATGCCGCCAGTTTCCTCTGGCGCAGGAAGGAGATGCAGCGTGCGCTCATGCAGTCATTGGAATCTCTCCCCCATCTCCCAGACGCGATCATCATGCTTTCCCTTTCGGAGAAGCTCCTCCTCACGGAGTGGGCGCACAGAAGAGGCGTACGTGTCTTCTGGATCGAGCACGATCGGATGGGGAAGTGGCTGACAGCAAACCCCTGGCTTCCAGCACTCAAGAAAGCGAGTGCATGTGCGACGGTTGTCTGCGTGTCGGAGCTCAGCCGCCGCATGTATATCGATCTCGGTTTCGATCCAGAGCGTGTGATCGCTATACCGAACGGCGTGCCGTTTCCTCCTGCTTTGGGGGCGGGGGAGGGTGTGAGAGAAGCAGCGTCGACTAGCCGGCTCATCCTCGGCTGCATCGCGCGTCTTAGCCCTGAAAAAGGCATCGATGTATTGCTCCATGCGATCTCGGATATTCCCGATATCGATCTCACGATCGTCGGCACTGGACCCGAGGAAGCATACCTTCGGTCGCTGATAGACGAGGACGCGCATAGGATCGGCAGTGAGCGCGTTACACTCGTCTCACACATTGTGGATCTTGAGGCGTTCTACCAGTCACTCGATGTTCTCGTTTTACCATCGTCGGATCATGATCCGTTCGGACTCGTGGCTGCCGAAGCTATGGCGCGTGGCATCGCAACGGTCGTCACGGATGTGTGTGGCATCGCAGATTACCTGGGCAACGGCAGGGACGCGCTGATAGCGAAGGCTGGTTCTGCCGAGAGTTTGCACGCAGTTCTCACATATCTTCTTGATCCGATGCTCAGAAAAAAAATTGCATACGAAGCATTTCTCACGGCGAAACATCATTTCTCCCTTGCAGCGATGACGGATGCGTACGAGCGCGTTCTGCAGAAAACCTCGTAAGGTTTCATGGCGATCTGGACGTCAAAATTTTGTATCGTCATTCATCAGCAGTGGCACTCCCATATGCGTCAACCCGAGTTTCTGAGCATTCGCGGTAGAATCAGTCTCTCATGCAAATCTCGAAATTCCTGATATTTTCGGTCATCACAACTTTGATAGCGCCTATTTTTTCGGTACTTCCGGCCACTGCCGCGGAGCAGGGATTCGTGGAACGCACATTCTCGTCCCCCATTGATGCCTTCAGCGTGCGTATGGCGGACACATCATTCATGTACAGCGTACAAACAGCGTCAGGATGGTCTGAATGGCACGAAAGCCACAACGACGGCGATGCCTCCATCGGCGAGGAATCCGAGCTTCTCATGGTGCCTGTCGGTGCCGTGGCATTACGAGTGCGTGGCATCGCGGATGCAGCGGATATTCATCCGATCGCCGTTTCACACGAGCCGGTGAAAACGCGCGTCGCGGCAACCTCATCAGTCGCAGTACCATCGGTGATCTCACGGAGTGATTGGGGTGCGGACGAGGACTATCTGTTCGATGCGAAGACCCCACCAGAAGTCGTCGTTGAAGGAGATGCGAACAAAGGTGATAACGGTAGCGACACTGGCTCCGTCAGCCAGCGCGTGAAAGATTGTCAGTCCGCACAGCAGAAGTATCCGGGTGAGTTTTCCATGGCGTCCACCGTCACAAAAGACGCCCAAGGCCGCAGGTATCTGTGGCCGCTGCAGTACAGCAAAGAGGTGAAGCTTCTCGTCGTTCATCACTCGGCACTCGTTGTGAAACATGATCCGCGTCCGGCCGTGGAACGCGTCCGCGCTCTCTACAAGTATCACGCGGTCACGAAAGGCTGGGGAGACGTCGGATACCAGTATTTCGTCGATGAAAACGGCACAGTGTACGAAGGCCGTCTCGGCGGCAAATACGTGGTCGGCGGCCACGCCTACTGCAATAACGTCGGCACCGTTGGCATCGTCATGATGGGAAATTTTGAGATCGAACAGCCATCCGATGCACAGGTGAAAGGATTGCAGCGTCTTCTGACGAATCTCGCAGCCGACTACAACATCGACGTCACGAAGTCCGTGCAGTTCCATGGGAAAAAGTTCGACTCGCCCATCGTTCGTCATCGCGATCTTCTCTCCACGCTGTGCCCCGGTTATTTTTTGGCGGAGGCGTTCGGGCAGATTGTTGCGAACGTGAAATCAGGAAAGATTGACGGAACTGTCGTGTTCCCGAAAACGTCGTTCTCATCCTCCAGTATCCCCGCGACTCCGATGAATTCTACGGACGGCCTGAAGCCAGCGCCCGGCATTTCGTTCATCGGACGCAACGCTATCTCCATCAATCCAGGAGGCAAGCAGCGCCTCAGCTTCGCGTACACTGCGGATTCGTTCGGCGCGTACGAAGGAAAAAAAGTCGCTGACGTCCGACTCTCCGACCCGCGTATCAAGCTGTGGTTGGATGACGGAAATGCTCATATTCCCATTACGAAAGGTGTTCTGCTCCAGTCCGATCTTCCTGCGTTTGAATCTGCGAGTTTGCAGCTCATCGTTCAGGCGCCGATGGATGCCGGAACGTATTCGATGGACATCGGCGGCATCCGTTTCACGCTCTCGGTTGCAGGGCGCCGGACGCGCGCTGGCGATTTCATCAATCCGTTTGTCGGGAGTAATGCGCAGATCGTTCTGCCGAAAATTCCTGCACGGAGTACCGCGATTGTCTCGCGCGTTCGCCCCCAGTCTCGTGTCGGGTCTCGCTCATCGTCATCCGCGTCGTCGGTGCCGTCGACGCATGCTAGGCCGTCTGGAACTCCTTCTACACCGTTTTCTACAGCCACATCGCGCCCGATTCGTATTCGCCTGAGTGTTGACGGTTCGCCATCCGTTTCCTTCAGTGACAATGGTTTGGTCGGCGATACCATCGCGCGCGGTGGTTCAACGTTCGACCTCCTCTCACGCGGGAGCGAGTGCGAAGTTCGTTCTCGTGGCCAGTCCGTTCTGTCGGATTCCGTCATCAGATTTTCCTCATCGGTGAGCGGAATACTTAGGGTATCCGGCATTGCCGGGAAGACGCGTTCATATCGCGGTGTCATTGAATGCCGGGTCGTGAGCGGTACGCTCGTGCTCATCAATGAGTTACCGCTCGAGGAGTACATGATGGGTATTGCGGAGCAATCCGATTCGGAGCCCTACGAGAAGCAGAAGGCTTTTGTGATCGCTGCACGGTCCTACGCCGCGTACTACATGCAGGAGCAGAATAGGAAGTTTCCAGGAATGCCGTACGACGGTTCCGATGATCCGTCCCACTTCCAAACATACATCGGTTCAGATTTCGAGCGTGGGAACCCCGAGTGGCTCCGAGCGGTACGATCGACGCAGGGGCAAGTACTGTGGTACAAACATGCGGTCCTGAAGGCTCCGTACTTCAGCAGCGATGATGGCAGGACGTTGAGCCCCGACGAAGTCGGTTGGAAGAATTACCCGAATGCGGAAGTCTACTCGTCGAAAAAGGATCCATGGTGCAGTGGCATGACATTGCGCGGTCACGGTGTCGGAATGTCTGGCTGCGGAGCCCTTGGACAAGCCAAAGAAGGCCGATCTGCAGAGCAGATTTTGCAGTACTACTACCCAGGAACGCTACTCGGATCGTGGTGACGATTACCGAGAATATCTGAC
>CAZESZ010000055.1:5419-6810 GCA_964514855.1 uncultured Candidatus Peribacteria bacterium | reverse complement strand
CGGTATCAGGAGACAAGAAAAAGGACGATGTGGTCGATGCGGAAGTTGTGGATGAGAAGGAGTCCACATAACTTCAAATCATGAGATCTAAGAGTTATGAGTAACTTTTTGAAAAATACTTTCTTCTAAATACTTTTTTGTGACTGTACCTACTACACCACGACGAGTAGCACTATCAATGATTTCAATTCGAACCATACTCAGACCTTCTCTAGTAGTATATTCGTCGAGTACAGAAGCTGTTCTAGGATTCCTTGCTTCGTCATAGAATCTTACTATTCTCTCTGGATTAGCCATTTGTTCATTGGGGAAAAAAGTGATGCTATCTTTTACACTAGTTTCATAACTAAATCAAGGGTATTTCCACACTTTCTCTCTAGAACACCGAAAAACCACGTTACAGACTAAAAATGATGAACGAGTACGTGCGAGTGAGGAGAATTTTTTACATCGTTTGATGACGCAGCAATGAATAATCGTGTTCAGAGCTTCTTCGAAACGAGCTCTGCAAGCTCTACCAATCGATTGCTGTAACCCCACTCGTTGTCGTACCAGCCGAAGACTTTCACGAGATTCCCACCAATGACCTGCGTGAGCGCTGCATCGATGATGCAGCTCCGTGGGTCGCCGACGAAATCCTTGAGGACGAGAGGGCGATCCTCGACACCGAGAATGCCTTTCATCGGGCCGTTTGCTGCCTTTGTCATCGCTGCGTTGACACTCTCGGCAGTCACTTTTTTCTTCGTGACGACCGTCAGATCGGTGATACTGCCGGTCGGTGTCGGCACGCGCAGGGAGATGCCGTGGAGCTTCCCATTGAGCTCGGGGATCACCTCGCCGATCGCCTTAGCAGCTCCGGTCGTCGAGGGAACGATGTTGACGGCGGCGGCTCGAGCACGGCGAAGATCTTTGTGTGGCAGGTCGAGGAGGTTCTGATCGTTCGTATAGCTGTGGATAGTGTTCATGAGGCCGTGTTCGATGCCGAACGCCTGATGGAGAACGAGTGCCATCGGAGCCAGGCAGTTCGTGGTGCACGACGCATTACTGATGACATGCATCGTTTTTGGGTTATACGTACTGTCATTGACGCCAATACAGAACGTTCCGTCTGCCTTGTCTTTGCACGGAGCGGAAATGATCACTTTCTTTGCACCAGCCTTCAGGTGCAGCGCGGCATCCTCACGCTTTGTGAAGAATCCGGTGCACTCCAGAACGATGTCGACCTTCATGTCCTTGTGCGGAAGCATCGCTGGGTCCTTCATTGCCGTTAGCTTTGCTTTTCCATGGGCTGTGATGAGCATGTCGCCCTTGAGTTCGACGCTTCCCTGAAATTTTCCGTACGTGGAATCGAACTCGAAGAGATGCGCGAGTGTTGCAGGCTCGGTGAGATC
>CAZESZ010000055.1:0-5319 GCA_964514855.1 uncultured Candidatus Peribacteria bacterium | reverse complement strand
AGCGGCAAGTGGTGTTTCTCACCCTTCGGTCCGTACGCAATGCCCGAGTAGTGCATGTGAACATGTTTGAGTGAAGCCTTGCCAAGATACTTCTCGTACATGTCGAGCATCTCGTTCCACTCTTCTGCAGTATTCACGAGTCCGTTCGTGCGCGCATGTATGTGCGCTGGGTCGACGACTGGGTACAGATCAAATTCCTGACTGATCTTCAGCACTTCTTCGAGTGTTCCAAACTGTGATGTCTTTCCCATTGTCTCGAGGCCGAGATTGACGCCAGGAAACAGCTTAAATTTGAAACTCATGATGTCATCGACTGCGCGTCGCACATTTTCGTGCACCTTGTTCGGCGGCAATCCTAGATTGAACGCCGCATGAACGCAGACAGACCGAACGCCGGCGATTTCGGACATGCGGAGTGCATCGAGAATTCGTTTCTTGCTTGCCGCGAGCGTCGCTGCGTCTGGCGAATTCAGATTGATGTAGTAGGGTGCGTGCACAGTCAGTGTCATGCCGAGTTTTTTCGCGGTTTCGCGAATATCGACCATGCGCTCCTCGTTCTCCGGGACTCGCTGCACCCACTCCAGTTCCATTGCGGTGATGCCGAGTTTCGCGGCATGCTCCAGTCCCTTCAACGTCCCACCGGGCTTCGGTGTGGAGAGCGGAACGCCGGCAACAGCAAAATGCAGCATTGTATCGAGTGTACCGGAAATCGTGGCATACTGTCTCTGTGCCGGTTTCCCGCGACATCGCTGACCGTGTCCTTGCAACGCCTCACGGCGAGGCAGCGTACAGGGTTACAGAAATCTTGATGGATGCCGGACATGAAGCCTGGTGGATCGGCGGAGCGGTACGCGATATGGCCCTTGGAAAAGTCCCGCAAGAAATCGACATGACGACGTCTGCTTTGCCATCGATGATTGCTGAGCTTTTTCCCAAAAGCGATACGTCTGCGGCTGCACTTGGTACCGTCGTTGTTTCTGCTGCAGGATGCACGGTTGAGGTCACAACATTTCGTGAAGACGATGCGGCGTCGGACGGTCGCCATCCTGAGTCAGTTCGCTTCGGTAGTCGCGAGAATGACGCACGGAGACGTGATGCGACCGTGAACGCGATGTACTGGAATCCGGTGACACGCGAACTCTATGACCCTTGCGGTGGCGAGCATGATCTCAGGGAAAAACTTGTTCGGTTCATCGGTAATGCAGATATCCGCATTCGTCATGATGCACTGCGTATTCTTCGCATAATTCGTCTGCGCTGCCTGCTGGCCGGTCAATATCACCCAGATACGTATACCGCGCTAAAGAACAATGCCGTGCTGACAGCAGAACTTTCCGGCATGCGCGTGCTCCAGGAACTCGAGAAGCTTCTGAAAGCCGAAAAACCGTCGATGGGCTTGGAGGATTGGCAGGAGCTTGGTGTCTTGAAGGTTCTTTTTCCGGAACTGGAAGCTTGTAAAGGCGTCGCACAGCCGCATGAGTATCACAAGGAAGGTGATGTCTGGGAGCATCTGAAGGCGTGCACGGATTCGTTCACTGATGATTTCGGTCCTGACATTCGGCTTGCCTCGCTCTTTCACGATGTTGGCAAAGTGGTGACATTTTCGGTGAAGGAACGCATTCGGTTCGATCATCACGCTGCGGCGTCGGCTGCCATCGTCGGAGACATCTTTCGTCGACTCCAATTAACAGCTGAGCGTACGAAGAAGATTCAGTGGCTCCTGGAACATCACATGATGATGGGCGCATTTGAAAGCCTTAGTGATGAACGCAAGGCGCACTGGTACTTTCATCCATGGTTCCGAGAGCTTCTGCAGCTCTTTTGGATCGACATTGCGGGAACGACCCCCTGTGACACACGACTCTACGATGCGATTATTAGCGACTACGATGATTTTCTGAACAGAAATCCGAGGCCTCAGAAGCCCCTACTTTCCGGTGACGAGATTATGGCGATCGCAGGCTTGCAACCCGGTGAAGAGGTCGGCAAAGCTATGAAGACGCTGAAGGACGCACAGATAACAAAAAATGTTACGACAAAAGCAGAGGCGAAAGCGCTCCTTAAGAAAATGTTTCCGAAAAGTTAGGCCCTCACCCCCACCTGCGTCCCGCGTCTGCGGGACTTCGGTGGGCAGGCCCAACCTCTATCTTTAGAATTGTATGGGGATTTTCACCTGCATATCATTCTCGGGCAGACCCGAAGGATTATCTTTTGCGATAATCACAAAACCAGACGTGGCATCAGTCGTAAATGTCAGCGTTGCCGTGAAGCTGACGTAGTCGGTCGTCATCCATTCGCCTTCTGCTTGCCCAGGAACAGACGCAAGGATCGTACCGTCGCTGTCCGTCACGTGAATTGGAAGTGATCCTTCAAAGAACCACGTTCCACGCGCTTTGCCTGTGACGAGGAGCGGACTCTTGATGACCTCGTTTGGTTGCGGAGATGAGATGACGACATCGCCATCTGTCGTGGCACTGGAAGATGAGGACTCACTCGGAGGTGCCAGCATTGGACCTGAGCTGCAACCGGAAACAAGAACAGAGGCTGTAACGATTGTGAAGAATAGTGTGCGCATACACGCAGTATCCCTGAAGTGCATCGACAAGGAAAGATGGGTTCGAAGCGCTTGTCTCTGCGGTAAAGTGATGATAGAATTTCGCTTCAATGATCGAGCTTCTGGTTCTCAGCGTGTCATTCATCGTCGCCTCGGGTATTCTTTCCATGCTCGATGCAGCGATTCTCAGTGTGAATCATGCGGAAGTAGAGGTCATGATCGCAAAGAAGCGGTGGGGTGCACATGAATTGCGAAAGCTCCTTCGTCATACGACTCAAGCAATCATTGTCATCGTCATTCTCACGAGCGTGACGAATATTCTCGGTCCTATCCTCGTCGGGAGAAAAGCAGAGGCTCTCTTTGGTAGCCATGTCATTGGCATTGTTACCGCACTCCTAACATTTCTTTCGATTGTCCTCGGGGAAATTATTCCAAAGTCAATCGGAACTCACTACGCTCCACGCATTGCTCGCACCGTCGCGCCATTCATAGGAATACTTATCATCATCCTGTATCCGATCGTCATTGTGCTGGAGAGAATTGCGCGAATATTTAAGTCAGGAATTCGAAAGGTCGGTACCGAGGATCAGATCAGAGCACTCGCAAACCTCGGTAGGGGGGCAGGCCACATCGACTCGGACGAACGAGAACTTATCCACAAGGCGTTTGTTCTCAACGATCGGACGACAGGGGACATCATGACTCCTGCGGCATCCATGATCTGTATCCAAAAAAATCACACCATTCGTCAGGCTGCGAAGATGATTTTCGAGCACTCATATTCTCGCTATCCCGTTATTGGAGAATCTCTGGATGACGTGATGGGATACATCCTCAGCCACGACACGCTGGAGATGCTGGCTGATGAGAAAGGACATCTGCGTATTGACGAGCTTGTACGCCCCGTCCCCATCGTCGATATTTCGTTGAAATGTGACGATTTGCTCAATGTACTGAGACGCAGTGATGCACATCTTGCAATCGTTAAAAATGCCGGAGTAACCGTTGGACTTGTAACACTGGAAGATGTTCTGGAGGAGTTGGTCGGGGAGATCTGGGACGAAGGTGATACGGAGGCGTGAGATGGTGGTGGGGCACGATGGTTGTTTCTTGAACTGCGCGCAATTTACCTATCTTTGAGGAACGTTCAACTGCACTTGTTTGAAATTAAACAATCGAAAAGTCTTAGAGAAAATTGAAAATTTCATTGTCGAATAACCGCTCTTGTTTGAGTAGAACTATTTTTACTAAAGAATACTTCGATAGTTTTTTTAGGATCATGCTCAAAACGATAGATGCCCGCATCCCCATCCTCCGGAAAGACAACTCCACAAGAATCACTTTCGTTCAGCACCTGTTTATCCAGTGCATCCCAGCAGACGCATTTCTTTACGTGTTGCAATTTCTCTATAGTCGGTCTTTCTTCTTTTACAACCAACTTTTCAGATTCTCTTACCATATTCAGGGGTATTCCCTTCGTATCGCAAGCAAGTGCCGATTTGTAGTAAATGAATCTTGTATTATATCCCAGAAACTCTGCACCTGCCCGCACGATAGCGTCACGGTATATCTTTCTTGCCACAGCAATCGGCTGATCAATTTCCGTTTCAATTTTGATTCTGTAACTGAATTTGTACTGTGTAGACGTTCTTCGAATCACCTCTTTTATGTGTATTTCTGGTGGTAACTGAAGTAGGTCGAGCAGCACATCCTTCTGTTGCGGGATGAGGAAAGTCGCCATGAAAACGATCACCATAAAGCCAACGATATAATGTCGCCATTTACTCGGAATGAAGAAATATGACAATCCAGAAGCAAAGCATACAAATACGATAACAAATGCACGTACTTGAGAACCGAGAGCAATATCTATTTCGTCAAAGATGTAGGGGAAAATCAGGATTACGAAGAGCAGTATCGGCATTCCGATGAAAAGCAAAGGAAATATCATCCATGGGCTGTTCAGCGCTTTTCTTAGATTCATAGATGGTTACTGTAACATAATTTTCTTGAATGGTGGGCCAGGGAGGATTTGAACCGCCGACCGCCGGTTTATAAGTCCGGAGCTCTGACCAACTGAGCTACTGGCCCACACCAAAAGTATACACGAAGAAACTGACCAACTGCCTGTCAGCCGAAGTCCCGCCACTGCGGGACGAAGGCTGAAACTACTGGCACATGATCAGTGTACGCTGAAGAGCGACGAGCTCAAAATGCTGAGATGTCACTTACGCAGCAACTGCCATCACGCTGATGGTTGTTGCAAACTCACGCCTTCCGTTGAATTTCTTGATCTTGGACTTATGAAATGCGACGGTGCCACCGATGCCGGCGTGAATCGTCCAATCCTTACCGACGTATGTGTTATCGCCTGGACGATATGAAAAGCCCTTCTGGCGAACCAAGACTTCACCTGCGTTTACAATCTGGCCTCCGTAGCGCTTTACGCCCAGGCGCTTCGATATACTGTCTCTGCCGTTTTGTGTAGACCCACCGGCCTTTTTTGTTGCCATAGCGAAAGCAGTATAATGATGTTTGTATGCTCTGCAAGGTTATTTTGGTTGCGGGGGCAGGATTTGAACCTGCGGCCTCAAGGTTATGAGCCTTGCGAGCTACCGGGCTGCTCCACCCCGCGACGGACAATGTAGTATGCAGTGAAGCTCGTCAAAATGCAAAGAACTTGCATAAAAAATCAAGAACGTTCGGTTTCTCGATTACCTCACCGCAGCTCCCTCGCAAGCGCGATGATCTTCGCGACTTCAGCC
>CAZESZ010000054.1:0-6854 GCA_964514855.1 uncultured Candidatus Peribacteria bacterium | reverse complement strand
CCACTCGGCGTACGCGGACTGCCATAGGAAGAAGTTGCTCGTGCGTTGCTCGCCCGAGGAGCGGAGGATGACATCGATGTCTTGTAGCTCTGGATGATCGAGATGCTGACGGATCATTTCTTCGGTTAACGCGGGCGGGGACGCCTTCGCCACCGCGGGCGGGGACGCCCGCTCTGTGTGTTGCAATATTTTTTCGAGCGCGCGCACGACTTCATCTTTACCGCCGTAGTCTACCGCGAGGTGGAGCGTGAAGCCAGTTTCGTCTTTGGTCATTTCTTCGGTGTCCTCGATGACTTGTTTTAGAGTGAGCGGAATTCGGTCACGGCGTCCGGAATGGACAAAGCGTGTGCGTTTTTCCTTGAGCTCTTGTGCCTCTTTTCTCAGGTACTCCTCGAGCATCGTCATGAGCTCTGCCACTTCGCGCTTGCTTCGTTTCCAGTTTTCGGTCGAGAAACACCATACCGTCAGCGTTGACACTCGTGGGTCGTTGCGACACCAGTCGGTCAGTGTCCGAAAATTTTCGACTGCCACTTCATGGCCTTTCCAGACATTCATGAAGCCTTTTGCACGAGCCCAACGCCGGTTGCCATCGGGGATGATGGCAAGATGCAGAGGTTTTGCATCACTCATGATGTGCAGCGGAAAGAGCTTTCGGAAGCCCCAGATGAAACCACGGAGCGTAGCGCGCAGGATTCTGCTGCATGTCGATCTGCAGTGTAGAGATATCGGCCCACTTCCAGTCAGACACTTCCTTCGGATCCGGTGTCACCGGTAGAGCCGGGTCGGAGACGCCGGTGAGAATACTATCGTACTCGTACTCGGTGCCGTTTCCGTGCGGATCGTCCGCGCGGTAGACGAATGCTGGTCCTTCGGTCAGTGAACACGTGAAACCCATTTCTTCCTTCAGTCGTCTCTCTCCTGCAGTTTTGGCAGTTTCTCCCGGAAACGGATGACTGCAACACGTGTTGGCCCAGATTCCGGCGAAGAGGAGTTTCTCGCGACTACGCTGCTGCAGCAGGATCATCGTCTTTGCGGTATCGAACACGTACACCGAGATCGCGCGGTGCAGCGAAACGTTGTTGGTGTGTGCCTCGAGCAGATCCATTTCGCCGAGAGCCTCGCCTGTGTCATTGACCAGAGTCACGGTCCGATGCATGTCCGCATGGTACCAGCGGTGGAGAGCGGATTGACAGCGTTCTTCGATTGGTTCACTGCCCGATGCACAGTAGTGCCGCGTGCGTTAGGATGATCGTCGTCCTTTCCGATCTCTCCATGATGCCTGCTTCCTCCATCCGAAAATATCACGTTGCTCTCTTTCTTCTCGCATGCGCGCTCACCTCGTATGCCTTTGCGCTCACTCGCGACAGTGCAGATGAAGACGTGGGTGTTCTCACTGCAGTTGCCGCGGATCAGGCTGCGAATTATCGCATGTTTCTGAAGTTGGATACGATCCCCGGAGAATCTGCGGATGCACAGCATAGGACCGAGATCGAGATCACGTCTTTCGCGTGGAGCGAGAGCAGGGCGATGGCTAGCGCAAAACCGACGCTCGATGGGTTACAGATCACGATGCCGACGAACAAAGCATCGCCGAGACTGATGCTTTACACCGCTGGAGGTCTCAAAATTTCTCGCGCTGTGCTGAGCGTCCGAAAAAACAATGCGAATGAAGATTTTCTCAAGTGGATTCTCACCGACGCCTATCCAGTCTCGTACCAGACCGTTGGCAATGTTCGTGGCGATGGCGTCACGGATCAGGTGACCTTCACCGCTGGCAAAATAGAGATGGAATATCGGCCGACTGACGGCAGCCCAGTCGTGAAAGCCGGGTGGGATCAGCGCACCGGAAAGTCCGTGCCGTACTGAATTCATGAAAAGAAACCTTCGGTTTCCTCTCATGGGCTCTCTTTCACAGCTGAGGCACTCCAGACAGGCGGAGCCTTTTTTCACGCATTTCTATTGCTGCGCAAGTGTTAACGGCTCTTCAGTATTTTTTTTCCTCGTGTCCGATTCGACCATAATTTTATCCGTGACCTTCTTCACGACGGTGTCGATGCGGTGCCTGCGAACGAGATCCGCGGCGCGGAAGAGACTGTCGAACGTACCGGCGTCCACCCACTCTTTCTGGAGCGTCGTGGCTTTCGCCAGGCCACGTTCTGCGTACCATGCGCTCACATCCGAGATTTCATACTCTCCCCGCGCCGACGGCTTCAGATTCCGAATGATGTCGAAACAGCGCTCGTCGTAGACGTAGCAACCGGTGACGGCCATATTTGTCTTCGGTTTCTTTGGCTTTTCCTCGATGGATACGACCGTCTCTCCTTTTATTTCGGCGACACCGAATCTTTCCGGGTCCTCGACTTCTTTCAAAAAGAGGTGAGCTCCTTTCGTGAATGACTGGATGCGGGATGAGAGATCATCGAAATAGATGTTGTCTCCGAGAATCGCACAGACGGAATCTCCGCCGACGAAATTTTCTGCAAGACCGAGCGCTTGCGCAATCCCATTCGCTTTGTCCTGCACGCGGTAGCTGAATTCGCATCCGAAACGTTCGCCGCTTCCCAGGAACCCCGCCATCTGGTCAACGTGCTCACTTCCGGAGATGACGGCGATCTCCTTCATACCAGCATCGAGAAGAACCTGCAGCGGGTACAAAATCAGGGGTTTATCGTAGACAGGGAGCAAGCTCTTATTCGTGATTTCGGTGAGCGGCTTGAGCCGTGTTCCGCTGCCGCCGCAAATGAGGACGCCCTTCATACTGGGAGCATACCGAAATCGCATACTTTACACAATCCGTATATTGTTCAGTTGTATCTTTATTGTAGGATGTACCCATGAAGCTTCTCGTCACCGGCGGTGCCGGATTCATCGGCTCGCATTTCGTTCTTCGTCACGTCGAACGTTTTCCTGAGGATGCTGTGACCGTACTCGATAAGCTGACGTATGCCGCGGACAAGCATTTTCTCGATCCAGTTCTGGATCGCATCACGTTCATCGAAGGCGATATCGCGGATACGGTGCTCATGAAGAAGATCGTGCAAGAGCAACACATGGATACGATCGTCGATTTCGCAGCTGAGACACATGTGGACAGAAGCATCGCAGATCCCTTTCCGTTTCTGCACACCAACGTACTCGGTGTTGCGAGTCTCATCGAAGTCTGCAGGCAGTATCCTGCGGTGCGATTGCTGCATGTCTCGACGGATGAAGTATATGGGGATCTATCAGATGCTGATCCACCGAAAAATTCCTCCGATGCGCTTCGTCCGAGTTCGCCCTACGCCGCGAGCAAAGCCTCGGGCGATCTCCTCGTTCTCGCTGCGGCGAGGACGTACGGCATCAAGGCCGTAATCTCGCGTTGTACGAATAATTACGGCCCGCATCAGGCGCCTGAGAAGTTCATTCCGACCGTCATCGCTGCGGCACTTGCAGATCGGCCGGTGCCGATCTATGCGCAGGGTAAGAACAAGCGCGACTGGCTCTACGTAACGGATCACACGGATGCCATCGAGGCGATGCTCACAGTTCCGAACGCATTCGATGAGTGCAGGATTTTCAATGTGTCTGCGAACAGCGAACAGACGAATATTGATGTCGCCAAAAAAATTCTGCAGATTCTCGGCAAACCAGAATCCCTTTTGTCATTTGTGAAAGATCGTCCGGGTCACGATTGGCGTTACGCGCTCGACTCGTCTGATACACGCGCAATCGGATGGAGCCCGGCGGTCACGTTTGAGGAAGGACTCATGTCGACAGTAGAGTGGTATCGTCATCGTCTGGGTTAGTTCTGCCCCTCCGGACTATTTGCATCGATACCAATTCCTGCCATGTTTTCAAGAATCCGCGTAAATCTATTCAGCACTGTATCTCTGTATTTTTTACGCTCATTTTTCACCACTACCGCTGCGAACCGTTGTGCATCGCTCATGACTATTCTCGCCGCCATGCCGGCGATGATTCGTGCACATTCTTCCATGACCCTCGTTGCACTTTCCGAATTCTTTGCTCGCAATCGCTTGTTCATCCCTTCCATCATTATTCTGGCACTCGTCATCTCCCCCTCCTTTTGCATATCACCAATAACCTGGGTAGATATCTCCAGGACGTCATGCAATTCATGTAGGTGAGTTACTTGCATCGGGATGAGATCATCCTGTTTCTCGTGTTTCATGCGGGCAAGCCAATGTTCCCCATGTTGAATATCTGCTCGCGTTTTCTGCTTGATGATTGCAAACATCTGAGACGTTCGAAATCTCGATTCTTCAAGGATTCCATCAATCACATTCGGTATTGCGATGTCTCTCAGTGCATTGAGCATTTCTTCGTCGTACCGCCTCTCTGGTTGAGGTTCCGTCATGTGAAGGTAGTATAGGATACTCATCGAGACGACGTCTCCTAAACTATCGCTACAATCAGCTGCGTGCTTTGCACCTCCTCGTCCATGAAGATCGTCCTCGCTACTGGCATCTTTCCACCAGAGATCGGAGGCCCGGCCCAGTACGTGCGCTCTGTCGCTCGGGAACTGACGGCACGCGGTGACGAAGTGGTCGTCATTACGTACGGTAAGAAGCCTGGGTTTGATCAGTCGGAGGGGTATTGGGTCATCAGTGTGGGCATGCAGGGCGGATCTCTGCGCCGCTGGCTCCGATATAGGGAAGAACTTGCGTTCTTCGGTTCCAAAGCAAACTACGTCTGCGCGTTCACGTCGATCAGCGCCGGAGTGCCGATGCTCATGAGTGGCCTTCGTGGGCCCCAAAAAATACTCCGTCTCGGTGGGGATTTTTTTTGGGAGCGTTTCACTGACCACGGCGGCGTGATGACGCTGCGCGAGTGGTACGAGTCCCGCTTCGGATTCTGGCGCATGCTCAATACGCTCGTCATGGGCAGGGTTCTGCGGTCATTTGACCGGCTCGTGTACTCCACGGCGTTCCAGAAAGATATCCATCAGAAGGCGTATCGCAGGCTTCCACCCTCTGTCGTTGAGCCCAATGCTCGTCCCGAATCCGTCCCTACCGTGCACGAGCGTCATACTCCTTTCAGGCTTCTCTTCATGGGCAGGCTCGTTCGTTTCAAGAATATTTCCTCACTCATCGATGCGATGGAGAAACTTCCCGATGCGCTCCTCACCATCATCGGCGAAGGACCGCTCGAACAGGAGCTCAGAGATCGCGTCGCACGCAAAGGGCTCGGTGAGCAGATTTCATTCAGGCCATCCGTTTTTGGCGATGACAAGCGTCGTGCTTTCGATGAGCACGATCTCTTGGTCCTGCCCTCCTTCACCGAAATCAGTCCGAATACAGCCCTGGAAGCGAGGGCAGCATGCCTCCCCGTTCTCCTCACCGAAGAGACGGGTCTTCCCGACATCTCCGATATTGTCGTGAGGAGATTGCGCCACCCCCACGAGATTGCGGTTGCGGTGCGGGAGATTATGATGCAGTACCGGTCGCCGAAGGCCAACGACACTATCCGTACCTACCGGAAAATTTCCGACGCACTCTTTCCTACAGTCACCCGATGAAACTTCTGATGATTAGCGGCGATAGAAACGTGGCTGCCGGAAAGTCCGGTGCGTTTTCCGAAACACTGAAAGAATTTCATGAGCATTTCGAGCGGATCGACATTCTCTGTCCGCGAGTCGATGTGCAAAGGCAGATACGCAGTGTCCATGGCAATGTGTACCTACATCCGGCTTCCGGACGCTTGGTCTCGCAGCCTTCGTTTGTCTTACAGAAGGGCAGAGAGCTCTTCAGAGAGCATCGTCATGATGTCATGACCGTCCACGACTATCCGCCGTTCTACAATGGTGTAGGCGCTCGTTGGCTCAAGAAATCCACGGGAATTCCCGCCGTTCTCGAGATTCATCACGTGATCGGGTGGCCCAAGGCATCATCGATCACCGAACTCGTCGGACGCTTTCTCTCACAGATGATCCTTCCATCGCACTGCACGACATTCGATGCCGTACGCACGGTGAATGGTACCGTCAAGACCCTTCTTGTCTCGTGGGGCGTCCCAGAAGAGCACATCCATGTGATTCCATCTTTCTATCTCGACCATGTACTCATCGAATCCTCAAAGCGCCAGCCGAAGACGTTTGACCTTGTTACTTGTTCTCGCCTTGTAGACAACAAGGGTTTGATATCAACTCTCGATGCTCTCGCCTTGCTTCCTCAAGCGACGCTCCTCGTCGTCGGTGACGGACCACTGAAGAAAAAGCTGCAAATTCGTGCACAAAAATTTGGAAACCGCGTCACTTTCACTGGCTGGCTTCCGACACAGGCAGATGTTCTGAAGCACGTCGCTTCCGGGAAAATTTTCGTCATGAATTCTGCGAGTGAAGGCGGGCCTCGTGCAGCACTCGAGGCGATGGCACTCGGACTTCCTATCCTCACGACGCGCGTGGGTGTCATGCCGGATGTCGTCACTGATCGTGTGAACGGACTCTTCACAGATTCAACGTCGCGCGACATCGCTACGAAAGCGAGTACACTTCTTTTGGACCCAGCGCGCATGGCCTCGATGGGCGAGGCTGCTTCCCTCGCGACGCAGAGATTTGAGAGGCACGCTGCTATTTGCGTTTACGCCGATTTCTTGAAGTCTTTCTCATCGAAGTAGAGACGCAAAATTTTACGTCTCTACCAGCTGCCATCCCTCATCTCTACAATCTTCCTACAGTATGCGCATCCTCTTCATCACTCAGAAACTGAAAGAACAGGATGCCTTCGGAGTTCTGTGGGTCCGCGAGTTTCTTCGTCAGGGATTTTCTGTGACTGTGATCTGTCTCGAGGGTTCCCCTGACTCATTCGAATTTCCAGTGCATTCGCTCGGGAAAGAATCCGGAGCATGGCGCATGC
>CAZESZ010000053.1:0-6900 GCA_964514855.1 uncultured Candidatus Peribacteria bacterium | reverse complement strand
CTCTGCAGCTCAGTACGGACTTCGCGCAGCTCGATGTGAAGGACAGCAATGCGAGCGGAGGACAGACGCTGAGCTGCTACACGGTGTACGAGGGATGTACAGACACTGGAAATAACACAAGCTGGAACTTCCTTCCGACTGCCGGCACAGGAACCATCAAAGGCCTGGTCTGGAACGACAGTAATGGAAACGGTGTGAAAGAGAGCGGAGAAACAACTGGACTCTCCAGCGTCTCCGTTGTCCTCAGCGGGGCGACCGGTACTGGGATGAGCATCAGTCGCACCACAACTACGAGCTCGCTCGGGCAATTCTTCTTCTCAGGCTCTCTCCTCAGCAACACGTCGGGGTACTCGGTCACAGTCAATGGAAACGTTGCTCCGACAGGCTACCTCCGTACTCGGTTCAATAGTTCGGGAAGCAATGTGCTCAGCACCACTGGCGGTCTCATCCATATCAACTTCGGCTACGTCGCTACCAATACGCTGAGCGGATCTGTGCTTGCTGGCAGCACCGCCTTCTCCGGCTCGACGCTCGTACTCTCCGGAACAAGCGGCACAGGAGCTGAGATCAGTCTGACCGCACGAACCAATGCGAGCGGTACGTACGTTTTCAGAAATCTTCCGACCAGTAGCGGCAGCTTCCTCCTGGTCATCACTCCCCCATCGGGCTACACAACAACAACGACGAATAGTCGTACGGTATCTTTTGGAACTGGCGGTCAGATCAAACAGGAGAATTTTGCCTATACGATCAACTCCTCAGCGTCTACCACGTCCACTGCATCGGACACGAGTACAAGCATAGAGCTTCATAGTGGTAACCGACGTCTCTCCGTCATCCAGATTGAACAAGTCGATGAAAATCCTGACGAGGAAATTGCAACTCTCCCGATGCCAGAGCAAGGCACAACGCACACATCAGCACCGGAGGAGAAGGAAAAGGAATATGTGAACGTCATAAAGAATCTACGGAGTGGAAACATTGAACAGCGTCGTTTGAAGCGCCTGGCAATACTCGACAACGACCGCAAAGAGCAGGAAAAAATTGCCGCATCACACGCCGCATCTATAAAGATTGCATCAGGATTAGAGTACGTCAGCAGGCCTGTGTCAGCCGTGATGCTGAGATTGGATGACAGTATGAAGAAGGCTCGGCTCCTCGCTCGCGATGCTGCCGATGTCATCAGTCATGCTCTGCATGTGCTGACGAAGGGGATGCTCGCCCTGACGCACACAGCCGGACGCTCTATCGCATCAGGTTTGGATACGGCAAGACGTGGTGGATCGATAGTCGCTGCACAGCTCCGGGACACTCCTGACCTTGCACTCATACATCTACAGAAACTTGGAAATCTAGGACAGAAGACAGTCCACGTCATGACGGCAGCAGCTCACTCCGTCGGCTCGGGAATACGTCTGCTCGCTGATGCGAGACACGCAATCGCTGCAGTCATGCAAACTCCACGTCACTACCTCGTGGCGGCAGCAGGACTGATGCTACGAGACGCACGTGATGCGTCCATCCTTGCCCTCCAGATCGGTACGCAGATGGCAGATCATACGACACATCGACTGTCAGACATCGGCAATATGATCGCTGCGACTGTCGGATCACTCCGTGAAACTGCAGCTGATAACGTGCAACATGGCATTCAGTGGACTGGAAAGGGACTCATTGCTATTAGTTCCATCAACATCAATATCTCGCATCCAGACCAAACGTACGATCCGTTCTTGGAACTACGTGGCACCACAGAAAAAACGAAAGAAGCTCCGAAGCCAGTACTACCCCCGCAGAAAAAGTACATCACAAAAATATCCAAAAACGACGACGGTCGCATCATCATCGCAAGCCTCAGTATGAGCATCCTCGACTCACTTGGTAATCCATACGCTCATACGCCAGTCGTCCTCTTCTCGACACCGAAAGTTGCTCTGACGAACAGTGGAGGCATTGCTACTTTCCACGACGTTGAAGTCGGCGCTCACAAACTGGAGATCCATATCGCCGACAATATCATAGAAAAGCGTGATTTCATCCTCGAACCTCCGTCGACGATTTCGTTCGCTACGAAGAAAGACCTTGATGTCGTTCTCCCCATGATACACGTTGTCGTGTCCGAACCCGTTCTTCACGCTGCCGCAGGAAACTCGTTCCCTTGGATCTGGAGCCTGATCGGAGTTCTCATGGCAGGCAATCTTGCCTGGATTGGCGTATGGGTTCGCAAGAAATACCGAGCGTGATCCTGAAGCTGCCCAGACTCATCGACACACTTTTTCCTCGGCAACGAAAATCCCGCCTTTGCCGGCGCGCACTTCCATCGTGCATGTCTTCTTCTTCTCGAGCCAAGTCATGGAAATGGTTCCGGACGGCAAGACAGCGACCTGAACATCCCCAACCATCGGCAATTCCGTCGTGATGGTGCGAACACTATCTCGGATGATGTGCTTGCCTTTCACGATTTCTCCCGATGCAAGGAGCAGAGCTCCGCTGCCATCCATGATGACAAATCCCTTCGGAGTGCCAGAATACAGAACGCCAGGCGACCCTCCGCCCGGAGGCATAGCAGCTTCTTCCTTCGTCTGCCCTACGATGAAATACTGCAGAGAACCGCTTCCCGTAAAATCTGACCGCAGTACGATGGCAGCCGTTGGTACGCTGAGAATCGTCGCTGCTTTTTTCGTAAGCGCTTGCTCAGCCTGCTCCTTGGCAGTGAAGACCTCTCTCTTCTTTCGCTCTTCTTCTTTCCAATCTGCATACTCCTGAAGGTACTTTCCAATCTCATCATCCTTCATGCCAATGAAGAAGGAAATCGTCCCGCTGGCCGTCTGCACATTCTCTTGCGTGCCCGAGATCGCATCGATCCTCAGTGCGTACGGTGCTGGCCTCCACAGTTCCGTCGACGTAAAGCTAAATCGCGCAATCTTTGCACCTGACTGCGTGACTATAGATGTCCGACCGAGTGGCATTGCCCGGTCATCCGGGGAGAACCATGTCGCTTGCACGGTAGTCCCCTCACTGATCTGTGCGAATGAAACGACACCCACGAGCTGTTGATCGGTCGGCTTGAATGTCTGGGAAAAGTGAATGGAACGAACATCGGTCGAGAGGGTTCCTGTCCCGATACCCAAAAAATTAATAGTCGGCTTCACGGAATCAGATCCGCAAGCGCTGAGAGACAACGATACAGACAGTACAGCTACAAGTGATACGAGTGTCTTCATGGGACCGAAGAGTACAAGATGCGGCGGCTGTGCTCAAGGTAGTTTACACTCCTCTCGTGTATCCTGGATCTCCTCTAAAAATCCTACGTGCCATGTCCCACCTACGTATCGCCTTCCTCAGCGCTTCATGAAGATACTTCTCGCCATGTCCGGTGGCATCGACTCGTCGGTCGTCGCTCATCTGCTCCAAGAGCAGGGGCACGACGTGATAGGCGTCCGGTTCAATCTCTGGACCGATCCGCTTGCCCCTGCACTTGCGCAAGTACTGCCGACAAAATGCTGCAGCACTCAAAATATTGCTCGTGCGGCTAGCGTTTCAAAGAAGCTGGGGATACCACTCCACGTCATTGATCTTGAGAGAGAATTTAAGGAAACAGTCGTCGATCCCTTCCTCGATGCACACCGCCGAGGCATCACGCCGAATCCGTGCATCGGATGCAACCGTACCATAAAGTTCGGCAAACTTCTCGCGCTGGCGAAAGATCTAGGCTGCGACAAACTCGCGACCGGCCACTATGCACGAACCGTCGTCGAGACGATGTCTGACGGAACAGAGCGTTGGCTGCTCCTCGAATCCGTCGACAAGAAGAAGGATCAAAGTTACTACCTCTATGGGCTGACGAAAGATCAGCTCAGTATGACGACATTTCCACTCGGGTCCATGCTCAAGTCCGATGTGTACACACTCGCCGAACACTATGACGTGCCGCTTCCGGATTCGTACCGCGAAAGTCAGGATCTATGCTTCTTTCCTGAGAAAACTCCTGAAGCTTTCTTGAAAAGGCATCTGAAGGACTCGATGAAACCGGGTCTGATTACACGGAAGAACGGCGTCGTGGTCGGCTCGCACGAGGGGCTCCCCCTCTACACCGTCGGTCAACGGCGCGGTCTTGGCATCGGAGGACTGAAAATACCGCTCGAAGTCATCGAAAAAGACACGGTCGGCAATCGTCTCATCGTCGCTGACCGTGGCAGTGCGCTCACAGACAGGGTCAGGCTCACGGATATGCGTTTTGTAAGCTGGAGACCCGACGACGAAACTCCAACACGGTTTGAATTCCGTGTCCGTTCACTGGGCGCAAAAAAATGGGGCGAACTCACTTGCAAGGGTTCGGAGGGAATCTTCCAATTTTCATCGCCGCAGAGGCCAGAATCACCGGGGCAATCGCTCGTCTTCTACCGAGGAGAAGAGGTGGTGGGAGGGGGCGTGATGGAAGTAAATATATGACAATCTTTTTTGCTTCTGTCTAAGTGCCCGGAAACGGCTTCCGTGCTATAATAATGAACTACTCTTCCCTCAACAATCGGTGCTTCGCGCACAGTACGACTCTCACGGCAATATCATCCTCGGAAATCTCGTCCGTGCTGAGCCACGTTCGCTGCCCGAGGAAGAAAAGATAGAGCAGGTTCATCCCACGACCTGGACGCTGACAGACGATAAACGCAGTGACGAATCCCACGAACATTTAGCCCCGAACAAAGAGCAGCGTTCGGTCCTTCACAACGTCGGCACACGCACAAAGAATTTCGTGCAAGCATCCGCACGAGAAAGCGGCAGACAGGTGAAGCAAACCGCTGTGGATGCAGAAAAGAGTTTCCTGCAAGCAAAACGTAACCTTGCTGGTGCCTCAAAAAAAACTCTGAACGCAGCGAAGTCACTCTGGGCCCTCGCGCAGTCGCCTGTGAAAATGCCCGGACGAAAACCGGGGGCGCGGCAGCGAAAGAAGATGACACTTTTTCTGATCGATACCGTGCGCTTCGGCGGAACCTTCGGCGCCATCTTTGCAGCACTCTTCATCGGCATTAACTACCAAAGCTTCTGGCAGATCGCCCAGGCCGAGCTGGCACTGAGCAGTGACGTAAGGTCCGAACAAGCGCTGGCGGACATCACACAGGGTGGCTCGGCAGTCCAATCTTTTCGAACGACATCGCTCTCCGGCAATGCCAATATTCTGGCGTACTTACCAGCAGTCGGCCCGTACGAAGACCGCCTCATCATCCCGAAACTCGGAGAGAACGTTCCGATCGTGAGACCGGGCATGGACGCCCTGATGAAGGAAGATTGGAAGCAGTTCGAGACGGATATCCAAGTCGCACTGAAAGGCGGCGTCGTCCACTACCCAGGCTCCGCACGACCAGGACAAGCCGGAAACTTTTTCCTCACCGGCCATAGCTCGTACTATCCGTGGGACGACGGAAAATACAAAGACGTGTTCGCGCGGTTGCACGAACTGGATATCGGCGACACGTACGCAGTGTACTACGGCGGGGATCGCCACACGTATCGCGTCATCAAGAAGTACGAAGTGAAACCGAACAACGTCTCAGTGCTCGACCAGCCATCAACGAAACGGATTTCGACACTCATGACGTGCACGCCGGTCGGGACAACATTGCGACGCTTGATTATCCAGGCCGAGGAAATCGATCCACTGAACGGCGAAGTGCTGAAAGTCGGTGAAAAAACCGCAGAGACTCCGCATGAAGCGTACACTCGCCTGGAAGCACTCCCAATCTAAACGCCCTTCGGCAGAATGTGTATCGTCGGCTGGGAAATGACTGCCTCTCTGCGACGGATAAACGGAAGATGGAGCCATCCACGTCCCTTCAGCGAACGGATAGAATTCTCCGATGCCTGCTCTAACATGAGGCCGAAGACGATGAAGATTCCACCTAGAACATGGTACGAATGGATATGTTCACCGAGAATGAGAAACGCGAAGAGCACTCCTGAGAACGGCGTGGCTATTTGGATCATCGAGAGCGTTGTGGCTGGAAGCCTATCGAGTGCTTCGTAGAAGAACGTGAGGTTCAGGTAGCGAGAGAAGAACGTAAATGCGAGGAGGAGAAGAACTTTCTGCATCGGGAATGCTGCCACTTCCGCGGAGACAGAATGGCTGAGGATCAAGCTGAGGGCACCGACCGCCACAATGCCGGCGACATTGCGGATGACGATGGCGAGCTCAGGCATGACGTGCGAGAGATACTTCTTAAAGAGCACCGAACCAGTTCCCGAAGCTATGGAGCCAAGAAGGATCAAGATATCACCGAAGTGAACGTTGATGCCGTCATTTGAAGCAGAGATGTTGATGATGCCGATGCCGAGAATGACGGTAAGCATGCCAGTCATCTGCATGCGGCTCATGTGTTCCGAGAGCATGTAGTGACTGAGGATCAGAACACTCACCACTTCGGCAGACGAGAGCATCGTCGCATTGACCGCGGTCGTGTACGAAAGACCGCTAAACCAGAGAAGTGGCGCGATGGCAGAATTGATGAGACCGACGATGATGGACATGCGGATCGACGCTTTATCGAGCTTTGCAAATTTCTTGAGAAGCGGCACGAGCCCGAACGTCAGAATGATGAACATGGCCGTCAGCGCTTCGCTCAGAAGCAGCAGCGTCATCGGTGAGAGAAAAGGCGTCAGGCCCTTGGCGAGAGCGTTGTACGTTCCACCCCAGACTAATGTACCAAAGGCAAGAACGAGTCCAAGCCGCTTCTGACTGTCAGCGCGAGCGAAGTCCATGAAGTGAATTGATGTAGATGTTACAAATATTATAACATTAATTACTATTTTAGTAAAGTATCGGAAAGTTAGCTTGCCTGAATAACTCAACTGACCGATCCTTGTTTGTGCTACATGCCGGGGTGGCGGAATGGTAGACGCGAGTGA
>CAZESZ010000052.1:0-6924 GCA_964514855.1 uncultured Candidatus Peribacteria bacterium | reverse complement strand
CTTCGGCACCGCGCGACGAACCGGTACGGGGACTTCGTCTGGTCACGAGGAGAAACAAGAGACCAAAGCAAGGTAGAGTTATACGGGGCTCCTCCCCCACGTACTCCTTCCGCACGCAGGCTCAGCGAAAGTTTTCCACAATTCATTCGTTGATAGCCGAGGAAGCGAATACAAACACAAAAAGACCGGCAACGGTCTTTTTGCTTATGGGGGGAGAAAAGGTCGCCATCGCGAATGCTCGTCCCCTGCTATAGTGCACGCATATGCTGAGTGTTCTGCACAAATTTCGCATGGCATTCGCAGCGGCGATTGGCAGTGCAGTGGCCCTGGCCTCGGCAGCCGGAATCTTCCTTCACCTGAACGAAGGCTCGACGATCGTACGTCTTTCAGACCGTATCGACCCTGCGCGAGCCATCGTCTACGTTTCGACACCAGATAGGAAACTACTGTTCTCTACGATCGACCGATATCGCAGTATGACGAGGAATGCACCCTCCGAATCGAACACCGCTGCCGCTGATCGCTACGAATATGCGCTCCTCAGAACGGGCTCGGGTGCAGCAGCGTGGATCATGAATGGCTATACCGACAACATCGATACCTCCCTCCTCTTGCCGACGAAAAGCCGCGCGTCGCTCACGAGAACTCCATTCTTTGCCTCTCTCCCCGAGTCCGCAGAATCATTCGTCTGGTTCGATCTTGCATCTTTTCCACTGCCAGAGTCAGCGGGTGCAGACATTGTGCGTGCAGCCTTCTCCGCCTACACAGAAGGAATACTGCTCCTGGAAAGCGCGGAACACGGAAAGCTGATGCTGAGACGTCCGTCGCTTTCTTCGGACGTTCCTGTCGATGACGACATGCTCGCAGACGACGCGAATCTCTTGAGGATATCACTCGGAAATCCAAAGAGTGCACTCTCTACTCTCAGGGCCGGGCTCACGGAGAAGAATCGGCCACTACTCGAAGGGCTCGTGGGAATACTGGGGGCCCAAATGGAAAAGAGGACGGGTTCCAGCGATCTCTCTGCTATTGGATCTGATCTCCTGAGCGGTCCTACGGTGCTTTCCGTACAGCGAATCGACAACGGTGCACTGGCTGTCACGCTCTCCGGCACTGCGAGACACTCTTCGGTTTTCTCGGCATGGCTACAGAAAGCGGCTGCCAGAATGACAGAAGGACGGATACGACGGAGGGAATTTCTGAAGGAGTACACACGAACCGACGTCGTGACAGATGACACGGCAGTGTGGACAGATCGAACCCGCGAGCATGGATGGATGATCCAGCGCCTCGGAGCTACTGGCAGCGATCTCTCGTTCACCGTCGCGACGCTCGGATCGCGGTACATCATCGGCAATGCCGAAGATCTCGTACGAAATAGCGTAGGAGAACAGATGCCGTCCCGCAGCGGGAAAATCGGATCAGGAACCGCCGATGTGGCGTGGGCTACTGCACAAGCAGAGTCGCTCCTGCCGTTTCTGGCTCCGCTCCGACCCGTCACCGAAGCGATCCTAGGCTCGTACTCTGCCACGCTCACATGGAGCATCGCTCCGATGTCGAGAGGGATCATGATCGACTGGACACTCGGCAGGCAGACGGAAGCGAACCTGCATGGGCGCTGAACGAAACTGGTAAATCTGCTGCACACGCGCTACCCTTTGTCCCGCACCCCTTTTTGACCTATGAGCAACTTCGATTTCCTCCGGCCCGCTAAATACTTCTTCGTCGTCTCGACAATCGCAACGATCGTCAGCATCGTGCTTCTCTTCGTACCTGGTCCGCGCTACTCCATCGAATTCACCGGAGGAACCCGCTCGGAAATCAGCGTTCCGACTGGTAAGACTCAACAAGACGTCCTTGCTGCACTGACATCATTCAAGGAAACCGACCTCGTCCCGACGGTGAACCGCATGCAGAATGGAAATTTCCTCGTGCGGATGAAGGGTATCGATGCCGAAACGCACAATGCACTGCTTGCCCACCTCGGAGCAACACTCGGCAAAGTCACCGAAGTGCAGTACACCACCATCGGTCCGACGGTCGGTGCAACCCTGGAGACACACGCGATCTACGCGCTACTGGTCGCGTCGCTGGGTATCATCGTGTACTTGGCATTCGCATTTCGAAAAATCCCACGTCGCTACAGCCCATGGAAATTCGGCATCGTCGCCGTCCTCACGTTACTGCACGACGTCATGGTGACGGTTGGCACTTTCGTCATTCTCGGAATGTTCACGAATTTTGAAGCTGATACGCTCTTTGTGACTGCGCTGTTGACGATCCTCGGTTACTCGGTGAACGATACGATCATCATCTTCGACCGCATCCGCGACAATCTCTTCATCCAAGAACGCAAAGAAGATTTCGCGACCATTGCCAATCGCTCGGTGAATCAATCGTGGAAGCGCTCATGTTACACGTCGGGCTCCACACTCATCATGCTCACGTCCCTCTTCCTCCTCGGAAGCGAATCCATTCAATGGTTCGTATTGACGCTGATCATCGGCATTCTGCTCGGAACGTACTCGTCGATCTTCGTTGCCACACCACTTCTGGTCTACTGGAACAAGCGTCAAAAGCACCACTAAATGGAAACCACGTTCGAAAAACTGGCGCAATCTCGGATCCGCACACTCACGACAGTGACGGATGAGGAACGTCTGCAGGCGGAAAAAATTGCAATCGCATCTCTTGCAGAGCGCGTCGAGATCAAAGGTTTTCGCGTCGGAAAAGCTCCACCCGATATGGTCAAAAGTCGCGTCGGAGACGAGAAGATGATGGAAGAAACCGTCCGAGTGCTCCTGCCGAAGATACTCAAAGAAGGCTTGGAAAAGAGCGGTGCAAAACCAATTCTTCGACCTGCCGCCAGCGTCACGTCGACGAAACCTCTCATCATTGCACTCACGTTCGTCGAACGTCCGACGGTGACACTGAAGAAACCGGATTCGATCACGGTCGGGAAGAAAGTTTTCACCGAAACATCCGACGCTGAGGCTGAGGCATTCGTCAAAAAAATCCTGATGCAGGATCGTACCGAGACGCCCACTGACCGTGCGGCCACACACGGTGACATGGTCAATATTGCACTGTCGGCGACGAAGAAAAAGATACCGGTCGAAGAGCTCACCATCGGACACTACAATGTGCTGATCGGCGCTGAAGATCTGCTGCCGCAACTGGAGCCGCATCTGATCGGGATGAAGAAAGATGACAAGAAAACTGTGGACGTCACGTTCCCGAAAGATCATGACATCCCGGCTATTCGTGGCGAGAAAATCTCGATTGAGATCTCTGCCAAGGGCGTGAACGAGGTGAAGATGCCGGAATTGACGCAAGAGTATCTAAAGACACGACTCAAAACGGATATCACGCCGGATGCATTCCGCGCGGACGTGAAGAAAATGCTGCTCGATCGTAAGAAATCGGAAGAGATGAAGCGCCGAGAGGAAGATCTGTATGACAAGGTGCGCGCAGCAACCCAGGTCGACGTCGCTCCGGAAATCCTGGATGCCGAAGTCCAGGACATGGTGCAGGATCTGCACCAACGTCTCCAGCAGCAGAAGATGACGATGGACGACTGGCTGAAGGCAACCGGTAAGGATCCGAAGTCCGTCGTGGATGAGATGAAGCAGATCGCAAAAAACCGCATCGTCCTGCGCTTTGGTATGCAGGAATTGGCGACGAAACTTGGCATCGACGCTGATGCGGAACTTCTGAAGACCAACCTGAAGACGGCGAAAGATCATGCCGAGAAAAACGACCGTCCGATGCCGGAAGAAGAGCTGCAGCCAGGCGGTTCCATCTACGAACAGATTCGCTTCGATCTGCGGATGCAGGCTCTCGTCGCACACATGATCAATGATGCGAATCCAGAGGGAAAGAAAAGGGCAGCGTAACCAGAGCGGGTTGCTACCCGCGATCGGTCATACACGCGGTTGGCGATCAATGCGGTCGGTTATCAAACTTTCCAGAACATCTTCATCTTCCGTTCCGGATTCGACGTTTTGACCATGTGACAGTCATGGCGATGGACGTTTATTCCACCAGTGCGGGTCACGATACCGACGATCTTTTCTGGCTTCGGAAGAGCGAGATCCGGGCCGCAGCACTTCGCAAAACGATACGGCATCGTGAGTGCCTGCCCCTCGATGCCGACGCGATCTTTCTTCGTGGTAACTGGCCTGGCGCGGGCCTTCGTCTGGGCCTGGCGGGGCGGAATGTGATGGAGGACGGACGACGTGCGCACTGAACCCATCCCAACTTTGACGAGTTGATCCTCACGATCTTTTTGACTGAGAGTCTTGCCTTCAAATTTCGCAATCACGGAAAGTTCGTTATCGAGGGGTGGCATGCCGCGTATCTTGAGCTCGGCATTCACAGCCTGCTTTCCCTTCAAGAGAAACTGTGAGCGGTTATGTGAAAAAAAGTACGCCTTCAGTTTCGTCCGACCTGACGGCGTCACAAGCTCCTTCAACCACTGAAGTGTCGGCCTCGGATGTTTGTTCGTCAGCACTTCGACGACGTCGCCGTTCTCCAGTTTGTAGGAAATAGGAACGATGGCTCCGTTGACTCGAGCCGATTTGTACCGAAGCCCCAAATCGGTATGAAGCATGAACGCAAAATCAAGCGGCGTTCCACCGTCCGGAAGCTCGATGATGTCGCCACGCGGCGTCAGGACATAGATGTGGTCAACGAGCGTCATGTTCTCGCCGGTATGCGCACCATCTCCGACGGATTGCTGCTTGAAAAGCACATCGCCGAGTTCCAGTCGTTTCACTGAACCCACGATACGACTGCCCTTCTTGCCATTTTCCTTGTAGATCCAATGCGCCGCGATACCGTACTCAGCTTCGCGGTGCATGTCGGCCGTGCGGATCTGAACCTCGATCATGATATCGTCCGGAGCATCAGGCAGGCCTATCAAACACGTGTGGAGCGACTGGTAGCCGTTCGGCTTAGGAAACGAAATGTAATCCTTGAAACGATGTGAAATAGGGGTAGCCAGTTGATGCAAGAGGCCGAGTGTTTGGTAGCAATCCGGGACCGTCTTTACGACCACGCGAATCGCGAAGAGGTCGGTAATCTTCTCGAGCGCCGAAACGCTCTTGCTGTGCATCTTCTGAAAGATGCTGTAGCTCTGTTTCTGACGAGCCATCACATCTGCAGCGATCCCCTGCTTGCGGAGAAACGCCTTCAGTTTCTCGGCAGTGCGTTCCAAAAACTGACCGTGTTCCGCATGGAGCCTTTTGAGCTGAACATTGATGTGCTGAGCATCGGTCGGGTAGCACTCCGGAAACGCCGATTTTTCCAAACGATACTTGAGTGCGTAAATACCGAGACGAGCCGCCACCGGTGCGAAGAGCTGTAGAGACTGACGAGAGAGACGCATGCGATATTCGGACTTCACATGCGACAGCTGCTCCATGAGCACGCACGCGACTGACAGCGCCGTGAGGAGTACGCGCACATCATCAGCCACGGACACGAGCATGATCTTCATATCATCGACAGACTTCCGCCAGTCCGTGGTGTAGAGATGTGAGAGCAGATGAATCCGACGCACGATATCGCGAACCGACTTACCAAATTCACGACTGATATCGAGGGTCGACGCTTCCGGAACCTTCAGCGTGTGTTGCAATATCGCGGCCACGATCGCATCTTCATCCGGACAAAATTCGGCCAAAAACTGCGCTGTTTGGACTGCGTGATCGTAGAGTGTGATCTCCGGCAAAAGCTCCATCGTCCGGTTACCGTAGGCCTTGGAAGCATAGAGCATCGCTTTTTCGATGCGACGCACGTCGACACCTGGGACTAGATCACGAATCGCTTCGAGCGATTTCCTCCCGGCGAGGGTCGTGAGGCTTTCCATTGGGAATTAAGCATAACACCAATCCGCATCCAGCCCGAACAAAGATTCTTACAAAAGATCTGTTGACATTCGAGCACGTCTCGATTATATTGGCGGTACATCCGAAGACCGGAGGTAGTAGGCCCCAGGCTTACGGTAAACCCTCCCGAGGAATACAGCAGCGCTCATCCGGCCCCGGCTTGGTGAATCGTGCCGTGTTCCTCGCTGGTCTCCCGGGTGTGAGACCAGTTTTTGTATGGATTTTTCACTGTAAACTTTTCACTTTTCGTTTTTCACTCCGCCTATGGCTCTCTCCCGCGCCCAGAAAGAAGATCAGGTTTCTGTCCTCACGGACAAAATGAAGAACGCGTCCTCGGTGATCTTTACGCATTACATTGGCCTGACAGTCTCCGACATCACGGCTCTCCGGTCACGTCTGCGGAAAGAAGAAGCGGAGATGCAAGTCGCCAAAAAATCCCTAATCCAGCTCGCAGCCAAGAACGCGAATATTCCCGAAGTCACCGATGCGTCCATTCCTGGGCCTATCGCTTGCATCTTCAGTTTCAAGGAACCCACGGCCGGTGCCGCCGTCACCCATGCATTTGGCAAAGACCATCCGCAGATCAAGCTGATCGGCGGTATTTTTTCGGGCAAGATTCTCTCCGCTGCAGAAGCTGCGACGATGGCGACCATCCCCTCCAAGATCCAGCTCCTTGGGATGTTCATGTCGATGTGCAACGCACCACTCACGCAGTTCGCTTCGGCCATCGGTTCTCCGCTTACCGGTTTCGCTCGCGCTCTCTCCGAAATCGCCAAACAGAAGCAAGTCTCTGCGCCTACGGCTGCTTCTGCAACGCCCGCTGCGTAACGCTTCAGTTCTGCATTTTTCAATTCTCCGTTTTTCACTTCTTTTTTCCCCCTCCATACCATGTCAGATTCCGTCACCCTCGCAAAAGAAGAGCAGGCCGTGATCGATGCTCTCGAGAAACTGAACGTCATTCAGCTCAATAACGTCGTGAAATTCATGGAAAAGCAGTACGGCATTTCCGCTGCTGCCCCTGTAGCCGTTGCGG
>CAZESZ010000051.1:0-6959 GCA_964514855.1 uncultured Candidatus Peribacteria bacterium | reverse complement strand
TCGGTCATCATGAGGCGCTTATGAACGCTCGTGATCGTGCGAGCGAGCTGTTTGATCCTTCGTTGCAGTATAGCTTTCGGCAGCACGCGTGCGCGGGACGACGACATCGGGATAGGTCTCTCGCTCGGCGTGTAGGCATCTGGCTGGTACGGCACCATCGGCTCATAGGGATTGGCACTCGTACCCGCGTACGACACGAGGGCGCGCGACGTGTCACCCTCCGCATGCGTCATGACCGCCATCACGGCGACAAAAGCCATGATGACCGCGAGGAATCCGGTTGTCTGAAGAGGCGTAGGTTTTTGATGTTTGGTCATTGTTGATAATAGTGAAATTAGTATTATTATATCATATTTTTGTCATTTTTCAAATACACACGCCCATTTGCACGAATGCACAGAGCAGAGGACAATTGCGGCATATGAGGAAAAAAGTACAGAACAGACTTGCCGATGTCATCGACCGCAATATCTCGACGCTCCTCGAAGTACGTCGACAGTTGGAACGTCGGAAAAGTATGGTCGCACGGATTGCCGATAGCATCACCGGATTCTGCGGCAGCTTTCCTTTCGTGTACCTACATATCGTGTGGTTTGGCTTCTGGATACTATGGAACACAGATCTGATCGGCCTGAAGCCCATCGATCCGTTTCCCTTCGGACTCCTCACCATGACGGTGTCGCTGGAAGCGATCTTCCTCTCGATGTTTGTACTCATCAGCCAAAACCGCATGGCAGAGCTTGCCGACCAACGCTCGGATCTGGATCTCCAGGTAAATCTGCTCGCAGAGTACGAGATCACGAAAGTCTTAACGATCGTGGATGCGATCGCGGATCATCTGGATATCGATGTCGGCAAAGATCCCGAGCTCGACGAGCTGGAAGTGCAGATCTCGCCGGATACCGTCCTGCAGGAAATGGAAAAGATAAAGCAGGCGCTATTTTCCTGATGTGTTTCGCGTCGCGCTAGAAACCTTTTTTCTGACAACGAGAATTCAGAACTTCGGCGACTCCAGAGGCGCAGATAATGATGATACCAGAAACAAGAAGTAAAAATGTTGGCTTCACGGAGTGGATGACGAACGCTTCGACACTGAACGTGATGAAGACCGACAAGTTGAACATCATGTGCGCCAAGTAGCCATCGATACGCTTGAATGCGGCGTAGTTGAGCAGCTGGCCAAATCCAACGAAGAGACCGATGCCGAGACCTAAGACTAACGTGTAGGGAGTGAGGTGATCGAAGAGGGCAGGATGCACGAACGATGCAAGGAGAACGACCGGAGCAGTGCACAGAAGCAGAACCATGAAAAGATGCAGATTCAGGAGCAGACCATCCGTCTTGGCAAATTTCTTGATGTACTGAATTTGTCCGATGGTCATGATGACATCGAAAAATGTCGAAATCATGGCGAGAACATCCCCGATGATACTGAGGGCAGACGACGAGTCATGACCGTACACCAAGAGAGAACTGCCGATACCGGCCATGATCGCAAGGAGGAAAACCCACAACATGGTTCGGGGCTGCCGGAAGTATGGGATGTCTCGTCGCCAAAAGAACGCCGCGATGATAAGGCCGAGAAGCGGAGAGAAATTATTGAAGAGGAGTAAATTCGTACCGCTGGTGTAGATCAGGCTGGCATTCTTAAAATACATGTACCCAACCTGGCCAATCACGAGCAGCAAAAAAGTGGCATCATATGGCAATCGGATCGGTGGCAATGCACGTCTCTTGAAGAGGCTACCAATGCAATACAAGACTGCCGTAGGAAGAACAACTCCAAGGCTGAGCAAGAATGTGCGAAGGAACGGAGAGAGATCGTTGACTGGCGTATAACGGATGTAGATAGGTTCAAGCCCCCACACCAAGACTGCCACGAGCCGGATGGCGTAACCACTGATTTTACGACGCTTCAAAGCTAACCACTGGGTCTGGCTCAGGACTTTATCACGCCGATCATCGAAACGAGCAAAGAGTGCATCGGCCTGAAAAAATGTATACCCCACGTAGAGCATCGATAATGAAAAGATCGCGATGAGCGGCAGCAAGCTCACAGTCGCCTCCCGAAGAAACAAAATGCGCAGTGCGAGGAGCATGAGACCGATGACATTGAGGAGTAATCCAATGCTCAAAAACCAACGATCCGACCGCATACGAACGACAAAGTGCCGAAGGAGTCGCAGGAGGTAGTAGTTCAGGATGAGGATCGGAAGCAGCGGCAACGACTGAACGATAAAACGTGGCACGACCGAGAGATGCATGAGTGCCTGCTGATACGCAGGAAACAGAACGAGATCGAGGAAGACGACACCGAATGCCAGGACAAATGCGCCGATCAAAAAAAATTTCTGCTTGCGCGGAATAAGGCTCTGAACCATAGAAATCCACTCCTGCCTTTCGAGCTGCTCGATGAAATCGGCAAACTGCAAACGATCCTGACACGTGCCGCTCACGAAGATGTCCGACATACTGCGGCCCGAATGAGCTTTCACACTGATATTCGTAATCGTGACATCGCTCAAACGGATGAGGCCATCGAGTTGGGATAGCATATCCTGCCCCAGATGCTCCCCCGCCTTGATGTGCAGCTGAAATGGATAGTACCCAGATTTTGTGAACGGTGCGCTCTTCTTGTTCTCCGGATACAGAAAAAATACAACATCGCGAGCGCGAATCACCCCCTCGCCGATCATCGAGAGTACTTGGTCGAACGATTCGCGACGAAAGTGCTCGGCGACTTCTTGCGCAGAATTACGCGAAAGTCCGGAGAGGAGACCTTTATTGTAATGATCCAACTCTTTCTGTAGCAGCGTTGCGCCGAGCGCAATCTTATCCGATTTCTCATTTTTCTTGAGTACATCGACGATGTGAAACCGCGCGTGTCTCGTCGAGACCATCTGCAACCAATCGAATGTCGTATGCTCATGTTTCGGATCCAGCGTGACATGGACTTCGTCGTCTTCCTTCAAAACCTCCGAGACCGACATCGGGCGGCCGTTGACGGAGATGGCACTCGTCTTGCCAGCACGTTCGTTGTAGAGCGCGTACGCGGCATCGAGCGCGGTGGAACCTTTCGGAAGTGAGAGGCGACTTCTGTCGATATTGATGGAAATCGTCTCGCGGAGAATGTCGGATTCGAGAGCCTCCCAGAAAGCCGTACTCGAGTCCCGCGTCTTGAGATCGAGCGATTCAGTCCGCTTGAGCCAACTGAAACTGGGCATCGCGGGAGCGGACGGATCGAAAAGCGAGAGCGTCATGCCGGTCATCGCTTGCTCGTACATGTCGGGTGTACGGATCCGCACCTCGATGACGGAGCCATCTTGGAGCACGACGAATGTGTGGAGGCTCTGGTAACCGGCATCGCTTGGAGCCGCGATGAAATCCCTAAATTGGCCGCTTACAGGCCTGTAGAGCGTGTGGAGTGTCTTGAGGAGTTTGTAGCAGTCATCTTCGGTACGAACGATGACACTCAGTGAGAACGCATCCTGAAGGAGCGGACTGCCGCCGCGCTCCTGCATACGATCGTGAAAGATGAGTAAGTTACTCGGAAGGAGCGTGACCGACATGAGCCCGTACGATTCGGCATGCTTCCGGAGCTCTCGCTCGACCGCTTCCGCAATCGGCGCAGCGGCCCTGCACATCGCATCTCGTCTCTCCTGCTCCGCACGTCCACTATCGAAGGCGTGCGGTACGCAGTATTCCGCAAACGTGCGGCGCATCTTACGGAGTCCCAGATGAAACGCAATTTTGTAGTACACCGAAAGGGTCTCGAGTGCGAAACGCCGTCGTCTGTCCGCGGTCGGCAGCGCGTCGATGGTTTGGACGTTGTGGAGTCGGTCCGCAAGTTTGATGAGAATGCTGCGCATATCGAGACGCATGACATCGAAGAGTTTCCGGAGTGTTTCGATTTTGCGGTCGAGCGGAAGACCGGGGCTCAGATCGACCTGTGAAAATTTCGTAATACCCTCGACGAGCAACGCTACTGTGCGTCCGAATCTCACTACGATCTCCTCTTTGTGCACCGGCGTGTCTTCGAGAACGTCGTGAAGGAGAGCAGCGATGACCGTATCCCTGTCCGCTTTCCACTCCGCAACAATCTCCGCAACGTGGATGACGTGCGTAACGTACGGCGTACCGTCCTCACGTTTCTGCGGCGCATGGGCCTCGACGGCGAAGTCGAACGCCTGGTGAACATCCACGAGATCTCCAGGCGACAGATGCTTCAGCAGTGCCGCAAGATGACGGAAATCAGGATGGTGCATGCCTCACGCAAAGTATAAACCACCTGACGAAAAGTGGTGTACTAAAAAAAGGCCCCGAAGGGCCTTCTCTCGTGATGGGCGTGCGATTAACGACCGCAGCCGCAGGATCCGCCTCCAAACATGGGAATAGGGGGAATGAATAGAACAACGGCAGTATAGTTTAGTACTAAACCAATTGTCAACAGTATTTCACGATGATTTTATTACGACCATACAAACGACACACTGCTACCGCGGCCTGGAAGGCCGCACTGAAATCAAACCTGAGACGCAAAATTTTGAGTCTCTACAAGACACGCAGTTTTCCTTTTGCCGAAGCGATATCTCTATATCCCTTCTTCGTGAGAATTGCGGCCAGTTCACGGTCGATGCGCCCGAAACACGGTGCCCCCTCCTGCATGAAAACAGTACCGACCTGCACGGCATCCGCCCCACACAGAAGGAATTCGAAGGCATCCGTCCCCGACTTGATGCCTCCCACACCGATGATCTGCATCCGATCGCCGAGAAGCTGCGAAAACGCTCTGACGTTCGCCAAAGCAACGGGTTTAATGTATGCGCCACCAAGTCCTCCGAAACCGCCTTTGGGACGGATGAGAGGCTTCTCCGTTTCAGGATCGATGATGAGCGTATTACCGACGGAATTTATGCACGTGAGAAACGCGATCGGAAATTTCTTGAAGATGGCAGCGGCGCTGTCCCAGTGAGCCGGATCAAAATACGGCGGGAGTTTGATGCCCATCGGTTTCTTGCCGCCGAGAGCGAAGAGTGCCGTGAGGAGTCGCTCCGTCATCTCGAAGTCGTAGCCGATCTGCGGCTTTCCCTTGAGATTCGGACACGAGAAATTCAGCTCGATGAGATCGACATCACTCTCGATGAAAGCCTTGGTGAGAATTGGAAAATCATCGGGCTTCATGCCGGCGACACTCGCAATAATCGGCTTCGAGGTAAGCTTCTTCAGCTCTGGCAGCATCTGGATGTAGGCCGTGAGTCCGAGATTCGGAAGACCCATGCTATTGATGGATCCGAGCGGAACGTCGCAGTAGCGGGGTTCCTCATTGCCCTCCCGAGGCTCGAGTGTGCAGGTCTTGATGACAATCGCAGACGAACCGCTCTTCGCGATCGTCGAAAGCTCGTCAAACGTGACATCTTTCGGACCGGCCGCATTGAAAACATACGAGTCGAAATCGACTCCTGCGATCTGTGTCTTGGTGCTGGCCATCATCCAGAGTATAGCAAAACTACGCGCTACCCGCTACCCATGCCTGTCGGCAGGCAGGCGCTAGCCCCTCACCGCTACCTTCATGAATGCCTCGAAGAGCGGATGTGGGCGGTGCGGCCTGCTCTTGAACTCGGGATGGAACTGGCTCCCGAGCATGAACGGATGATCTTTGATTTCGACGATTTCCATGAGTCCAGTCGCAGGCCATTCACCAGAGAAAACAAGGCCTTTGTCCTCGAGTTTTTTGCGGAAATCGTTATTGAACTCGTAGCGATGTCGGTGACGTTCACTGATCTCTGACATCTTGTATGCGGCGTACGCCTTCGTCCCCTTCTTCAGCCTACACTTGAACTGACCAAGTCTGAGCGTTCCTCCCATGCTGCGGCCTTTGTGCTGATCCGGAAGGAAGTGCACAACGTACTTGTCGTGACCGAGTTTCTCTTTTTCATCGAATTCTTGACTCGTCAGCTCAGGATCGTTGAGCATCGCGCGTGCAAATTCGATGGCGAGAAGCTGCGAGCCGAGACAGAGACCGAGATACGGCGTCCTGCTCGTGCGAGCGTAGCCGGCAGCGAGGATCTTTCCCTCGATCCCGCGCGTGCCAAATCCACCGGGAACGATGATACCGGCACACGACCGTAGCTTCCTCCAGACGGCTTCATCGTGCTTTTCTAGCTTCTCGCTGTCGACCCAGACGATGTCCGCCTTGCGCCCATGAAAAACGGCTGCGGATTTGATGGATTCGATGACCGAGAGGTACGCATCATCGAGATCGGTGTACTTGCCAACGAGTCCAATCTGGATCGGTTTCACGGCTTTCTCGTGACGCTTCTGTCCTTCCGACCATTCCTTCATATTCGGATGCAGGTTGCCGAGTCCGAGTTTCCTACCGATGACCGATGCGACAGCATACTGCTGGAAATTCAGCGGAACATCGTAGATCGATTTCACCGTCTGCGCCGGAATGACGGCATCTCTGGGGACATCGCAGAAGCGGCTGATTTTATCGAGGAGTTCGGTCGGGATTTTCTCGTCCGCTCGAGCGAGGATCATGTCCGGCTGCAATCCGATGCGACGGAGTTCGCGGACAGAGAGCTGTGTGGGTTTCGTCTTCAATTCTTTCGATCCCGCAAGGTACGGCAGAAGCGTCAGGTGAACATGGAAGATCGCGTCCGAACCAAGTTCGGAACGCATCTGACGGATGGCTTCCAGAAACGGCTCTCCTTCGATGTCGCCAACGGTACCACCGACTTCGATCATCATGATCTCGGCCTTACTCTCTTTGGCTGCTTTCTTCATCCAATCTTTGATGGCATTCGTAATATGCGGAACAACCTGAATCGTTCCCCCGAGGAAATCTCCCTTGCGTTCGCGCGCGAGAACTTCCGTGTAGATCTTGCCCGTCGTCACGGTGCTGAGCCTGCTCATCGGTTCATCGATGAAACGTTCGTAATGACCGAGATCAAGGTCCG
>CAZESZ010000050.1:0-7284 GCA_964514855.1 uncultured Candidatus Peribacteria bacterium | reverse complement strand
AGGACAGCGGGTTTTCAATCCGTTAACGGGAGTTCAATTCTCCCTGGGGCTGCCACAAAGCAGACTTCGCTACGCTCAGTCGCTTCATGGTAAGCCACTTCCCTCAGACAAAAGAATATCGCGAAGTCTACTGAGTGGCCCTGGTCATGCGAACCGCAGTGAGGATGAACCGAAAGGCTACCGTAGGTCTCGAGCAACGCCAGAAAAGCCATTCCTAAGATTCGACAGTGGCAATATTTTAGGACTTTTTACCACTGAGTCATCGCCTCGAAGACACCTGCCTAAAATTCCTCTCGTGCCACCAACGTAGCATTTCTGTACTCAGTTCAACCTGTGTAGCTGCAGAAATCAAAACGATGTTTTTTCGTTCTTCGGATAATTCCTGCGCCTTTCGCAAGGCCTTCACCACAAAGGGCGCCAGCTCCTCACTAGTGACGATGGATCCACCAACACGCAGAAACTTAACTGATCCAACAGCGTTGAGTTCGGCTTCAATGCTCACGATTTCTGGTAGCTCTGGAATTTTGCCCATAGATAGAATATTGAATTGGAGATGAATATTCCCCCCTGCAAGCGTACATGTCAAACAAAAGCCTCCTCCGCCATCATCACGACTTTCATGAGCTTGAGATCATCGTACGATACTCTGCCTTCCAGTGCATCGAATGCTTCGCGTAGCGATTGTGGTCTCCGCTCCTGGTACATCGCACGAATGTCGCCAGCATGCCGAAGTTCGGTGGCCAGATACCCGAGTGACGGCACGGTGCCGAGACCGATGAGTTTTTCGATGTACGTGAGCACCGTCCCGACCGTCATGCCGAAATGCTCAGCGATGAATGCCAGATCTTTGCGTTCCTGCAACAGCGCGCGCGTTTTCTCGACTCTCTCAGGGAGCGTGGAAGCAGAACGTCCGGGAGTAGCAACGTCTGGCGGACGGTTCGTCACCTGAAAGACAGGCCGCGGAACATACTTCTTGGCTCGATCAGCCAGCGAATCGTACAGCGATGTCACTAGCGCGTCCGCACGGATAGAGCCTGGACTCCAGCGCTCGATGAGCAATCCGCTTCCCGACCGCACGCGGCTCAGAGCCACGTACGCCTGTCCTGGCTCCCAGAGCTGGTGCAAATCGACGATCATACGGTCGAGCGTCGCTCCCTGTGCCTTGTGAATAGTTGTTGCCCAGGCCAAGGACACCGGAAAGTTCCAGGCGGCCATGACTTCGCGACCGTCGCCATCAAGCGAAGAAAATTTATACGGTTCGACCTCGATATCCGTTCCGGAGAAGAGGCGAACGCGCAGAATGTCTTCGGTGACCTCAAGCACGTGCCCCAGACTGCCATTGACGAACAGGCCCTCTCCCGAGACATCATTCCTGCGCATCATGATGAGCGCTCCGACTTTGAGAAACAGCGTATCTGGAATCGGCAAGCTGCGCTTCGCACTCTGGAGATACGCATCGTCTCCGATGTACCGAGTGTCAATTGTGTACTGCTCGCCCTCCAGAGCCTGCAAACGGTGCCAGTTGTACTGGTCCGCCTTCGCACGGTGTGGGTAGAGACGAGTGGCGTCAGCCGTGTCATCGGTTGCCTGCGTACGTCGATTGAGAAATTCATGGACCCGATCGTTCACGACGCCCTCTCGGATGAAATTGAGAATCTCGAGAAATTCGATGTCCTGCGTACGCATGACGGTGCTGAGAAGCGCCGGCTGGAAATCACTCTGTCCCCACACCGAATGCAGGAAGCTCCAGTCCTTCTGCTGCGTGCCAAGTGTCACTGGCGGCAGCTGCGCAAAGTCCCCGACAACGATGATCCGAAGCCCACCCCACGGTTCGCTGGAACCTCGAGACCGTGCCGCTACAGCCTCTGCGGCCATCAGAGTCGTGCCAGAGAGCATCGAGATTTCATCGATGATAACGCAGCTCGCGCGCTGCAGGCGGTGACGCACTTTGCGACTGCGCAGCGCTTTGTTCACGGCCATCTGCGGTCCGCCTTCCATAATGCCGAGACCGAAGAAACTGTGAAACGTCCGTCCTCCGACGATGACCGCAGCCGCGCCAGTGCTGGCGACAATCGGAAAATCCTCCGCAGCCTTGCCGCGCAGATAGTGATCAAGTAAAAAGCTTTTTCCAGTACCAGCAGCACCAGTGAGAAAGACATTTCCCTTGCGCTGGAGCACATCGAGAGCTCTCGTTTGGCACGACGTGAGGCCATTGGAGCGTCCGGAAGAAATCATGGGGGGATGGTAGCACCGAAGACAGGAACGAAGAGGAAAAATCTCTGACTGTTCACAACGAGCAACAGTCGATGCAATGGCAAAAAACCGAACCATACCGCACAATCCGTACCGATTCTCCATGAAGAACACATGCCTTCCGCCACGATACACGCTGCTCAGGCCCCACGACATTCCAGCCTGAAACCTGTGGCACGGTCGCACGCGAAGCCGACGGTGATCGACCTCTTCTGTGGATGCGGCGGCCTTTCGTACGGATTCATGGAACAGGGCTACGACGTCGTGCTCGGCATCGACAACTGGAAAGAAGCATTGGACACGTTTGCGCTCAATCACAAAGGCGCGAAGACCCATCTGGCTGACCTTGCACAGATTCATCCCTCCGATATCGCGACTGAGTATGGTCTGAGGCCGGGAGATATCGATCTCATTATCGGAGGACCACCGTGCCAAGGCTTCTCCATCGCAGGAAAACGCGATGTCACAGATCCACGCAATACACTCTTCACGTCGTTCGTTGCGTTCGTCGATTTTTTCCGTCCGAAAGCGTTTGTCCTGGAAAACGTACCAAACTTGGTCTCGATGGCAGCAGGATCGGTGAAAGATCGCATCGTATCCGATTTCGAAGCGCTCGGGTACAGAGTCAACCACCAGATCATGCTGGCGTCACACTTCGGCGTACCGCAAAACCGGAAGCGAGTGTTCTTTGTCGGACTACGCGACGGATCCGAGTTCGCATTTCCCACTCCCACACACGGCATCGGAGCATTGCCAATGGTTTCTTCGAAAGAAGCGCTCGCCGATCTGCCGGAACACGGCCTGGACAATGGCAGCCGGTACACATCGAAAGCACTGACGCCGTACCAGGAAGCGATGCGAAAAGATTCGATCGGCATTTTCAATCATGACATCACCAAACACACCGACGAAACCAAGCGCATCATCGCCATGGTCCCGGACGGAAAAAATTATCTGGCACTGCCGAAGTCTTTGCGCGCGACACGCAAAGTGAATATCGCGTGGACGCGGCTCTGCAGCACGAAACCGAGTTTCACCATCGACACTGGTCACTTTCATCACTTTCACTACTCCTACAACCGAGTCCCGACCGCTCGCGAATCCGCGAGATTGCAATCTTTCCCGGACAAATTCGTCTTTCTCGGCAATAAGACGAGCAAACTGCGGCAAGTCGGGAACGCCGTTCCGCCGATGCTCGGCAGCGTTCTCGCAAGCGCATTACTCCCCTACGTACAGCCACATGCCTGAGACATATGCCACTCCAGATGGCCGATTACTCCGATGCGCCTTTCCCCGAGGACGAGTGCTGCAACACGTCGAAGACGATCTCACGGTTCTCATTCAGCTCGTGATGAAGTACGGAGGAATGTTCGAAAAAATAGAATTCATGAAATGTATCCAACGCGATGTGGGGAATTTCTACACACTCAACGACAAATCGATCAAAAATCGTTGTACCGAAATGCTGACACTCTTCGGGCTGACGGTCACAAGTGATGATGGCATAGTACAGCCAAGCCAGCGGTGTGCGCTTCTATCTGCATCGCAAGACTTTCCGATGTTTTTCCAATCGTTCTGTCACAAGTTTCAGTTTCCCAATTGCATCAATGCCGCAAAAGAAACACAGAAGCAGCTCGAGCACGACGTTCAGTTCGCGCCCGCAGCATTCATCCTGCAAGTGCTCCAAAAAGGCGCTGCGAAATACGGCGAAGAGTTCAGTATCAATGCGAAAGAAGTGTCGCATCTCATGTTCAATGATCTGGACGTGACAACCGGGAAGAAAAGTCCGGTGCAAGTCCTGGACCTACTCATGACACTGCGACGCCGAGGCACGCGCTATGAGGGCGGAAGCAGATGGGTACAGCACGGACGCGAATTCCTTGGGTACATGCAGCTTGCAGGACTACTGACAGAAAACATGAGCCAATTTTCCCTGCATCGAGCAGCACAAAAATCAGCACAGTATCAGTCGATGCGTAAGGATTTTTTCACCGTGCCGAAGGAGTATCTGGAATCGAAAATAATGAAGAAAAAAACTATGCTCGCATGGCAAGAGTGGTACGGAGCGGTCTCAGATGAAGAAAAAAAGCATTTTGCCGCGAATACAGAGACGCTCGACGATGTCCTGGACGACGCAGAACTACCTACAGAGAGCGAATCTCTCGAGGGGCGCGACGAAAGCACGACGGCTTTGGGGAATATCGGTGAATGCATCGTCCTCAAGTACGAAAAAGATGAGATGGCAAAGATCCGACCGGACAAAGTGAATATCATCAGACGAGTGTCCGGGGAACCGACACTGGGGTACGACATTCAGTCGCTGGAGACGACGGACGTCAGGGTGCGGAAGCTCATCGAAGTGAAAACGACGCGCAGAATCTTTGCGCCGAGCGCGGAGATCATCACGTACTTTGGGATGAGTAGTAACCAATGGGAAGCTGCAGAGCACTACGGAGAGCACTACTATATCTATCGAGTATTTCTTCTCGCGAACGAAAAAAAGATTTATATCGTCCAGAACCCGGCAGCCAAAGAAAAGTCGAATCTGATCTTGAAAGAACCGCTACACTACAAGGTGATGCTCAAGAAAAATTCCGGGTACTTCGTCACCATGGAGCCCTCATGATGACCGTCGCCTCGCTCTTTTGCGGCTGTGGCGGATCTGACATTGGGATGGCAGGAGGATTTTCGTATCTTGGGAAATACTATCCGGCTTTGCCATTTGAAACGATGTTCGCCATCGATAATGATCGCTACGCAGTCGAGACGTATAACGCGAATATCGCATGCAAAGCACAGTGCGCAGACATCGAGACACTACGCACTACCGACATACCGGATATCGATATCGTGATCGGAGGATTTCCCTGTCAGTCATTCAGCACGGTCAATCCGACGAAGAATCCTCTCGATAGACGAGCTCACTTATATGAGGACATGGCGAAAATCCTGGAAGAAAAACAGCCGCGCTGCTTTATCGCGGAAAATGTGAAAGGCCTTTTGGTACTACAGGGTGGCACGTTGTTCGAAAAAGTAAGACGGCGTTTCGAGCGATGCGGATACACCGTGACATGTGCGCTCCTGAACGCAGCCGACTTCGGAATTCCGCAGAAGCGAGAGAGAGTTTTCATGGTCGGTATCAGACATGATCTCTCGCAAGAATTTCATTTTCCAGATCCCACGCATGGCACGCACGCTGCCTCTGGACAGCCGTGGGCAGGCCTACAACAGGTGATCGATACGCTCGCGATCGACGATCAGAAGTACTATTTTTCTAAAAAAGCAATTCGAGGCATGAAAAAAGCGAAAAATAATATGAAGCGTGGACTCGCGCAGAATCTCGCAGAACCCTGCCTTACGATCACGTCACATCTGGCAAAAGTCAGTATTAATTCTCGTGATCCAGTGCTACTTGTCGACGCCGCCACCGAATCTTTCCGCAGATTTACGCCGCGGGAAGCTGCCCGGATACAGTCATTTCCGGAGAACTTCGTGTTCCCAGTCTCCGAAACGCAAGCCTACAGGCAGATAGGGAATGCGATACCGCCAGTACTCATGTGGCACCTATGCGATGCGCTTGTGAGGCAGCTTCTCATACAAAAAGCAGTTACGGATTCATCGGCACTGTCTCTGGAACTTCAGCCGAGAAATCCAAGCGCTCGTATGCCGGAATATCGCGTGGACGCAGTGGGCGTAGGACGAAGTACGAGAAAACGGCAACGATGAAAATCGTGAAAGCTGCTGCAAGCATCGCAAATGCTGCACTGTCATCGTCATGCCGATGATCGACATCGCGCAGAATGGAAGTATTCATAGAAGGTTGGGGGAAAACATCAGTCACATCTGTAGACGGCTGAATGTTTTTTTCCTGACACACGAATTCTCCCCTCTCCCTACTTGCCCTGAGCTTGTCGAATGGGCGGGGGAAGGGGGTTTTAGCGCAGACAGGGGTTGATGTAATAATTGATCACACCGTCATCTCTGCACGTCGGGAACCGTCGTCCGTCATTGCAGACGATGTCATCACACTGATGATGCGACGAAGAGTAGCTTCTGGGCGAGGATGATCTGGATGATGGAATTTCATGGTGCGGGAAGGCAAATGATGTACAAGGAAAAGGAAGACGAAGAGGTTCTGAGACTATTCTTACGAGAGAGGAATAGTCCACCTCGCCAGAACAACTGACAAGCCGACGCTTGAGTTTTTGCAAAGTCATCTGCCATACTTTTGGTGTTTCCTCCCCACTCCTCCATGTCCCCTCTCACCGGTTCCAAGAAAATGTGGACCATCATCGCCATCGTCATCGTGATTCTTGTCGCATGGTCCGCACTTCGCTCGATCTCGGGTTTCATGGGACGAACAATGGTCGAAAAAGTGATGGAGCGCGCCGCCGGTGACGATGCAGATGTGAACGTGAAGAGCGACGGAAGCATGGACATCACGACAAAAGACGGAACGTACTCGATGAAGAAAGGAGCTCCCAAGGATTGGCCAACGGATGTTCCGGCCTACGCGAACGCGACGGTCACGTACTCGGCATCGACGAACCAAGCCGAAGACAAGGCCGGGATGGCACTGATCCTCATGACGTCGGACACGACGGCACAGGTGCAAGCTTTCTACGAAGCACAGTTGAAATCCAGCGGCTGGAACATCACGAACACGATGCAGGGCGGCGGCACGGTCATCATGACCGCGGAAAAAGACAGCAGGCAGCTCTCGCTCGCGATCGCAGAATCCAACGGTCAGACAGGTATCACGATCGGCGTAGAGGCCGCCAAGTAGGCCACTTCTCGCACTTGGTTACTGAGCGTCCTCGAGCTGCAACATCAAGTTCGCACGATCGCTTTCGAGCTTCGCGAGCTGATTGCTAAGCTGCGTGCGAGACACCGTCAGTCGCGTGAGTGAATCTGTCAGCGCGGAGATATCGCCAGACTCTGTAGAGATCGTCCGCTCAAGAACATCCATCTTGTCCTCGGTCATCATGAGGCGCTTATGAACGCTCGTGATCGTGCGAGCGAGCTGTTTGA
>CAZESZ010000049.1:0-7611 GCA_964514855.1 uncultured Candidatus Peribacteria bacterium | reverse complement strand
TCTTAAAAACTCTCTGATACGCCTCCGTCTTCATGTCCCTTGCCCAATGCAGCTGTGCCAAATCCGCAGGATCGAAATCATCTGCAGTAGTAACTGCAATCGCCATCAGCCGTTCACCGGTCTCTTTCACGATCAATTGGTGCGTATACCACTGGAAGATTTGGATGATGCTAAAAGTAAGCAGCGCGAGGAAGACAAGCCACAAACACACAATGCGCTTCTTTTTCAGCAAGACGCAAAAGCATTCATCAAGCAAGGACCTATTGAGCGCACAATAGCGGATGAAGACGAAGAGAAAGAAAAATCCCGCAAAGAAATAGACCGCTGTGAAAGATTTCGCCGAGATTCTATCGAGCTCACTCGCAAGAATGTCGATGCCGAGAATTGCAACGATTCGATTCGAATCATCTCGAATCGGAGCATAACCGCTGACAAAAGTTCCCCACTGATCGGAATATAATTGTTCGTTGGCATTTGCTGTCTCAAATTTTCGTTCGATCAAAACATCCATGTTTGAAATATCATACGGTGTACCGGGCAGTACAGATGCATCCGCCTCATCAATCCTCCCATCGCTGTTCAGATCCTTCTTCTCATACGGATGCAGTGAATCTGCATCGGCAACGAAGGCCATGGTCGAGGGGTCACTAGTCCCACGCATGAGATACGCGTACTGAATGCCGGGATTGCTGCGCCGTATCATATTGAGCGTTGCGATCAGCTTCGCGTACTCCGGCTTCTGGATATCGTCGGGGGTGCGAATGGTCTCGATGTCCTGCGGCTCAAACTGCAATGCTCCAGTCGCCGCGACAGTGATCACTCTGTCTCTCATACGCTGCAGATTCAGCGCCTTATTACTCTGATAGAGGCCGAAGGTGAGCGCACCGGAGATGAGGGAGAAGATCGCGAATGCGGCGATCGATTTGCGAGAGAGGATGAATTCACGGAGGGAGGAGAAGATTCGGGTCTTCAGCGGAATCCGGGTCGGTACAGGGGTAATGGGTTGGGTCGGATCGATGGCATGGAGCTGTTTGGCCCACAGTGCTTCGAAGTGGGCACGTTCGGCGTTGGCGAGGTCGGGGTATTTTAGAAAGCAGGCTGACTCTTCCTGGAAGTTGAAGCAGGCAATGGTGTCCCCGACGATGGTCTTCTCGAAGGTGAGAGGAAGGTCTGAAGGAGAGACGAGGAGAGTTTTTCGGTACTCGAAGGGATCTCTGGAACGGAACCTACGTGCAAGGGTGGAGTCTGGTGCGAGGATGCGCTGGAAAATCTTGCGGACCTGGCGTTTGCGGAAGTACTCGACACGGAAGAGGCGGAAAGGATCTTCCTCGGTCAGAGTGAGGATAGGAGTGAGGGTCAGGAGTTCTTTTCCGGATTCGAGGAGCTTGAGGTAGGCCTGCTTGATGCCATCGGGACCGTGGAAGTGTTCGATGTCGGGGCGTTTGCGGTCGACTTTGAGGGTGGCGATGAAGGATTCGAAGTTCTCATGACGACGTTCGAGAGTCGTTTTTCGTTCGAGCATGTCGTCTTTCACCCAACGGAGAACCGCATCGAGAGAGTTGATCGAATAGCGAGGTTGATCATTGATGATGGTTCTCTGGGCGATCTTCTTCGAGATCAGTTTCTTCATCGCTTGGTCGAGAATACCAGTGGATTTTCCAGTCTTACTGGCGAGTTCTCGGATCGTCAGAGAGTCTTCCTCGACGAGCTTTCGGAGGAGAAGCATCTCGGTTGCAGAAAAGCCTGCCTCTCTCAGATAGGACTCAACACCTGTGGGGAGAAGAGCGTTCATTCAAATTCGCACTCTACACTAGTTTTGTGAGGAGTCAATGAGTTATTTCAGCCCTTAATCTTCAATCAAACCCTCTTTCAGCAGCTTTTTGTAATCCTTCTCGAACGTGATCATTCCATCCGAACCGCTGGTCTGGATCACACTGCTCAGTTCCTGCACTCGGTTCTCCCTGATGATATTTGCAACCGCCGGAGTGCGGATCAAGATTTCGCGATTCGCGATGCGGCCGCCGCCTTTCTTTGGGAGCAAGCGCTGAGCGACGACAGCTTTCAGTGAGAGTGAGAGCTGGAGACGTACCTGCGCCTGTTGGTGCGGCGGGAAGACGTCCACGATGCGATCAATACTCTGTGCAGTATTGGGCGTGTGGAGTGTCGCGAGTACCAAGTGGCCAGTTTCGGCGAGCGTGAGTGCGAGTGCGATGCTCTCGAGATCGCGCATTTCACCGACCATGACGACATCGGGATCCTGACGGAGAACGTGTTTCAAGCCTTCTGGAAAAGAGGGAAAATCGACGCCGAGTTCGCGCTGCTGAACGAGGCCTTTGCCGGATGGTAAATGAAATTCTATCGGGTCTTCGAGCGTAATGATATTGAGCGGGAGCTCTGAGCTCAGGGACGAAATGATGGACGCGAGCGACGTAGATTTCCCAGAACCGGTGGGACCGGTGAAGAGCACCAAGCCATCACGACTGCGAGCAAGATCCATCACAACGTCTGGCATCATCAGTTCTTTCAGTGTCGGGATCTGGCTTGGAATGATGCGAGCCGCAAACGCAGGTTCGCCACCGACCATGTGACAGTTGATGCGGAAACGAGTGCCATCCGGAAGAACATGCGAGCAGTCCAAATCCTGACTTTCGAGAAAGCGCTTGTACTGGGCCTCGCTCAGAAAATCTTTCATGAGATCGGTTACTTGTTTTGAAGGTACTGGAGCAGTACCAGACGACACCAAGCGTCCATCGATACGCAGCATCAACGGTTGTCCTGCTACGACGTGAATATCGGATGCGTTTTGCTCCACTGCCGACTGCCAGAGATTCGATGATGCCATCGTGACAGTATACCAGAAAAAAAGCCCTTACAGAAGCGACTTCGATGCACCGCCCGCCTCACTCCGTCCCGCTCTGGCGGGACACCTCTCTCCCGGAAGGAGAGAGGAACTGTAGGAAAGAAGAAAAATGGCATTGCCAGAAGAGCAGAGCTCCCTTCTCTCTCAGGGAGAAGGATTTGGCCTGCCTGCCGGCAGGCAGGGTGAGGCGAAATTGTCAGGCATCCTTGGCCTTTCTACCCATCTCCATGACGGTCTTACACACCTTCTCGAGCTGCACCTCATCCAAATCGTAATCGAAACCTTCTTCCAGCCAGTTGCTCAGCACCTGCGCCTCTCGTGCTTTATCCGGCTCATCCTCATCCAACTGAGTCGTAATCTGCTTCACGAGAGCGTTACGCCTGGACAGCAATTCCACGACCTGACGGTCGAGTGCGTCCACTTGCCGGCGAAGATCGAGAACGGAGGCCACTGACGCGATATACTCGCCATATTCGAGGACTTTGCAATTGACAGAGTAGTGATGCGTGGAAACGTGGTATTTGGACAATGAGAACGCACACCGCATCTCATGCGCCAGCATTCTTGCTACAATCCAAGTATGGACAAGCAGAAGGCAGTATCACGAATCGCGCAGCTGAAAAAGGAGATCAAACGTCTCAATAGTGCGTACTTCACGGAAAATAAATCTTTAGTCCCCGAAACTGTGCGTGACAGTCTGAAACGCGAGCTCATCGAACTCGAAACTACGTACCCAGAACTCATCACGCCTGATTCGCCAACGCAACGCGTGGGCGCGCCACTGGATACGAAGCTGCCAAAAGTGAAGCACCTGCACCCAAAAGAATCTCTGCAGGACGCATTTTCCCGCGCGGACTTGGATGACTGGGTTGACCAGATGAAGCGCGCGCTCGGAAAAGAGAATGTCGCGTTTCGCTTTGAGACCGAGCTCAAAATCGACGGATTGAATATGTCGCTTGTGTATAAGCATAACGAGAAAGGCACCTACACGTTTGTGCGTGCGGTGACGCGCGGAGACGGCACAGAAGGCGAAGACGTGACACACACGGTACGAACGATCGAGAGCGTCCCGCTTGCGTTCGAGCTACCGAAATCGTACGCCGAGATCAAAAACAAACCGAAATTTCTCGAAATCGGCGGCGAGGTCTTCATCACAAAAAAAACGCTCGAGATGGTGAATGCAGGACTTCCACAGAGGGAGCGGTTCGCAAACCCGCGCAATGCAGCAGCGGGATCGGTACGACAGTTGGATCCGGCGGCTGCGGCTTCCAGGGATCTCCAGATGTTCTGTTACTCGCTCGATGCAGAGAGTGCCGATGCGCTCGGGATCACACACCAGAAAGAGCTCATGGATTTTTTGAAAGCCTGCGGACTACCGGTAGAAAAAAGTTACCGCGTTCTCGCTTCGCTCGATGAGGTCGAAAAAATGTATCGCGACATCGCAAAGAAAAGGGATGCGCTTGCGTACGACATCGATGGCATCGTTCTCAAAGTCGACGATCGGCGGATGCAGAAAGATTTAGGCTCGACCGCGAAGGCGCCGCGCTTTGCACGAGCATTCAAATTTGAAGCAGAGCAGGCGTCTGCTGAAATTTTGGACATCGAATTGCAAGTCGGGCGCACCGGAGCCATCACGCCGGTGGCGCATCTCTCTGCGGTGCAGTTGGCAGGGACGACGGTCACGCGCGCGACGCTCCACAACGAAGATGAGATTCTCCGACTCGGCATCCACATCGGCGACACGGTCATCGTTCGCAAGGCCGGGGACATCATTCCGGAGGTCATGGAAGTCCTGAAGAATCTGCGACCGAAGAACGCGACGCCGTTTCGGTACCCCAGGCACTGTCCGAGCTGCAGCAGTGAACTCGTGAGGCCCGAGGGCGAAGCAGTGCACCGTTGTCCGAATCCAGACTGCGCTGGCATGCGGCTCGAGCGCATCACCCACTTCGCATCACGGTACGCGATGAACATCGAAGGTTTGGGATTCGAGACGGTGGAACTACTCGTGAATTCCGGACTCGTCACGGACGTCGGCGACATTTTTTTTCTGAAAGAACCAGATCTCCTCACGCTGCCACTCTTCAAGGAAAAGAAGACCGCGAATCTGCTGGAGGCGATAGAGAAAGCACGCACGATCCCTCTGGAACGATTTCTCTTCGGCCTGGGTATTCGACATATCGGACGTGAGACCGCGGAACTCCTGGGACGCAGGATCGACTGGAATACCGGCGGAAAAACCGAGATGAGTCCTGCGCACATCGCCGTCGTCCTTTCGGCGATATCAGTCGACGACTTCTTGAAGATCGATGGCATCGGCGAAGCAGTGGCCGAGTCACTGGCTCAGTGGGTCGCCGAGGCCGATAACCGCGCGCTGCTGCATAAGATGGAAAACGGCGGACTGCGCTGTGTCTTGCCGAAATCGTCGGGTATCGCGCAGATCTTCGAAGGCACAACGTTCGTCATTACCGGAACGCTGCCCACTCTCGGACGCGAGGAGGCAAAAGCGATGATCAAAGACCGGGGCGGAAAAGTGAGTTCGGCCGTGAGCAAAAAAACAAATTGGCTGCTCCTCGGTGCGGAGGCCGGCAGCAAGCTGGATGACGCGGTGAAGCTCGGCGTGAAGACGATCGGTGAGGAGGAGTTTCGGGCGATGTGCGGTTAGAGCAATGTATTGACGCAGAGCGCCAACTATCTCTATATAGCTGCCTCCTTTTTATCTATGTCAAAAAGTCTCTTACAACCAGAGGAAACGTACCGTGCTACCTATCGCGGAAGCACCATTGTCATCGCGCATGCAAACGAACACGTGAGTCGACCAGTCGCGCTACGCATGGCATCTGAGATCAGCTGGATGCAAAAAGGCGATATCAACGTACAGCTCCATACGCTCCACGCATCTGCACGCAGAGAGCTTATGCGGCATATGCCAAGCAATGTATTCGCAGAGCGTGATCGCGCCTCGCATCTGCAGCATGTCCCGGAGATGATACGAACTATCACCGCCGACAGACGATATGACATCGAGGAGCTTATCGTGCTCTCAAAAATGCCCGGCTTCCGTAACGGAAGGAATGCCATCATGCCACTGCTCTCGAATTCAAAGATCGATGCCATGAAACATGAACACCCCGATGATGGAGACATTCTTTCGGCAGTGGAAGACGGCCTGCAAAAGACACCGAAAATCGTCTTCACGCAGCCGCAGTTTCTGGGCGACGAAATCAGGAGTGTAACCGGTAAAGGAACAATGTGCTTCAATCGTAACGCCACGACATACAGCCCGCTCTTCGTGCGCGAGATACCGATCTTCATGGAGAACTACCGGCGGAATGTTGACGATGGAACATACCGTCCCCGCAGCAAGGAAGAGCTCGAAAAAATTCGCGATGAGCACCACGGTATCCGAGCAGGGCGATCGATCATCGCTGGCTTCTCGCTGACGCCACGAGACAGAAGGCGCCTGAGCCTAGAGCTCTTCTGGGGCGCATCCCGTGGCGGAGATTTGGGGTCACTCATTCTCGACCACGCCACGAAAGAAGCAGCTCAAAGCTCCTACTACACCATGACTGTACGCGATGCAGTAGCACACATCTTCCGCGAGTACCCCGGCATGAAAGACTACGGACGTATGTCGGATTTACAGAAGAGCGGCGATATTAATATCTATGCCCCTGAACACGTCAACTACGACACCACGACTCGTGATCCCTACTTCTTCTGGCACCAGGGACAAGAGGATTAACTAATGTAGCCACGCGACATATCGAGTGTCTGCTCAGAGACGGCCTTACTCGCTGCATTGAAGACTCGTAGATTCCACGAGAGGTTGATCTTCACATCGTAGCGAGAGTCGGAGGTGATCGTAAGTTCGGCGTGCTCGTCCTCCTTCAGTGTGACCGATTCGAGGAGCGGAAGAAAAATTTGTTCCCAGTGTGTGGCGGGCTTGTCCGGTGCAGTCGAGAGATGGACGCCGGGCACGAGCTCCGCGTCCCACCACAGTGCAAAACCGTGGATCATCGCAGGTCCCTGCCAGGTCAGCGTCTTCGTTCGGACACTCTTATTCTTCTTCGAAAAATCGATGATGTCCCACTGTTGCGTGCCGCCTGGGAGTAGGTCATCGGGGCGAACCGTCTTCACATACATATTGTTCATCGAGATGTCACGAGCCTCATCGAACGCGAGATCGAATCCGACGTCGGTCCACACGTCGACGTCTTTCATGAGGCGCATCGACGACACCGGACACACGAACTGCGTGATGCTGCCCGGGATAATGATGCCGCCGGGCTTCAGGAAGCGCTTCCCATCCTCGATAGTTTCGATGATATTTTCCTCAAGAGCGTAGTTGCCGAGGGTTTCCGATACGAGAACATCGCACGTCGGTATGCCTTTCACTTCGGTGGAATGTTTCTTGATGAACGTGCAATGTTTGATCGTGTTCCGAGCCGCCAGTTTTTTGCTGACATCCAAGATCTCACCGCTCTCGATGAGCGTGACACTCTTGGCGCCGAGACGCGATGCGAGGAATCCGAGGAATCCGGTACCCGAACCGAGATCGATGACGGTACTGCCGGGTTTCACTGCTTTCTTCAGTGCTGCTTCAAAGGCTTTGTTGCGGACGGAATCGCCGATGAGTTTACGCTGGAGTTCGATCATCGAATGGGTGCGGTAGAAGACTGTGGCGCGATGTCACAATGCCGAACGCGACTGCACTCTCCGGAAACACTGAAGATGTACTGCAGCACACCGGG
>CAZESZ010000048.1:3784-7690 GCA_964514855.1 uncultured Candidatus Peribacteria bacterium | reverse complement strand
AGCTGACTGCGGCGCAAAGAGAGCGTGACGAAGTGTTGAGCATTCCGACGTTGCAAAAAAGCACGCAGACTTTTGCAGCCAATCAGGCCGAAATTCAGCGCATCATCCAGGCTCGCCCGAAGCAGAAATCATTTTTCGCAAGCTAACGAACGAGTTCGTATGAACCCTGTACAAACGCGTACAGGGTTTTTTTATTTCCTGCCAATTTGCCTTGACCGTACATTTTCGGCTCCGTACACTGCACCGGCTTTCGAAAGAAAAGCTTACGTTCCGATCTGCCTCTCGACCGCGGGTAGAATGCCCGCTCCCAGAATGAGATAAGCAGATGAAAGGCCTGCCTGCCGGTAGGCAGGGAACCTCCAAGCACTCCTATGGCCCTCGGCCTCATCGCTCGCAAGATCGGCATGTCCCGCGTGTTTCTCCCAAACGGAGATGCCGTCCCTGTGACGTATCTCAAGGTCGAAGACAATACGGTTGTCCGTACGAAGACAAAGGAGAAGGACGGTTACCAGGCTGTCGTCCTCGGCGCCGGGCAGTACACCGTGAAGACGCGTAAGGGCAACACTCTGACCAAGCACAGCGACCAGAAGGAGTTTCAGGTCGATTCTCTCGATGGTCACGCAATCGGTAACACCCTCACGGTCGAATCCATCCCGACAGAGACGCTCGTCACGGTGAAAGGCGTCGGTAAAGGAAAAGGTTTCCAGGGTGTCATGAAGCGTCACCACTTCTCCGGAGGTCCTGCCTCGCACGGTTCGCACTTCAAGCGCGAGCCTGGTTCCGTGGGTATGAGAACGTGGCCAGGACGCATCCATGCCGGCAAGCGCATGCCAGGACACATGGGTTCTGAAACTGTGACCCTCAAGCACCGCGCTGTCCTCGTCAGTGATGCTCAGAAGAAGATCATCGGTATCAAGGGCCCGATTCCGGGCGGCAACGGTTCCCTCGTCTACCTCACACCAGAGCCTCCTAAGGCCGCTAAGCCCGCTCCCAAGAAATAATCATGAAGATCGACCTCTTTACAGCAACCGGCACCAAGAAGGGCTCTCTCGAGCTCCCGGCTCGCTTGTTCGAGGCGAAGATCAACAAAGGTCTCATGCACCTCGCGCTCGTGCGCCAGCTCAGTAATCGCCGTGCACCGATTGCCCACGTGAAACACCGTGGCGAAGTCGTCGGTACTACGAAGAAGGCCTACGCACAGAAGCACACCGGTAACGCCCGGCGCGGTTCGCTCCGGAGTCCGCTCGTGCGCGGTGGAGGAAAGACGTTCGGTCCTCGTAACGAAGCAAACTTCACGAAAGACATGCCGAAGAAAATGCGCCGCGCCGCACTCTTCTCCTGCCTTTCATTCCGCGCGAAAGAAGGCGCCATCATCGCACTTGAAAATTACCCCGAGGATGTGAAGACGAAAAATTTCATGACGCTTCTTCAGAAACTTCCAGTCGAGTTTGGCAGGCGCATCGTCGTCGTGACGGCTGGCCGTCACCGCGGACTAGAACTGGCGACGCGTAATATTCCTCGTGTAAAAGCCATCTTCGCGCAGTATCTGAATCCTGAGGATCTCCTGAACGCGAAGCACATCATCTTCCTCGAAGATGCCGTGAAAGCCGCGGAAGAGACCTTCGCGAAAGGAGATTCCGTTACCGAAAAACGTACGAAGAAAGATGAGTCACGCGCAGCAGCCGCACAAAAAGAGGCAATGAAAGCTCCGAAAGTGAAGAAAGAGCCGAAGGCAAAGGCTGCCCCAAAGAAGAAGCCAGTTGCTAAAAAATCTGCCAAGCCCACCGCATAATCATGGAAATCTCATCCGTCATCATCGGCCCGGTCGTCACCGAGAAGGCAGAGCGTCTCAAGACAGAAGGTGTGTACGTCATCAAAGTTCATCCGAATGCTACGAAAGTAGATGTGAAGCATGCTCTGCGTAAATACTACGACGTCGAAGCCGAGTCCGTCCGCGTCATGCTCGTTCGCCCCAAGACCCGCATCGTCGGACAGGGCTCAGTCATGGAGAAGCGTCACCGCAGCAAGCGTATGATCGTTCGCCTCACGAAGAAGAGCAAAGCACTTGATCTCAGTACCTTCCGCACCTCCTAGCCATGCCGGTCATTCAGCAGAAACCAACGAGCAACGCCAGGCGCCAGATGAGCATCGCCGACTTCTCGATGCTGACGAAGAAGCGTCCGGAGAAGCGTCTCTCGAAAGGCAAGCAGCGCATTTCAGGTCGCAATAACCTCGGACGTGTCACGGTCCGTCACCGTGGCGGAGGACACAAGCGCCTGCTGCGCATGGTCGACTTTCGACAGACCGACAAGCAGGGCATCCTCGGGCGCATCGCCGCCATCGAGTACGATCCAAACCGTTCCGCGTACATCGCACTCGTGCACTACGTCGATGGTGACAAGCGTTACATATTGGCTGCTGAAGGCCTGAAGATCGATGACGAAGTGGTCTGTGGTGAGCGCACGAAAGTGAAGCCGGGGAACCGCATGAAGCTCGAACACGTGCCAGTCGGATACCGCATCTTCAATATCGAGCTCCAGATTGGCCGCGGCGGAAAGATCGTCCGTTCGGCAGGAGCCAGCGCCGTTCTCGTCGGTTTCGATGCACCGTTCGCCATCATCCAGCTTCCGAGCGGCGAAATGCGCAAAGTTCGCAGCGAGTGCTACGCCTCTATCGGCAGCGTTTCGAACCCTGATCATCACCTCATCACGATCGGAAAAGCAGGCCGTAACCGCTGGAAGGGCAAGAAGCCGCAGGTCCTCGGAAAGTCCATGAATGCCGTCGATCACCCGCACGGAGGAGGAGAAGGACACTCGCCAATCGGTCTCAAGTATCCGAAGACCCCGTGGGGTAAGCATGCACTCGGTGTGAAGACACGTCGCCCGCATCGCCCAAACAACGAGCTCATCGTCCGCCGCCGCATCAAGAAGAAGGCCAAGAAATAGGATTTCTCATGTACACTCCTTGCGCTGACCGTTCAGGCCAGCTATTCCATCCCCCACGATCCCCATGTACCAGATCATCATCCCGCTCATCGCTATCGCTTTCATTCTTACGACGACTACTCTCTAGCCTGCCCGCGCAAAGCATTACGCTCTCAATCTTATGACACGCTCGCTCAAAAAAGGCCCCAATGTTGATCCAAAACTCCTGAAGAAGGTTATGGCCATGATGGCCAAGCAGGAGAAGAAGATCGTCAAAACGTGGGCTCGGGACTGCGACATTCCACCCGAGTTCGTCGGATTTACCTTCGCTGTCCACAACGGTAAAGATTTTCTTCCGGTGTACGTCACGGAACAGATGGTCGGTCACAAGCTCGGCGAATTCTCCTGGACCACGAAGTTCCGCATCCACGGAGGAAAGATGAGCAAAGCCGAAGCCGCTCCCGCCGCCAAGTCCGTGATGGCCACACCCGCCGCATCTGCCAAATAATCCACCATGCAAGCTCACCACTACTCCGCTCGGCTCGCTCCTAAAAAAGCCAATCTGGTTGCCCAGATGGTCCGTGGCATGACGGTGCCGGACGCTGTGGAGCTTCTGCGAAAGACCCACAAGAAAGCCGCCCGCCTTCTCGAAGATGTGCTTCGTTCGGCCATCGCCAACGCCGAGCATAACTTCAAGCAGGATCCGCAGACGATGGTTATAAAAACTGTCTACGTGAACCAAGGAACGCACTACCGCCGGGGTACGCCGATGGCTCGTGGCCGCGTTCGTCCGATCAAGAAATTCCTCTGCCACATCTCCCTGACACTTGGTTTCCCCGGCGATGTCGTGAAGCCAGGCCCGATGGTCCAGCGTGCGCAGGCGTCCGCACCGAAAGTGCAAGCCAAGCCGAAGCCGGCTAGTGCTCCCAAGAAAACCGTCACCAAGAAATCTGATACTTCTTCCTCCTCCAAGTAATGGGAC
>CAZESZ010000048.1:0-3684 GCA_964514855.1 uncultured Candidatus Peribacteria bacterium | reverse complement strand
CAAGAAAACCGTCACCAAGAAATCTGATACTTCTTCCTCCTCCAAGTAATGGGACAGAAAGTGAACCCCAACGGCTTTCGCCTCGGCATCACGCATTCGTGGCCGTCCACCTGGTTTGCCCGCAAGGAAAAATTCCAGGCGATGTTTCTCATGGACGTTCGGATTCGTCGCTTCATCGAGAAAAAGTATCGCGACGCAGGTTTGAGCCTCATCGAGATCGATCGTGGCAAGAAAACGTCCGTCGTCCTGCACTCCAGCAAGCCGGGTGTGATCATCGGTAAGCAAGGTGCCGCCATCGAAGATCTTCGCAAAGAACTCGAGAAAACATTCGGTGGATCTTTCGAGATCAACGTCCACGAAATCCGTACGCCGGACGCAGACGCTGTCTGTATCGCAGAGAGTATCCAGGGGCAGATCGAACGCCGCATGCCGTATCGCAGAGCCTGCAAAATGGCTGTCGAAAAAGCTATTTCGGCCGGTGCCATCGGTTGCAAGGTCGGCATCTCCGGACGCCTCAACGGTGCCGAGATCGCCCGCACCGACGGATTTAAACAAGGCAACGTTCCTCTCCAAACTCTCCGCGCCAACATTCAGTTCGCCACTCGTCACGCTCTGACGCCGTACGGCACCATCGGTATTCAGGTCTGGGTGTACAAAGGAATGGTGTTCAAGAAAATCAAAGAAGCTTCTTCCGCCGCCCTCACGTCCCTCCCCAAAGCAGCGTAATCACCCCTCACTCCACGAGTCCCCCTCGTCAAAATGCTCCAACCCATTCGCACCAAATTCCGAAAAATGCACCGCGGCCGCGGTCAGTTTAAGGGAAAGGCAACGCGCGGTGCGACCATCGCATTCGGTTCCTATGGCCTGAAGGCGCAGGAAGCCGGCGAACTCACGTCCCGACAGATCGAGGCTGCACGTCGCGCCATCACGCACGAAGTCGGTCGTTCCGGTTCCATCTGGATTCGCATCTTCCCGCACAAAGCTGTCTCTCGTAAATCTCCAGAAGTGCCCATGGGATCCGGAAAAGGCGCCGTGGAATTCTACTGCGCGGTCGTGAAGCCGGGGACTATTCTCTTCGAGCTCGATGGCATCAAGGAAGAACTGGCTCGCGAGGCATTCCGTCTGGCATCGCACAAGCTCCCGGTCGAAACAAAATTCGTCATGACTCTTCACAAGCACGCATCATGAAGCACAAGACATCTGTCACCGAAATCAGGCGCATGACACCCCAAGAGCTCCGCAAGGATCTGCAAATCAAGCGTGCCGAAGCTGCCAAGATGCGCATCGGCCTGGAAATGCAGAGTGAGAAGAACTCCGGCCTCTACCGTGCTCACAAGCGGGACATCGCTCGTATGATGATGGTCCTGCACGAGATCGAGAGAAACGCTGTCCCAGCTGTCCCGATGCAGAAAGTTGCCGCGAAGGAATCCCCAAAAAACGCTTCACAAAAGCCGAAAAAATCGGTAAAAGATATCGGCTCCAAAAAGAAGAAGTCCTCTTAAGTCCACTTTCTCTTCCCCATGCGCACGAAAATCGGAACTGTCACATCGGCCAAAATGCAGAAGACCGTCGTCGTGACCGTCCACAGGTCCGTGATGCATGGAATGTACGATAAGCGCTTCCGCGTCAGCAAAAAGTTCATGGCAGATTCCACGGGCTTTGACTTGGGTATTGGAGATGAGGTCGTCATCACCGAGTGTCGCCCGCTTTCCAAGAACAAGTGTTTCCGCGTGACGGAGCTCCTGAAGGCCGCTCCCAGACTATCGACGATCAAGACGGAAGAGATCGAACAGCAGACCACGAAGCGCGACCATCGTGATGCACTCGCCGAAAAAGTGAAGAAGCCAGTTCCCGCCAAGTCATGATCCAGCAGCAGACCATCCTCGCCGTTGCCGATAACACAGGTGCCAAGACCTGCATGTGCATCAAAGTGCTCGGTGGTAGCAAGCGTCGCTACGCAGCAGTCGGTGATGTCATCGTCGTTGCGGTGAAGACGGCGGCCCCGCGCGGTACCGTCCGCGAGCACGCTGTCGAGCGCGCGGTCATCATTCGCACGAAATTCATGACGCGTCGCAAAGATGGCTCCGGTATCCGCTTCGACGACAACGCCTGCGTCATCATCGATGCGAACAAAGAACCCAAAGGAACCCGCATCTTCGGACCGGTCGCTCGTGAACTGCGCGCCGCTGGCTACCAGAAGATTATTTCCCAAGCCCCTGACGTTCTCTAATCTCCCATGAAACTCTCACACGGCGACTCCGTCATCGTCACCGCCGGCAAGGACAAAGGTAAAAAGGGCACCATCATGCGTGTGCTCGCCGCACAGAACCGTGTCATCGTCTCGGGCGCCAACATGGTGACAAAACACGTGAAGAAGAGCGCGCAGGAAGCAGGGAAGAAGATCAAATACGAAGTCTCGCTTCATGCGAGTAACGTCGCGATTCTCGACCCAAAGACCGGCAAGCCAACGCGCATCGGTTACCGAGTCGATACCGTGACCGGCAAGAAAACGCGTATTGCCAAGGGAAGCGGAGTCGCACTCGAGCGCTCAAAGGTCGCACCCGATACATCAGAAAAAGTTCGTAGCGCACCGTCCGCCACGTCTGATTCTAAGCCCGGAAAGAAGTCTCCGTTCTGGAAAAAAGTCGGCTTCGGTTCCGATGTGGCAGCGAGTGATTCTGACGCTCCGAAAGGTGATTCCTCCGCACTTGCGACTCCTATTCCGGCTCACCGTTCCGGCGGTCGCGGCTCCTAATCAGCATCCATGAAATACGTCCCCCTTCAGAAACGGCTCCGTACGGACATTGCAGACGCTCTCAAGAAAGAGCTCGGCGAGAAGAATGTGAATGCCCTCCCACGCATTACGAAAGTTCTCGTGAACGTCGGACTCAGTACGAAGAAGTATGGCAGCAAAGATATTCAGGCATTCATCTCTGAGCAGCTCTCCATGATCACCGGACAGAAGCCTGCCATCCGTAAATCACGCCTCAGCATCAGTAACTTCAATATTCGCGAGAACATGGTCGTCGGCATGGTCGTCACTTTGCGTGGCAAGGCGATGTACAATTTCCTCGATCGTCTTCTCAACTACGTCCTTCCCCGCATCCGCGATTTCCGCGGCCTGAAGCCGCAACTCGATGGTCGAGGAAATTACGCAATCGGCATCGTCGATCAGTCTATTTTTCCGGAACTGCCTCCGCCCGAGGCGAATAAAATCTTCGGAATGCAGGTCCAGATTACGACGAATGCCGGAACCGACGAGCGCGGCCTCGCCCTCTTGAAGCAGATCGGAGTTCCGTTCCGTCGTCCGCAGAAAAAGTCCGGTGACGTTGCAACTGCCTGATAAACCAGCGATACTCTCTTCCCTACTCCTTCTCGTTTTCACTCTCCATGGCTCGCGACGCGATCGTCCTCAGTTGGCAAAAAAGGCAGGAAGAGCACAAAAAGGCTCGGGCCGCAGGCAAAAAGCCGAAGTTTCCTACGCGTGCCTACAACCGTTGCAAACTGTGTCACCGCAGGGGCGGATACATGCGTTTCTTCGGTATCTGCCGCATCTGTTTCCGCGAGCTCGCCTGTAATGGTGATATCCCCGGTGTCAAAAAATCCTCCTGGTAATCCCACTCTTCACTTTTCGTTTTCTCTATTCGTTCCTATCTTCTCGTCCATGACAGTCTCAGATCCCAT
>CAZESZ010000047.1:0-7722 GCA_964514855.1 uncultured Candidatus Peribacteria bacterium | reverse complement strand
GCGCTAACTGTTCCATCGTCAGTAACGCACTCCAGTGCGTGGTCCCAAGTCTCGCAGCCGGTCAGTCCACGCCGATCATCACTGCGACGTTCACCGCAACGCTTCCGCAGACCTGCTCTGCTACGTCCGTGACGAACACGGCAACAGTCGCAGTGTCTTCACCGCTTCAGGATCCAGTCTCCACGAATAATAGTGCGAGTTTTACGACGGCACTCAGCTGTCCTCCACCGAACACCGCCGATCTTTCCGTCCAGAAACAGGGTCCGCTCACCGTACAGTACGGATCCAACGTTTCGTACACGTTCACAGTGATGAATAACGGTCCTTCATCTATCTCGAATATCACCGTCACAGATACGTTCCCAGCTGGACTCACGTACATTCCGCAGACTGGTGTGATATGTCAGCTCGCGCTTCCTGGTGGCAATCCCACGATCGGAGGAATCCTCTCGTGTGATATCGGCACGCTTGCATCTCTCGGACAGAGAACATTCCAGCTCGCGTTCTCCACTGTTGTCCCGACCCAGTGTACGGACAAATCTGTGACGAACGCAGTCATCGTGACCGAGAATGATCCGAACGTGACGGATCCGACGAGTACGAACAATCAGGCTTCCGCAGCGACGACACTCACCTGTCCTGTGTCTCTAGACTCCGATCTTTCGATCACGAAGACCGGGCTCCAGACCATCGCTCGTGGCAATAACCTCACGTACACCGTGACCGTCGCAAACCTCAGTACGATCAACGCGAACACGTACACGGTGACGGACGCCATCCCGGCTGGTCTCACATTTGTGACTGCAGGTAGCAGCACGAACTGTGCGCCGCAGGGAACCAACGTCGTCTGTACTGGTGCCATCAATCCTTCACAGATCATCCCGCTCACGTTGATCTTCAATGCGCCGATCATCGCGAACTGCACGCCGACGACAGTCAATAACACGGCGACTGTTGCCGGTGCCAAGACCGATCCGGTGACCACCAATAACACTTCCAGCATTGTCACGACTGCTCTCACCTGTCCTCCACAGACCACTGATCTTTCGGTCACGAAGTCCGGTCCAAGTAGCGTGCAGCGCGGCAGCACGATCACGTACGTCATCACGGCTCTCAATAACGGACCAAATAGTGCCCTGAATGCTGTGGTCAGTGACACATTCTCGTCCGAGTACACGTTCGTATCTGCGAGCGGAGCTACCTGCAGTGCAAATGGCAACGTGCTGACCTGCAACCTCGGCACCATGACCTCCGGTCAGACAACCACGATCAATGCCATCTTCAACGTGAAGACCGTGACTGGCACGTGTTCACAGACAACGGTAACCAACTCTGCCAGCATCACCTCGGATACGGCTGATTCGGCTACCAGCAATAACCTCAGTACTGCAGTCACGACGAACCTCACGTGTGCTGGCGGAGGCGTCAACGATATCTCGGTCTACAAGACTGACAATCGCTCGACTGCGAACGTCAATGATCGTTTGCGCTACAGCATCATCCTGACAAACAACAGCAGTAACCTCGTGAACGACTTGCTCGTGACGGACAACGTTCCGTACGGCCTTGCGATTCTCACCGTTTCGGATGGAGGATCCGTGAATAGTCAGCAGGTACGCTGGACCAACATCAGCGTTCCGGCCAACTCCAGCCGCACGCTCTACCTCGATGCCGAAGTCAGCAGTAGTGTCGGCAACGGTACGATTATCACGAACACTGTCGATGTGAATGGCAAGACGTCGACTGATCAGACCACGATCTACAACACTACGTACGTCAATCCTCCGCCGTACAACCCTCCGCCCTACTACCACCCGCCGTACAATCCTCCGCCGTATTACAATCCGCCTTCGTACGTCAATCCTCCGACGTACTACCCGCCGCAGAATCCTCCTCCGACGTACTACCCACCGACGTACACACCTCCCCCGGCCGTTGTCTATCCTCTAACAGGTGATGAGTCGGCAGATCTCTACGCCGCGAAGAGCGATGACTCCAGTGTCACGCCGGTCGCCGCCAAGCCGCAGGCCGGTGACAATGGATTCGGTGCAGTGTTCTACGGAACTCTCCTCGCTCTCCTGGCAGTCGGTTCAGCCGCAGCGAGCAGATTCATCGGACTAGGTCTGTAATCAGAATGTAGCACTCTCCGCCTCCGGAATACCGGGGGCGGTTTTGTGTATTTGCATTATTTAAATATTATGTTATAATACGAATAATACACATACAACAAACCCATGACCGTCACCACACACATGAAGATCCGACGCACATTCCTCGCAACTTTTGTGATCCTCACGGTGATCATGGCTTTGTCAGTGGCACGACTCGGTAGCAGAAACGCAGTCCAGGCCGAAGCGCAGATGCCGAGAAAGATCTCGATGCTTCCCTCATCGTCCTCTCGTGAGATCGATCTCAGTATGGCCATGGACGAACGCAAGGTAATGCTGGAACGAAGTGTCCACGTTTCGTTCGTCGCTGCGCCTGGTGCGACACCTCTTTCGGTTCTGGATCTTTCACTCAAAGACCATCCGCTTTGGATTACATTCGATGTGCAGAACGGCGAAGGAAAGGCAGTTATCGATGCAGAGCGCGTGAAGCAGTACCTCATCAGTTATCCGCCGCAGGGCATTCCTGCGCCGCAGTCGTGTATCCTCCTCTCGACAGAGACAGACGAACACGGCGTCGTGCGAGCTACAACCGATTGCACTGCAAAGAGCGGATACGTCTACGATCAGACTGTGCTGGCAGCGGACATCAAGGAAGCATTCGAAACGGGCTCTACGACTGTCGAGAACGTTCTTACGTTCGTACCGGCGGTTATCACGAATCCGTCGAACGGCAGTGCGACACCGATGAAGCTGTTGTCCACCGGACACTCGACCTTTGCGGGGTCCGGAATTCCGCGCAAGTCCAACGTGAGAAAGGCGCTCAATGAACGCGTCCACAATATCATCGTACCGACGGACGCTGTCTTCTCATTCAATGACACGCTTGGCACGGTATCTGTTTCACGAGGTTGGCAGATGGCGCTCACCATTTTTGAGGGAACCAATCTCCGACCGGCTCCCGGTGGTGGCATCTGTCAGGCTTCTACGACCACGTACCGTGCCGCTCTTGCCGCAGGATTTCCCATCGTTGAACAGAAAAATCACAGCCTATACGTGACGTACTACGAGAAATTCGGCGTCGGTCAGGATGCGACCATCTTCCCTGGCAAGCAGGATCTGAAATTTAAAAACGACACGGGATCACCGTTGCTCATTCAGGCATACAACGACGGCGACGAGGCCTACGTTCAGATCTACGGATCGGATGATGCGCGTTCGGTAGAGCTCAGCGGTCCGTATTTCGGCAAGACCGCACCGAAAGATCTGCTGGAGAACGGCAAGATCCTCAAGAATAACGAGATCGGTTGGGTGCGCACCGTGACAATGGACGGAGCTGAGCCAAAGCGCGAAGTCTTTATCGCGCGCTACAAAGCGCTCCCGAAATCTCTCTCCTCGAAATGGGAACTCACGACTGTCATGACGCGTGGCGAGGGCGCAAAGAGTATCGTCGCTTCCAAGCGCTAGACGTTGCGTCCTCATTGCCTCCAGAGCAGGAGCGAGCTTGCGGCATATGCAATTTTTGCCAACATCTCCGGAGTCGACATTAGTACGAGCGTGATCCCACGGATCAAGAAAGCTACGATGGTCAGCACTCTGATGATGCCGAGTCCCACACTCTCAACCGCGTGGAGCGGTTACACTGTACCGAGCACGGTACAGAGAGGATATGGGGCTTAGGCAATCGGCAACCTGACTGTCACCGTCGTTCCTTTACCTTCTTGACTGGTGATGAATACTTTTCCACCCGCTTGTTCCACGATACCTTTCACAATGTACAGGCCGAGACCGTTGCCGTCCGCTTTGTACTGGGTGGCGTTGGCGCCTCGTGTGAATTCTTCGAACATCCGATGCAGGTCGTGCTTCGGGATGCCGCAGCCGTGATCAACGACCGAAAATTCGGCGCATGATCCCTGACGGCGAGAACTGACGGTGATGGAAGCGCCGTCTTTCGAAAAATCCATCGCGTTTGTCAGGAGTTCCTGCGCGACTCCGGAGATGAGATGGGGATCCAGCTTCATTGTGATGTTCTGCTCCAGGTCCAGGATGACGTGTTGTTTTCGGAGCGCGAGTTTCGCAGCTGCCTCTTTCACGATCGTTTCCAGGATCGACGTGAGCGAAGCAAATTCCGGACGGTAATCGATCTTGCCCGCATGCACGAGATCGGCCTTCTTGAGCGTTTTCATAATTGCATCGAGCCGCTTCACTCCTTCCTGAATATTGGCGATGCTGCGTTGAATAGACGATGGACCATCCTGCTCCAGTTCTTCGAGTGACCAACTGATGATGGTCAGCGGACCGCCGAGCTGGTGAAACGCCAGTCGGAGCAGACCGGAGCGTTCGATCTCCAATTTCTCGAGAGATTCCATACGCCGCCTCCACACGAAGAGCGTACTGCCCGCAGCAAAAAATATTGATGCCAACAGAGTCAGCAGAACCGCAACGGGAGAGAAAATACTATTCGCCAACCCCGAAAATTCATCAGCGCTCATATCAATGCCGAGCACCGCGACTACCTGTCCGTTATTCGAGCGAATGGGTGCGTAGCCCGAAATATTTGATCCCCACTGGTCTATCTTGACGACTTTATCAACGGAAGGGTGGAGGAACGCTTCGATGCCGAGAGCGGGCCATGGTCTCCAGTCGTACCGTTCACCGACGAGTGGCGCCATTTCGTTCTCGTCTACTGTACCGTTCTTGTTACGGTCCAATTCCTTGGCTGAGGAAGCCATATCAGCATCAGCGACGAATGCCAGAAAATTCGGATCGTCGGTTTTCCGCATGATGTAGGCAAATTGAACGTTCGTGATATTCGATCGTATCGATTGTAATGCTTCGACTGTGCGTCGCAACATGGGCGATGATTCCATCGTGTCGCCATCACGGATTTGTTCAATATCTTCACCATGAAACTGTGTTGCCGCGGCGGCAGCAGTGCTTTGGAGCTTATCTTTGAGCTGCTGCTCCATGATTGTGCGGCCTCTACTGAAGAGCAGAAATCCTACGATCGTCAGCCCCACAATGATAAAGAGTGCGAGAGAAGCAATCGGCCACAGCACTTTGAGGCTGCTGTTTTTGGTAGACAGATATTGCATGTGTTTTATTTCGTTTTATTATACCACACAATATTTTCCATTACCATGGATCCGTCGGTAACCGCTCACGACTCCTTCTTCCCTGACTGCCGTCAGGCAGGCTCAATCCTTCCCCCGATGGGGGAAGGAAGCTTCGTTTCGATGAATCAGACTTTCCCCCTACCCCTCGGGGGAGGGGGTTAGGGGCTGGGGGAGTGTAATCAAATGAGACTATGGAGAGCGTAGTGAGCGGTTACATCCGTCGCATGTCTGCAGAGGGGCCTGCAGCATCGTGTTACCTTTCCGTCATACATCCGTTATACCCTGTGTAGGAATCCTACTTCTTACTGTTCCATCTCATGGACGCTTCCGAACGTGATTTTGTCGTCTCGTGCCAACGCGGCCGACTCGAGGATTTCGATCCGCTGTACCTGTTACACGTCGATGCCGTCTACCGGTATCTGCACCGACGAACGTTGAGCAAAGAGGTTTCCGAAGACCTTACGAGTACCGTGTTCCTGAAGGCTCTCGAGTCCATTCGTTCGTTCGATCCGCAGAAAGGAGTGTTCCGTGCGTGGCTCTACCGCATTGCGCGTAATGCACTCATCGATTTCTACCGTTCGCACGCGCAGAAAACGGTGAGCATTGAAAACGTCTGGGACGTGGCCTCCGAGGACGTCACGAGCCTCAGTGCAGAACGATCGATCGATGCCGCGAAGCTCCACGAGGCCATGAAAATCCTCACGCCCGACCAGCGCGAAATCGTGATGCTGCGGGTCTGGGAAGGCCTCTCCTACGCCGAAATCGCCGAGATTACCGGTAAATCCGAAGGCAACGCGAAAGTCATTTTTTCCCGCGCTATCGCGGGTCTTCGCGCGAAACTGCCGTCACTGCTTCTACTTCTTCTCTTTCCGCACTCCCTATGAAAACTTCTCTGAAAAATTTTCTCACCGAGCTCTACGATATCGATCCGACACTGAAGTCTCATGAGGTCGAGTTAATTCCTCTGGTTGAAAAATTGCTGTCGTCCGATCCCGCACAGGAGCCGGATACGGAATTTGTGAAGCGCCTTCGCATGCAGCTCCAGAACCGCGTCGCGGAACTGACGGCTCAGCCTTCCGTAGGATTCTCGAAGTGGATCTACGCTTTCGGCGGAGCCCTCACTGCAGCCATTATTCTTCCGGTCGGGTTCGTTGCTGTGAATTCTTCCAAATCTCTCATTCCTGGCACCAACAAAGATGCGTATCCACTCGCCACGTACACTATTACTGACGATGGCAAAAATGCCTTCGGTCCACTCAGTGGCGTTTCCCCGGAGACGACGATGACCCGCAACCAGAGCGGCGGAGGTGGCATGGGTGGAGGCGGTGGTGTGACGACTGCACCGGCGATGGGCTCTGACGCGAAGATGATCGCACCGTATCCGATGACACAATACGAATACGTGTACGACGGTGCATTGCCAGATCTCACGCCGAGCGTTGCCGTCTACAAGCGTAATCCGATCAGCAAATCGCTTGCGTTCTCGTCTCTCGGTTCCATCCTCAAGATTGGCGATATCGATCTTTCATCGTTCGCGGACATGAATGTGGATTCCGTGAGCTTCTCGCAGAATAAGCCGTACGGTTACCAGCTCACCGTCAATCTCCGTGACACGTCTGTGTATCTGGATGCGCAGTGGGATCAGTGGCCGCAAAGCAAGTGTCAGACCGATGCGTGTTTCCAGGCCGAGCGCGTGAAACTTACTGATGTTCCACCGGAAGCGCAGCTGATCGCAGCAGCACATGCATTTATCAAGGATCACGAGATCGATATTTCGCACTACGGTACGCCCGAAGTGGATATGCAGTGGAAGCGCGACTACGAGCGTGCAATCGATACGACGCAAGCGTGGATTCCGGATCAAATTCGCGTCATCTATCCGCTGATGATCGATGGACACAAAGTTTCCGATCAGTCGGGCGCACCGTTTGGCATCTCCGTCGGTGTCCATGTGAAGACCCAAAAAGTGATGAACGTGTACGGCATCATGTCGCGTCATTACTCGAAGTCCGAGTACGCCGGCGTTTCTGATCCGCAGAAGATCAAGGATTATCTCGCCAAGCTCGATTCGTATGCCTGGATGCCTGTAGCGGAACAGAAAGAAGCGAAGACCGCGACCGTCACCCTTGGCGAACCGACGATGGGGTACTCGGTGTACTACACGTACAAAGATAATGTAAATCAGGAACTGCTGATCCCCGCTCTCACGTTCCCGGTGAAAGATGTGAAGGGCGGAGACCAGTACTTCTATCGCTCGAGCGTCGTTGTTCCTCTCGCTTCGGATATGCTGCAGGAGCAAATGAACGGCGGTCAGCCTATGCCACTCGATGGTGTGAGGGCGATGTAATCAGAAATAATCACAGAGAACCGCTCTCGGAAGGGGGCGGTTTTTCTCTGCCGCATTCCTAAAAACATGCCTCATCCTCGGCATGATAAATCCGTGACGCTTGGTCCATGAACGTGCGCCAGATCGGCGCAGCCACAGTGAGACCGTCTGCAAG